>JAZKBC010000259.1:0-4476 GCA_040388825.1 Acidobacteriota bacterium | reverse complement strand
TTCTTTGTTCTCGGCGTTGACGGCGGAGAAGTCGCGGAAGGCGCGGGCTTCGCGATTGAAGAGCTGGACGACACTCATGCCGGAGACGTACTCCTGCGTGAAGGCATTGATTTTGGCGGTGGCGGAGCGCTGGCGGCGGTAGGATTCGCGGACGTGTTTGCGGAAGAGATGCGTGGCGTAGGCGATGCCGGGGATGACGGAGAGAGTGAGCAGGGCGAGCGGCCAACTCATCCACAGCATGATGACGATGATGGCGGTGAGGGAGCAGACGTCTTCGAAGATAGCGAGGACGCCGGAGGTGAACATGTCGTTGAGGGCGTCGACGTCGGAGGTGACGCGGGTGACGAGGCGGCCGACGGGATTGCGATCGAAGAAGGCGATGTGCATGCGCTGGATGTGGCGGAAGATCTGCGAGCGCAGGTCGAACATGATCTTCTGGCCGGTCCACTGCATGAGGTAGGTCTGGACGAGTTCAAGGCCGAAGGTGATGAGCAGCGCGGCCATGTAGATGACGGCGAGTTCAGTGATGCCGGTCATGGGGTTCGCGGAGAGGAAGCGGGCGATCCAGTGGGCTTTGTCGGGCGCGGGCGCGAGGTAGGTGTCGACGGAGACGGCGAGGAGGAAGGGGCCGGCGATGTCGGTGAGGGACTTGAGCAGGATTCCGCAGGCGGAGATGCCGGCCTGAAGCTTGTAGGGCGAGAGGTAGCCGAAGAGGCGGCGCATGAGGCGGCCGTCGTAGGCTTTGCCGACTACGTCATCGTCTTTCTTCTCGGGCGCGGGAGGATTGGCCGTTGGGGTGGTGGCCTTCTGCTGCGGAGATTCTGTTTGGGTGGAGCTTGCGGCCATGGGAACGATTTTAGAGGTTGCCGGGATTGGATGCCGCCGGATGTGACGAAGACGCGTGAAAGAATGGATTTATGCGCGAGAGCAGGCCGCTGGGCGTGTATGTGTCGGTGCCGTTCTGCCGGGCGAAGTGCAGCTTTTGCAACTTCGCGTCGGGGGTGGGGACTGCGGGGGAGCTGGACGCGTATGTGGGGAGGCTTTGCGCGGAGATTGAGGGGGTTGGAGCGGCTGCGGAGGCGCTGGGTGGGGTGCTGCCGCGGAGGGTGGATACGGTTTACTTCGGGGGAGGGACGCCGAGTTTGCTGTCGGCGGGGCAGCTGGGGAAGATTTTTGGGGCGCTGCGTGGGGTGTTCGACGTGGAGGGGGATGCGGAGATCACGATGGAGGCGGCTCCGCTGCAGATTGGGGATGCCGTGCTGGACGAGGCGATGCGGCTGGGAGTGAACCGGCTGAGCCTGGGCGTGCAGAGTTTTGTGGATCGCGAGGCAGCGGCGGTGGGGAGAACGCATACCGAGCGCGAGTGCGTGCGGGAGATTGCGCGACTGCAGGCGGCGGGGATTGCGGATGTGGGCGCGGATTTGATTGCGGGGCTGCCGTACCAGACGGAGGAGAGCTGGAGGCATTCGCTGGAGGTGGCGGCGGGAGCGGGGTTGGCGCATTTGAGCGTGTACATGCTGGAGGTGGATGAGGACTCGCGGCTGGGAACCGAGGTGATGGCGGGCGGGCAGAGGTTTCATGCGCATGCGGTGCCGGAGGAGGAGCGGTCGGCGGAGATGTATGAACGCGCTTGCGAGTTTTTACCGGGGATGGGATTTGGGCAGTATGAGATTTCGAACTTTGCGCGGGAGGGACGGAGGTCGCGGCATAACTCGCGGTATTGGCTGAGGGAGCCGTATGTGGGGTTGGGGCTGGATGCGCACTCGATGTTGCAGGGAGCAGGGAGTAGGGAGAAGGGAGTAGAGGGAGCGGTGCGGTGGGCGAATGCGGAGGAGATGCGGGAGTATGGGGTGGTGGGCCCGGTGGTGACTCGGGTGGGAGAGCGCGGCGCGTTTGAGGAGGCGCTGTTTTTGGGTTTGCGGATGTTGGAGGGGGTTGCGGTGGATGGGTTGAGAGAGGATTGGGTGGCTGGGTGTGAGGGGGCGGTTGCGGATATGGTTGCGGATGGGTTGATGCGAGTTGAGGATGGGCGATGGATGCTGACGCTGCGGGGGCGTTTGGTTTCGAATGAGGTGTTTGGGAGGTTGCTGGAAGAGGTGGCGGCTTGAGTGGGCTTCCACAGCAGATCACCTGCGGGAAAGACAGACAGAAATGCAAGAGCAAGAACGGATAAGAATTCAGTTTAGAGTTTTGAGTCTAGAGTTTTGAGTTTTGTCGCGGTGAGTTTTGAGGAGTGGTGATGGGGATTGATCTGCGGAGTGATACGGTGACGCGGCCTTCCGCGGCTATGCGGACGGCGATGGCTGAGGCTGAGGTTGGGGATGATGTTTATGGGGAAGACCCGACCGTGAATCGGCTGGAAGAGCGCGCGGCTGCGGTGTTTGGTCGCGAGGCCGCGATCTTTGTGCCGACGGGGACGATGGGGAACCAGATTGCCATGCGGCTGCATACGCAGCATGGGCAGGAGGTGATCTGCGAGGCGCGGGCGCATGTGCTGGATTGGGAGATGGCGATGGTCGCGGCGTTTTCAGGATGCGTGCCGCGGGCCGTGGCGGGAGAGCGCGGGATTCTGCGGTGGGAGCAGATTGAGCGGGCGATTGCGCCGAAGATTTATTACCGCGCAGCGACGGCGATGGTGACGATCGAGAATACGCACAACATGGCGGGGGGCGTGGTGACTCCGGTGGATGTGCTGGAAGAGATTTGGACGGGGGCGAAGGCGGCGGAGTTGAAGACGCATCTGGATGGGGCTCGGGTTTTTAATGCGGCTGTGGCGCTGGGTGTGGATGTGAAGGAGATCACTCACGGATTCGATACGGTGATGTTCTGTTTGTCGAAGGGGCTGGGGGCGCCGGTGGGGTCGATGCTGGTGGGGTCGAGGGAAGATGTGGAGCGCGCGCGGGTTTATCGCAAGGCGCTGGGTGGAGGCATGCGGCAGGCGGGTGTGCTGGCGGCGGCGGGGTTGATTGCGCTGGAGGAAGGGCCGGCGAAGCTGGCCGAGGATCACGCCAATGCGCGGATGATGGCCGAGGTTGTGGCGGCGTGCGAGGGGGTTGAGCTGGACTTGAAGACGGTGGAGACGAATATTGTGATCTTCAGGTTGAAGAAGGCGAATGCGGTGGAGGTGACGGCTGCGCTGAAGGGGGATGGTGTGCTGGTGAGTGCGATTGGGCGCGATGCGGTGAGGCTGGTGACGCATTGCGATTTGAGTCGGCGGGATTGTGAAGCGGCTGCGGAGGTTTTGCGGAAGAGGCTGAGCTAGAAGCGGGGGGTAGGCGGGAAGGGGATGGTGCCGGAGGGCGACTGGGTGGTGTCGACGATGTCGACTTCGCCGCGGGGGATGAAGACGGTGATGGTGGTGCCGTGCTGGATGGAGTCGGTGTTGGTGTCGACGCGGATGGTGCCGCCGTGTTTGTGGATGATGCCCTGTGAGACCCAGAGGCCGAGGCCGGTTCCGGACTCGCCCTTGGTGGTGAAGAAGGGCTGGAAGATTTGGGGGAGGGCGTCTGGGGTGATGCCGCTGCCGTGGTCGGTGACGGAGACGTTGACGCCCGGAGGGCCGGGGCTGCGGCCTTTGTTGGCGCGCTGCTGGCGGACGATGATGTCGATGGTGGAGCCGGTGGAGGAGGCGTCGACGGCGTTGGAGATGAGGTTGGTGAAGACCTGGCGGAGTTCGGCGGGGAAGCCGGTGACGATGGGCTCGCCGTAGTAGGCGGTGGAAGCGGTGACGCCGCAGTCGGCGAGGCGGCGGTCGAGGAGAAGGAGAACGGAGTTGAGGACGTCGGCGAGGTCGACGGTGACGGGGGTGCGGGCTTCGCGGTACATGCCGAGCATGGCGCGGGAGATCTGGGTGACGCGCGCGAGCTCGGAGGCGGCCATGTCGAGGAACTGGTCGTTCTCTTCGGGTGTGGCGCCGCTCTTCATGAGGTAGACGAGATTGACGACGGCGTCGAGCGGGTTGTGTATCTCGTGGGCGATGGTGGCGGCGAGGCGGCCAGCGACGGCGAGTTTTTCGCTGGCGAGAAGAGCGGCCTGGGTGCGGCGCTGGTCGCTGACGTCGCGGATGACGATGACGACGCCGGCGAGGTTGCCGGCGAAGTCGTAGATGGGCGCGCCGGAGTTATCGATGTGGAGCTCGGAACCGTCGCGGCGGCGGAGGATGGCGTGGGCGGTGGAGCCGATGGCACGGTTGTGGCGCTTGACGAGCGAGAAGATGGATTCGACGGGCTCGCGGGTGGCTTCGTCGAGGACAGGGAAGACGGTGTCGACGAGGTGGTTGATGGCTTCGTCCTGACGCCAGCCGGAGAGCTGCTGGGCGACAGTGTTGAGCATTTCGACGCGGCCTTCGAGGTCGCAGACGACGACGCCATCGGCGATGGAGGTGAGCGTGGCGCGGAGACGCTGCTCGGATTCGTAGGTGGCCTTGGCGTTGCCGCGGACGAGGTTGAGGGTGGTCTGGAAGGCGTTGGAGACCAT
>JAZKBC010000258.1:0-5429 GCA_040388825.1 Acidobacteriota bacterium | reverse complement strand
TACGCCCTTCATTCTAAAGGGGTTACCTGTCAAGTATTTCATTCTGCTGGGGTTAGCTGCGAATTTGGAGGCACGGGTCGCCTGAACTGGCCGTGGCGGGTCAGGCGTCGCAGAGACGTTAAGAATCCAGTTTGGAGTTCAGAGTTGGGAGTTTTTCGTGCTGATTTTGGAGGCTGTGGCCGGCTTCCAGATCTTTATCCCTACTTCTATTGTAGCGAGTTGGGAGGGGCAAGTGGGCCAAAGTATTTGTGGAGAAATAGCCAGTGTTGATGGGCCTTTTGTGGCTGTAGCGGGGTGTGGGGGGCTTGACAGAATTTTGAGTGGTTATGGTTAGCGAACCAATTCCTCATCCTCCGCGGAACGCTCCGAGCGGAGGAAGGCTGCTCCACCACCGACCGCTGCGAAAGCTTCACGGGCGCTGCCGAAGAGAGCTTCGATCTGATCCCATGCCTCGTCGTATGTCAGAGAGCGCATGTTCTGTTGGAGTTCCGGCGGGATGGGTTGGGGTGGCATCTTGCGATCCTGAGCGCAATCTTACCCCCGTGGGGGCTTATAGGTCGCGCCTTCAGCGCTCGGACGCCTACGCATCGCATTACCTCCTGGGGCTTCGCCCCAGGCTGGGATAGGCCGGGCCTTCGGCCCTAAGAATGCTTGGATCAGATGCCGACGGGGTAAGGTTTTTCGTGCATTTCGCCGCGGGCTTCGCGTTTGTCGAAGAGGCCCTGGAAGATGCTAAGGAGGCCGGTGTACCAGTAGCCGAGGACGAAGAGGAGAAGGAAGGGGACGGTGAAGAAGTTCTCGGTGGTGATGGCGTAGTAGACGGTTCCAGCGAAGTAGCAGCCGATGGCGAGTTCGATCCAGGGGATGATGCCGAGGCGCTTGCGGTACTTGCGGGCCTGGGATCTTTCGCCCTTCTTTTTGACGGCGTATTTGGGGGTGCGGGCGAAGGCGCTCTTGATGCCGAAGAGGGCTTCCATGACGGCCTTGGTGTTGGTGATGGTGAGGCCGACGCCTAGGGCCATGAGGAACGGCAGGTAGATGAAGGTCTTGTACCAGGTGCGGGGGAAGAGCTCTTTCTGGCTGACGAGGTAGAAGCTGGAGACGGACATCGTCGACGCCATGAAGAGCGGGAGGTCGATGAGCAGCATCTGGATGGGCCCCTGCCAGGAGCGGATGATCATTGCGGGCATGAGCAGCACCGAGAGCACGATCATGAGCGGGTAGCTGATGTTCGCGGTGAGGTGGTAGAAGGCTTCGAGCTTGGTGTGGAACGGGGCGTTGGAACGGAAGACCGTGGGGAGGATTTTTTTGCTGGTCTGGATGAGGCCCTTGGCCCAGCGGGCTTGCTGGGTTTTGAAGGCGGTCATCTCGATAGGGAGCTCGGCGGGGCACTCGACGTCCTGGAGGTATTTGAACTTCCAACCTTTCAGCTGTGCCCTATAGCTGAGGTCGGTGTCTTCGGTTAAGGTGTCGTGCTGCCAGCCGCCGGCTTCTTCGATGGCTTCGCGCCGCCACATGCCGGCGGTGCCGTTGAAGTTGAAGTAGACGCCGGCGCGGGAGCGGCCGCCGTGTTCCAGCACAAAATGGCCGTCGAGGAGGATGGCTTCGACCTGGGTGAGGAAGCTGTAGTTGCGGTTGAGGTGGGTCCAGCGGGTTTGGACCATGCCGACGCCGGGTTCGGCGAAGTGGTGGACGACCTGGTTGAGCCAGGTGGGGGGAGGGACGAAGTCGGCGTCGAAGATGGCGATCAGGTCGCCCTTGGCGGTCTTGAGGCCTTCTTCGAGGGCTCCGGCCTTGTAGCCGTAGCGGTTGGTGCGGTGGAGATAGTGGACGGGCTGGGGGTCGAGGCCGGCGGTTCCGGCGGCGTAGCGGGCGACGATTTCCTGGGCGACTTTGACGGTTTCGTCGGTGGAGTCGTCGAGGAGCTGGACTTCGAAGCGGTCGCGGGGGTAGTCGATGCGGCAGATGGCGTCGAGGAGGCGGTCGATGACGAACTGCTCGTTATAGATAGGGAGCTGGATGGTGACGAAGGGGAGCTGGCCTTCGGGGAAGGTGGCGATGGGCTCGGTGGATTTGGCGGCGTTGCGGCGGTTGCGGTAGTAGATCCAGACGAGCTGGTAGCGATGGATGCCGTAGAAGGCGAGGATGATCATCACGATGAAGTAGGGGACGAGCATCGAGATGTCGAAGGCGTTCCAGCGATAGATGTCGCGGAAGGTGTGGTCGGCGTAGTGGGTCTTGAGGTAGTGGGTAAGACCATGCTGCGAGGCGAGGAAGAGCATGAGCGCGTTGAGCGAGGTGGACAGGGGAGGCACTCCGGCGTGCAGGGTCTGGAGTTGATTTTACGCGAGCTCGAGGCGGTAGCTAAAGAGATTGAGAAAGGGGGTGGGCGCCACGATCTTGATATGGGAGATGGTCGTGCCGTAAAGATGACCGAAGTGGTTGATGTCGCCGGTGACGAGGTAGTCGACGCTGGAGTGAATGGCGGCGGCGAGGATGGCCCGGTCCTTGGGAACGAGCCGGACGGAAGGCGGGATGATCTCGAGGGGACCGTCGCTGACGAGCATCGTGCGCTGGAGGAGTGCGTCAAAGCGCCGGTGATGTTCCGCGAGACGGATGTTGCGCCGCACTTCACCGAGGGCATACATGGAGGTGGCTGGAGTGACACCGTGCATCTGCCAGAACTGGAGGAATCGGTGTTTCTCGCGGTCGGAGGCTGAGTAGAGGACGTTGGCGTCGAGGTAGACGGCGATGGGTGGAAAGCGGCTAGGCACGCAGCTTCTCTTGGCCGAACTCGGCTACCGACTTTTGCATGCGGGCGTCCCACTCTTCGTCCGTGGGAAGGGAATCGCGGTAATCGGGAGGCAGACCTTTGATTTTTGTAGGATCGATACCCATGGCGAGGACGTCAGGCAAGCCACGATCATATTCCTCGCGCGTGACCGAATTGATGAGGATGAAGTAGGCCCTGGTTTCGTCGGACCAGACTTCGGGCTCATAAACGAAGGAAGGTCGAATGCGGATTTCGCCATCCTTGATTTCTGCCGAGAGTAACGATCCGTCGGTGAGGCCGAATTGCTTGCGGAGCTTCGACGGAAGCACCAAGGTTCCGCGCTTACCCATTTTGATCGTGATCCCAGCCATGACTGAATCCTCCAATTCTCAGAATATCTGAAATTCAGAAAGTTTGAGCATCTGCTATCTTGGCGGCATGCGGAATCTTGTGTATGGGTTGGCGGCTTTTGGCCTGGGCGTAGCGGCGTTTGGACAGGCTGCACCGGTAGCGGAACGGGTGGCGGCGCAGAACGCGCTGTTTGAGGAGTACTTCCAGAACGAGCTGAAGAACTCGCCGGAGCGGGCGACGTCGATGGGGGACTATCGCTATAACGACAAGCTGGGGGATGCGTCGCTGGCGGAGACGGCGCGGGAGCATGCGCAGGCGGATGCGTTTCTGGCGCGGCTGAAGGCGATTCCGACGGAGGGGATGGCGGAGACGGATTTGCTGTCGCATGAGCTGCTGGTGCGGTCGCTGGAGCGCGGCGATGTTAGCTACGCGATGAAGAATTACGAGATGCCGATCAACCAGCAGAACGGCGTGCATACGGGGTTGGCGGATCTGCCGCTGAGCGTGCCGCTGGATTCGGTGCAGCATTATGAGGACTATGTGGCGCGATTGAAGCAGATTCCGCGGGTGCTGACGCAGACCATTGAGGTGCTGCGGGCGGGGATGAAGGATGGGTTGATGCCGCCGAAGCTGGTGGTGGTGAAGCTGCCAGGGCAGTGCTCGGGGATTATTGCGGCGGATCCGTTTTTGATTCCGGAGACGAAGTTTCCGAAGACGTTCAGCGATGCGGATAAGCAGAAGTTGACCAAAGAGATTGACGACGTGGTGAAGGGCGAAGTGCTGCCGGCTTATGCGGCGTTCTCGAAGTTCTTGAGCGATGAGTATGTGCCGAAGGGGCGGGAGAAGCTTTCGATCGAGAGCCTGCCGGATGGGAAGCGGCGGTATGCGGAAGCCGTAAAGACGATGACGACCGTGAACATTACTCCGGAAGAAGTGCATGAGCTGGGGTTGCGGGAGGTGAAGCGGATTACCGCAGAGATGACCGTGCTGGCGCACAAGCAGGGGTATAAGGACCTGGAGAGTTTTCGGAAGGCGATTAATTCTGATCCGCGGTGGACTCCGAAGAGTGAACAGCAGATTGTGGATGACTTCAAGCACTACATCGACGAGATGCAGCCGAAGCTGCCGCAGCTGTTTGGGCTGCTGCCGAAGTCTCCGGTGACGGTGGAGGCGATTCCGGATTTTGCGAAGGCGGAGGCGACGCACTATAACGCGGGGACTCCGGATGGGAAGCGGGCCGGGCGCGTTGTGGTTGCCGTGGCTGATCCGACGACGCGGACGCTGAACGATGATGAGGCGGTGGCGTATCACGAGGGTGTGCCGGGGCATCATTTGCAGATCAGCGTGGCGCAGCAGTTGACCGGGCTGCCGAAGTTTCGGCTGCGGGCTTTTTATACGGCGTACACCGAGGGATGGGCGTTGTATGCGGAGCAACTGGGCAAGGAAGTGGGGCTGTACCAGGAGCCGGGGTCGGATTATGGGCGGCTGAACTCGGAGCTGTTTCGCGCGGTGCGGCTGGTGGTGGATACGGGAATCCACGACAAGGGATGGACGCGGCAGCAGGTGATCGACTACATGCATGCCAACGATGTGAATGATGCGCTGGCGCAGACGGAGACCGACCGGTACATTGCGTGGCCGGGGCAGGCGCTGGCTTACAAGATGGGGCAGTTGACGATTCGGAAGCTGCGGGAACGGGCGAAGACGGAGCTGGGGGCGAAGTTCGACATCAAGGCGTTCCATGACGAGATTCTGGACGGCGGAGCGATGCCGCTGGATCTGCTGGAGACGCGGGTGGATGCGTGGATCAAGGTGCAGAAGGTGAAGAGGTAGACAGGCGCTTGAAGAGGCTTGCGAGCTGGCTGCCGATTTCTGGCGCGAAGATCGAGGCGAGGGTGACACAGATGATGGCGACGGCGATGCGGCCGCGGCCCATGTGGTTCCATGCAGGGATGGGGCGGAGGACTCGGGTGGAGACGAAGGTGAAGGTGACGGCGTAGGAACGGATCATCCAGCGGCGGTGGGTGGGGATGCGGCGGCAGATGGCGGCGATGAAGGCGACGGCGGTGGTGGTGAACCAGGCTGTGCCCTGGACGGCGGTGGCTGCCTGGAAGTAGTGGGGATGCGGGTAGTCGGCGTAGGCGGTGGACCAGATAGCGAGAGGGGCCGCGATTGCGACACAGGCGACGTAGGTGCGGCCGAGGGTGCGGTGGAGTCGCACGGAGTAGAGGCGGAGGCGGGTGGAGAATTGAGTGGGGCCGAGGAGGAAGGCGAGGATGCCGCAGAGGGCGTGAGGGATGAGGAT
>JAZKBC010000257.1:2118-4312 GCA_040388825.1 Acidobacteriota bacterium | reverse complement strand
CTTGCCGGAGCCGCAGGGGCAGGGGTCGTTGCGGCCTACGTCGTTGCCGGTGCGGCGCTGGGCTACGCTGGTGGCGGCGGCGGAGCCTCCGGCCATGCGGGCGGCGTTGAGGTCGCGTTGCTTGTTGCGCTCGAACTCTTTTTCGAGAGCGTCGATGGTGGTAGTGGCCTTGGCCGCTGCCGAGTTTTGCTGGGCTGAGGGCTGGTTGCCGATGTACTCGGCTCCCATGCCTGGGTTCCCCTGGCCGGAGGTGAGGGAGGGGTTGTTGGGCTGCCAGTGGGTTTCGGAGGGTTGGGGCATCTGCGCCGGGGGCGGAGTGCGGAGCGAGCGGGATTGCAGGGCGGCGAGTTGCTCGGGGGTTTCGATGGGAGTGCCGTCGGGAGCGAGGATCTGCATGCGGAAGAGGTGGCGGGCGGTGTCTTCCTGGAAGCGCATCATCATGGCTTCGAACATGATGAAGGATTCTTTTTTGTACTCGACGAGGGGATCGACCTGGGCGTAGCCGCGGAGGCCGATGCCTTCCTTGAGGTGATCCATGTTGAGGAGGTGTTCTTTCCAGAGGCCGTCGAGGACGGAGAGCATGACGACGCGCTCGTGGTAGCGCATCTGGGCGTCGCCGAGGATCTTCTCCTTGACGTCGTAGCGCTCCTGCAGCTTGGTGAAGATGGCTTCGCCGAGCTCGTGGCGGTTGAGCGAGGTGGTGTCAATGACGCCTTCGAAGTTGGCGCCGAAGACGTCGTAGATCTGGGTGAACATCTGCTGGGTGTTCCACTGATCGGGGTGGGCTTTTTCGGGGACGTTCTCTTCGAGGATTCCGGAGAGGATTGTGGAGAGGTAGTCGTCGGTGATGAGCTGCTTCTGTTCGACACCTTCCATGAGCTGGCGGCGGAGGCCGTAGACGGCTTCGCGTTGCTTGTTCATGACGTCGTCGTACTCGAGGACGTGTTTGCGGGATTCGAAGTTCTGCGACTCGACCTGCTGCTGGGCGCTTTCGATGCGCTTGGAGATCATGCGGCTCTCGATGGGGACCCCTTCTTCCATGCCGAGGCGCTGGAGGAGGGTGCCGACCCACTCGCGGGCGAAGATGCGCATGAGGTCGTCTTCGAGGGAGAGGAAGAAGCGGGAGGAGCCGGGGTCGCCCTGACGGCCGGCGCGGCCGCGGAGCTGGTTGTCGACGCGGCGGGACTCGTGGCGCTCGGTGCCGAGGATGTGCAGGCCGCCGGCTTCGATGACGGCGTCATGCTCGGCCTTGGTGGCGTCCTGATGGCGGGCGATGGTGGCGGTCCACAGGGGTTCGGGGCACTCGAACTCCTGGCCCTGGTAGTAGAAGCGGGTGAAGCCGGCTGGAGCTACGGGGTGGATGGAGCCTTCAGCCGGTGAGAGGGCGCGGACGCCGTTGTTCTGCGCGGTGCCTTTGACGAGCTCCTGGCGGGCCATGAACTCGGGGTTGCCGCCGAGCAGGATGTCCGTACCGCGGCCCGCCATGTTGGTGGCGATGGTGACCATGCCGAGGCGGCCGGCCTGGGCGACGATTTCGGCTTCCTTCTCGTGGAACTTGGCGTTGAGGACGACGTGGCGGACGCCCTTGCGCTTGAGGATGTCGGAGAGGCGCTCGGACTTTTCGATGCTGGTGGTGCCGACCAGAACGGGCTGCTTCTGCTCGTGGAGGCGATCGATTTCATCGGCGACGGCGAAGAACTTTTCCTTCTCGGTGCGGTAGACGACGTCGGGGTTTTCAAGCCGCTGCATGATGCGGTTGGTGGGGATGACGACGATGTCGAGCTTGTAGATGGAGTTGAACTCGGAGGCCTCGGTCTCGGCGGTTCCGGTCATGCCGGAGAGCTTTTTGTAGAGGCGGAAGTAGTTCTGGAAGGTGATGGTGGCGAGGGTCTGATCCTCTTTGCGGATCTGGACGCCTTCCTTGGCTTCGACGGCCTGATGGAGGCCGTCGGACCAGCGGCGGCCGGGCATGAGGCGGCCGGTGAAGGTGTCGACGATGATGACTTCGCCGTCCTTGACTACGTATTCGACGTCGAGCTTGTAGAGCGTGTGGGCCTTGATGGCGGTCTCGATGTGGTGCTTCATGTCCCAGTTTTCGGGCTCGGCGATGTTGGTGATGCCGAGGATCTTTTCGATCTTTTCCCAGCCGTCGTCGGTGACGGTGATGGAGCGGGATTTTTCGTCGACGACGTAG
>JAZKBC010000257.1:0-2108 GCA_040388825.1 Acidobacteriota bacterium | reverse complement strand
GGTCGTGCTCGATGTCCAGCGTCAGCGTGACCTTGCCCTTGGTAACCTTGCCCGCGCCGCTCTTCTTGGCCGCGCGCGTCACCTCATCGCTGACTTCGTTGAGCGCCTCGTAGAGCTTGTCGATGAGCTCGCCCTGCTCGAGGTCGGGGATGATCTTGTCGGCGATGGCGTACTTGTCGGTGGTCTGGTCGGTGGGGCCGGAGATGATGAGCGGGGTGCGGGCTTCGTCGATGAGGATGGAATCGACTTCGTCGACGATGCAGTAGTACTGTCCGCGCTGGACCTGGTCCTTGAGCTCGAACTTCATGTTGTCGCGGAGGTAGTCGAAGCCGAACTCGTTGTTGGTGCCGTAGGTGATGTCGGAGTTGTAGGCGTCGCGGCGCTGCTGGTCGGAGAGATCGTGGACGATGACGCCGACGGAGAGGCCGAGGAAGCCGTAGATTTTGCCCATCCACTCGGCGTCGCGCTTGGCGAGGTAGTCGTTGACGGTGACGACGTGGACGCCGTGGCCGGCGAGGGCGTTGAGATAGCAGGGGAGGGTGGCGACGAGGGTCTTGCCTTCACCGGTCTTCATTTCGGCGATCTTGCCGGAGTGGAGGACCATGCCGCCGATCATCTGGACGTCGAAGTGACGCATGCCGACGACACGTTTGCCGGCTTCGCGGACGACGGCGAAGGCTTCGGGAAGGAGGTCGGTGAGGATCTGCTTCTCGGCGGCGATGATTTCGTCTTTGTCGGTGATGCCTTCGATGGCGGCGGCGATGCGGGCGCGGAACTCGACGGTCTTGTTCTGGAGCTGCTCGTCGGTGAGCTGCTGGAGAGCGGCTTCGTGGCCGTTGATGGTGGCAAGGACGGGGAGCATGCGCTTGACGGCGCGCTCGTTGGAGGTACCGAAAACTTTGGCGAGGGCTTTGTTGAACACGGGGAATCCTTTGAGGTGAGGGCGAACGAGGGCGCTGAAAGGTGGACGCGGCGGGGCCGCAGGACGCTGGAGGGGAGCGTCGACTAGCTGAGGCGGGAGGTTGCGGCCTGGAGCGCACTGGCGTGTGCGGCGGGAGGACGCATGGTCCAGGCTGCGGCACTGCGAGTGCGAGCGGCTGCGGGAAGCGCTGCGGCAACGATCTTGTAGGAGGCGTTGCCGGTGGCGCGGGGCTCAGAGGAGACGGAGGCTGCAGAACGCTGCGAGAGCAGCATGCTGATATAGCGTCCGCCCGGGGTGAGGCCGGTGGTGCTTTGCGCGCTGCCCGCAGTTGCACTCAGGGATGAGAGCAGCAGCAGAAGACAGGCGAGATGGCGGGTGCGCAGACGCATCTGGTTTGATTTTAGACGAAAAGCAGGGAGTAGGGAGGAGGGAATAGGGAGTAGCTCAGGGTTTGAGGTAGGCGGCCAAGGGGGACTCGGCTTTGCGGAGGGCTTGGGCTACTGACTGGGCTACGAGGGTGGCGCCTTCGGGGCTGGTGTGGGTGTGGTCGATGGGGAAGAGTTTGGCGGTGGCGTCTTTGCCGAGGGCTTCGAGGTGGTCGGCTTCGACTGAGGCCATGTCGACTACGGGGATTTTTTCCTGGGCGGCGACCTGGCGGATGAAAGTGCTATAGCCCATGTCGCGTTCGATGTGCGGGTGGCCGTCGGCGTCGGTGGTCCAGATGTTGCGGATGGTGGTGGTGAGGAGGATGGGGTGGACGCCTTTGGCCTTGGCGTCGTCGATCATCTGGCGGAGGTAGGCGCCGAAGGTGCGGACGGTTTCGGTTTTGCCGGCGTTGGGGCCGGCGGTCTGGGGGACGTCCTGAGTTTCGGTGCCGATGCCTTTGAGGGAGCCGCGGGGTTTGGGGCCGCCGAGATCGCCGCCGTCGTTGTGTCCCATCTGGAGGAGGAGGTAGTCGCCGGGCTTCATTTCGGCGAGGGTTTTGGACCAGTGGCCTTCGTTGATGTAGGTGCGGGAGGAGCGGCCGGCGATGGCGCGGTTGGCGAGGTTGATGCGGGAGGTGTCGAGGAGAGGAGCGAAGTGGTCTCCCCAGCCGAGGTTGGCGCCGTTGCGGGCGGTGGAGTCGCCGACGATGAAGAGGGTGGGGAGGGTTGGGTTGAGGGGAGCGTCGGTGGGGAGGTTGGTT
>JAZKBC010000256.1:11092-15178 GCA_040388825.1 Acidobacteriota bacterium | reverse complement strand
AAGGCTCCTCGCACTCGCAGTACGTCGTCGGCAACGCCAACAAGCTCTGGCGCTCCGGCTGCAACGTCATCCGCATGAACATGCGCAACTGCGGCGGCCGCCAGTACACCATGGCCCGCCTCACCCCCACGCTCTACCACTCCGGCCTCTCGTCCGACGTCGACCGCGTCCTCCGCTTCTTCCTCGCCGCCGAGCAGCTCCAGTCCGTCTCTCTCATCGGCTACTCCATGGGCGGCAACCTCGTCCTCAAGCTCGCCGGCGACCTCGGCGCATCCGCCCCACCCCAACTCCACTCCGTCGTCGGCGTCTCCCCCGCCATGGATCTCGCCGCCTCCGCCGACGCTCTCCACAACCTCGCCAACCGCTACTACGAACGCCGCTTCCTCCGCGCTCTCATCCGCCGCTTCCGCCGCAAGGCCATGCTCTTCCCCCGCGCCTTCGATCCCCAGGTCGCCTCCAACATCCGCTCCATCCGAGAGTTCGACGACCGCATCACCGCCCTTTACTCTGGCTTCCGCAACGCCGACGACTACTACCACCGCGCCGCCGCCGCCCGCGTCCTCGAGCGCATCGCCGTCCCCACCCTCATCCTCCACGCCTGCGACGACCCCTTCATCCGCATCACTCCCGAAACCTACGCCGCCATCGCCGCCAACCCCGCCATCACCCTGCTCGAAACCGAACACGGCGGCCACTGCGCCTTTCTCGCCAAGCCCGACGCCGCCTCCGGCTACGACGGCTACAGGGCCGAACAAATGGCCCTCCACTTCGTCCAATCCCACGCCTAGATTCTCTACGCTCTACCCTCTACGCTCTACGCTCTGCTTTCCTGACGTATCCTGAATAAATGCTCTCTGACTGGAACGCCGAGTGCTCGACCGACTCCCCCACACTCGTCGTCCCTTGGTCCTCGGCATCCGACGAAGCCCCCGCCCACTTCGTTGACCTCCGCTCCAACCCCTACGACATCGCCGAAATCCCTGAAGCCGACCGCTTTCCCGCCCTCGGCCGCGCGCTCCGCTCCCTCAACGCCACGCGCTCCCCGTTCCTCACCGCCAAGTGCGACGCCTGGACCCTCAACATCTTCGACGACGAAGACCAGCTCGAAGCCCTCCGCCTCGAACTCATGCTCTCTCCCGAGGACGCTGCCCACGGCTTCGCCTCCTACATCGATCTCCTCTGGCGCGAGCGCTCCGTCTTCGCCTCTCCGCATCAGCAGCAGGTCCGCCTCGACCGCATCATCCGCCGCGCCGCCCGCCTCCCTCACTCCGAAGCCGCGCTAGAGTGCACCCTCCGTCCCGCGCTCCTCGACCTTAACTCCCCCCTCGAAGGCTTCGCCATCACCCTCTACGTCACCGCCGTCGGCGTCGAGCCCGAAATCGCCTACCGCCGCTGGGAGCTCGCTCTTGACGACGTCGTCACCCTCCTCCGCAGCAAGGAGCTCGAAATCGCCCGTGGCTCCGCTACAATCGATGCGGTGGACGCCAATCCGTAAGGTGTCCGCAACCCCGGCTGAACGCCGCGGGCGAGTAGCTCAACTGGATAGAGCACCGACCTTCTAAGTCGGGGGTTGCAGGTTCGAGACCTGCCTCGCCCACCAAATTTTCTAAGCCCCACTCCCTACCCTAAGCCGGTTCCTGCTCCCGCCGCGACACCGGCGCTACCGAAACCTCGTGATGGCTCCGGCTATACCCCGTCGCATGCGCCAGTCCCGCCAGCCCCACCAGTCCCAGCGCCAGCACGCAAACGCCGTCCCATCCCCACCGCGACCACGCAAACGCCGCCAGCGCCGACCCCACCGCGCCGCCCGCAAAGTACATCGTCATATAAATCGTATTCAGCCGGCTCCGAGCTTCCGTCCCCAGCCCGAAGATCCGCGTCTGATTCGCCACCTGCATCATCTGCGCGCCCAGATCCAGCAGCACAACACCCAGCACCAGCGACGCCATATGCAGCGCCAGCGACCCCGACCACCTCTCTGTCAGCCACAGCCACAGATATGAAGTCGTCAGCGCCGCCCCAGCCATCGACACCACAAATCTCGTTCCGCGCCGGTCCGCCAGCCGTCCCGCCACCGGAGCAATAAAGGCTCCCGCCGCTCCCACCATGCCAAACGTTCCGGCCACCCCCGGCCCCAGACCGTAGTGGTCGTGCAGCAAAAATGCCAGCGTCGTCCAGAAGCAGCTGAACGATCCAAACGTCAGCGCCCCAATGATCCCCGCCTCGCGCAGCAGCGGCTCCGTCCTGAAAAGCGTCCAGAGAGAGCGCATCGCCTCCCTGTAAGTCAGCGGATGGCTCGGCTCCATCCGCGGCATCGCCCGGAACATCACTGGCACGAACACCGCATTCATCACCGCAGCCACCACAAACACGGTCCGCCAGCCGTTGATCCGCGTCACCCAGCCCGCAAACGTCCGCGCCAGCAGAATCCCCAGCAGCAGCCCCGTCATCACCGTGCCGATCGCCTGTCCTCTGCGCTCATTCGGAACCAGGTCCGGAGCCATCGGCAGCGCCACATGCGTCACCGAAGCCATCACCCCGATCAGCGCGCTGGCCGCGATCATCCACGCCAGGCTCTGCGCAGAAGCCGCCAGCAGCAGGGCAATCGACACGCCCGCATACATCCGCATCATCAGCCCGCGGCGCTCCGCAACGTCACCCAGCGGAACAAAGAACAGCAGCCCAGCGGCGTACCCCACCTGCGTCGCCACCGCCACAAACCCCATCGAGCGCGCGCCTTCGCCAAGGCTCTTTCCCATCACCAGCAGCAGCGGCTGGTTGTAGTAAAGAGACGCAACGCCGACTGCGCAGGCAACGCCTAGAAAAGGCAGTGCCCACCGGCCGCTCATCTTGTTTTGCTTTCGTTGCTCCATGCAAACTACGTGCCCGGGTCCGCTATTGAGTGTACACAGTTACACTCAATGCTGTCAGACCGATTTTTCTCCGCTTGTCAGCAAGGTCCAGTCAAGTTTCTGTCGTCCACCTGTCCCAGCCAGAACGACTATCATGGCATAGAGGAGGCCCAATGTCCCAACCCGGAAATGACGAAAGCACCATCGCCGTCGCCATGTCCGGCGGAGTCGACTCCTCCGCTGTCGCCGCCCTCCTCCGCAGCCAGGGACACCCCGTCGTCGGCCTCACCCTCCAGCTCTGGAACCAGCGTCGCCTCGCCGGCCGCGAGGGCATGCCCGAATCCGTACAAGGCCGCTGCTGCTCCATCGACGACGTCTACGACGCCCGCCGCGTCGCCGAGCACCTCGACATTCCCTACTACCTCGTCAACGCCCAGGATCGCTTTGAAGAAGAGGTCGTCCGCCCCTTCGTCTCCGAGTACCTCGCCGGCCGCACTCCCATCCCCTGCACCCTCTGCAACAACCACCTCAAGTTCGACCAGCTCCTCGTCACCGCCCGCTCCATCGGCGCCGAACGCATCGCCACCGGCCACTACGCCCGCAATCACTTCGACCCCGCGCGACAGCGCTGGGTCTTGTCGCGGCCTTCGGATCGCTCCAAGGACCAGACCTACTTCCTCTTCGGCCTCACCCAGGACCAGTTATCGCGCACACTTTTTCCGCTTGGCGGAATGCAGAAGCCCGCAGTCCGGTCCATGGCCGCCGACCAGGGCCTCGAACTCGCCCAGAAGCCCGACTCCCAGGAGATCTGCTTCATCCCCGGCGGCAGCTACTCCCAGTTCCTCAGGGCCTATCTGGACGAACAGAACCGCGAGATGCCAGACAGCTCCGGCGAGCTCGTCAGCGCATCCGGCGAAGTCCTTGGCCACCACGAAGGCATCCATAGCTTCACCGTAGGCCAGCGCAAGGGCCTCGGCCTCAGCAGCCCGGACCCCCTCTACGTCCTCAAGATCCACCCCGACTCCCACGCCGTCCAGGTCGGCCCCGACGCCGACCTCTACTCCCGCACCCTCATCGCCGACCGCCTCAACTGGGTCTCCATCCCCGAGCCCTCCGAGCCCATCCGCGTGGCCATCAAAATCCGCCACCGCCACGAGCCCGCTCCCGCAACCCTCCGCGTGACCGGCCCGGACCGCATCGAAGCCACCTTCGACGAACCCCAGCGCGCCATCAC
>JAZKBC010000256.1:7108-11082 GCA_040388825.1 Acidobacteriota bacterium | reverse complement strand
ACCTGGCCAGTCTGCCGTCTTCTACCAGGAAGACGAAGTAGCCGGCGGCGGCTGGATCGTCTAACCCAGCCGCACACCGGCTACTCGTCTTTCACTTGGTCCTGATTCTTAGAAATCGTACCGGTCATCCTTCGGCTTCCCGAACGGCGACTTCGCCAGCAGCGTCTCAATCCCCGCCTTCACCCCGGCCACAATCCCCGCCACCTGCCGGATCGGCACCCGAATCCCACTCTGCACGGTCCGCGAAATATCTTCCGTAGCAATCATCGCCTCGGTCACAATTTCGTCAGCCCGAGCCACCTGCACGCGGGTCCGTCCGTTGATGTCCTGCACGGTCCGGTTGACCTCGCTCACCGTCACGCTCACCTCATCCACCTTGGCGCGAACGGTATAGCTGATCTGTTCCACATTCTCGCTAATGCTCCGCACCTTCGGCGACAGATCATCGATCAGCGCCGTCGTCTTATTCACCAGCGGAGTCGTCTTCTCATCAAACGCGCAGCTCAGCTTATCCAGCCGATGCAGCAGCTTGGCGCCAAATCCCGCCGCGACCATCACTCCAATAGCCTGCACCACCAGCGCGCCCGCAATCACGATCGCGCACCACTTGATCACGTTAACGTCATGCGCCGAAACCGCATCCGCATTTGCCTGCCAGAACGCCAGCGTCAGGCCACCAAGACTTGGCATGTTTTGCCCACTCCTTCTTTCCGTTCGATCCTACAAGCAAAGGGGCCGGCGCAAAACCGGCCCCTCATATCCTGCCGGCCTCGTTTACGAAGCCGTCGTCTCGCTCGTCTTCGCGACGTACGCTTCCTTGCCCGCATCCACAGCCGCGCTCACTGCCTCAGCTTGAGTCTGAATCAGGCCCTTGCCCTTGTCCACATACTGCGACCACTGCGTGCGGCCCTTGTCGTAATAGTCCTTGCCCTTGTCCACGTAGTCGCCGGCAACCTGCTTGCCCTGCTGGACATACTGTCCAACCTGCTCCACGCCCTGGTTGTAGAGCTTGTTAGCCCGGTCACGAGCTTCCATCGCTCCATTCACCAGGTCTTCACGCGTCTCTTTGCCAGCCTTCGGCGCATACAGTACGCCCACCAGTGCCCCAATACCCAGCCCTGCGAGGAACCAGCCAAAACCGTTTACGCCGTTATCGTTATCCGCCATTGCGTTCTCCTTCGCGTTTCCGAAACTCAGTCACAGAATACTCTTCCGGGTCCGTTTGCTGAAACCTTTTGCTTCAAACAGATCGCCGCCGCTGTGTCCTTGAAGGTGGATGCCGCCCTACACCGCCGGGTTGCGTCTGTCCCGCATCTCACGCTTTGTCATCTCTGTTCGCGACCGTTATCGCACATTAGCGTCTGCGGTTTATCCTTCAGAAGCATTTTTCGCGGCCACTGTCATTACCATTCAAATCAACCATGGAGTCACGTATGAATCGACATCTCGTCTACAACTCTCCGGCCTCTTCACTCACCAGAATCGTCACACTCGCAGTCCTGCCTTTGCTCTTCATCTCCGGCTGCAAAAAGACCGTTGACGATGCCACACTCACCACCAACGTCAAGGCCGCGCTCGCCGCCGACACCGCTATCGCCCAGCAGCCTATTCAGGCCACTGTCCAGGCCGGAGTTGTCACGCTCACCGGCAATGTTTCCGATGACACGGCTCGCTCCGTCGCTGCGCAGGACGCGATTGCCGTCACCGGCGTCAAGCAGGTCGTCAACAACACCACCGTTGCCGGAATCTCCGTCGTCCCCACCGTAACCGTGGCCACCGCGCCCAAGGCTCCACGCCCGGTCACCCGGGAAGAGCGCAAGCAGATCGCCACCAGCGGCACACTTCCTCCGCCACCGGTCGACGCCCCACCCCCGCCCGCTCCGGTCATCCGCAACGTTACCCTCGACGCCGGCCGTGACATCCCAATCCGCATCACCGAAACCCTCGACAGCGAGACCACGGAAACCGGCCAGCCCTTCACGGGCGTCGTCACCCGTGAGATTGATGCCGACGGCTTCGCCGTCATTCCCGCCGGCGCCGCCGTCCGCGGCCGCGTTGTCGAAGCCAAGGACGCCACCCACTTCAAGGGCAGCTCTCTGCTCTCCATCGAACTCACCTCCATCCGCCGCCACGGCGAATCCATCGAAGTCGCCACCGATCCCTACAGCATCGAGGGCAAAGGCCGCGGCAAGAACACTGCCGAAAAGGTTGGCGGCGGCGCAGCCATCGGAGCCATCGTCGGCGGAATCTTCGGCGGCGGCAAGGGTGCAGCCATCGGCGCTGCAGCCGGAGGCGGCGGCGGTGCGGTAGTTCAGGGAGTCACCCGCGGCCAGCAGGTGCGAATCCCCTCCGAAACCGTCATCCGCTTCCGTCTCGCCCGTCCAATCACCATCCAGACATCGGAAGCAGCCGGCCCCGAAGAAGAGCCGGGCCTCCAAACTCGGTAACCTCCCACACCACACCACTCTGCAATCCATGCGCCGTGCTGTCCGTCTCCCGGAACAGCACGGCGCATCAGTTTTGCCTCAACCTGCATCCAAGGCATGTGGCACCCAATGTTGTACTCTGAAGCGGATCGCGATCGCCGCACTGCGGACGCGGGCCTGTCACTGTTCCGGCGCGAGTTTCCGCCCTTCACCCCGAAAGGGACGTCACCTTGAGCACCTCACAGCCTGCGCCCACCGGCAACAGGCCCTCCGGCTTTCTTTCGTTCACGCTCCACGCCCATCTCCCCTGGGTCGTGAACCATGGAACTTGGCCTCACGGCATCGAGTGGCTCCACGAAGCCGCCGCGGAAACCTATCTCCCGTTGCTCCGCGTACTCGCCAACCTCGAGCGCGATGGCATAGCGCTCCACTGCAACCTCAACCTCTCGCCCATTCTCCTCGAGCAGCTCGCCCACCCCATCTTCCAAGCCGAGTTCCCCAAATACCTCGAGCGCAAAATCCTCGCCGCCCAGGAAGACGAAGCCTTCTTCCGCACCACCGGCGAAGAGCACTACGCCGAAACCGCCCGCTTCTGGCACGCCTTCTTCACCACCACCCTCGCAGACTTCAACGCCCTCGGCGGCAACATCATCTCCGGCTTCCGCGCCTTCGCTGAAAAAGGCCTGATCGAAATCATTACCTGCGCCGCCACGCACGGCTACATGCCTCTGCTCGGCACCGACGAAAGCCTCCGCGCCCAGGTCCGCACCGCCGTCGCCACCCACCAGCACCACATCGGCCACGCCCCCCGCGGCATGTGGGCGCCCGAGTGCGGCTACCGCCCCTCCGGCCCGTGGAGCTTCCCTGTCCCTCTCTCCGATCAATCCGCACCGCCCATCCAGCGCATCGGCGTCGAGCAGGCCCTCAGCGAGTCCTCCATCGACTACTTCTTCGTCGATACCCACCTCATTGAAACCTCCGCCCAGGTCGCCTCGCCCTACAGCATCCACAACCTCCCCATCCCGCAGCGCTCCGTCAAAGCCGCTCCTACGGAGCCCGACTCCCGCCGCCTCTATCAGCCCTACCTCGTCGACGGCCCGTACACCACCACCGGCAAGCGTAACGCCACAACCGTCTTCCCCCGCGATCCCCGCACCGGCCTCCAGGTCTGGTCCGCCGAGTCCGGCTATCCCGGCGACGCCATCTATCTCGACTTCCACAAAAAGCGCTGGCCCGGCGGCCATCGCTACTGGCGCGTCACCGGCGCCGGCGTCGACATGGCCGACAAGCAGCCGTACTTCCCCGCCGAAGCCGCCGAGCGCGTCAAAACCCACGCCTCGCACTTCGTCTCGCTCGTCTACGACGCCCTCCAGCCCAGCTTCAACAACGCCATTCCGCCAATCCTCTCCTCGCCCTTCGACGCCGAGAACGGAACCGGCTACTTCGCTGGAACTGCCCAGCCAGGAAGCATCACGCCGTCCGCTGACAACTACCTGGTGATTACCGGTATCACCGGCCAGGACCTCTCTGAGACCTACTCCATCAACG
>JAZKBC010000256.1:0-7098 GCA_040388825.1 Acidobacteriota bacterium | reverse complement strand
ACGCCGAGCTCTTCGGCCACTGGTGGTTTGAAGGCCCACTCTGGCTCGAAGCCGTAGCCCGCACGCTCCACGACTACCCCATCGACATCCACCTCACCTCCGCCTCCAACTACCTCGATCACTACCCGCGCGCCGGCTTCATCGCCATGCAGGAAGGCTCCTGGGGCGCCGAAGGCAACAATCAGGTCTGGCTCAACCCCGACACCTCCTGGACCTGGACCCATATCTATCCCGCCGAGCTCTACCTGCGCGACCTCTGCACCTCCGCTCGCTGGAAGGATCCATCGCCCATCCAGCCTCTCGCCGAGCGCATCGTCAAGCAGCTTTGCCGCGAACTCCTTCTCCTCGAATCCTCCGACTGGCAGTTCCTCATCACCACCGGCGCCGCCCGCGACTACGCTGAACACCGCTTCAACACCCACCTCTCGCAGTTCAACGATCTCCGCTCGCTCCTCGAGTCTCTCGAAGCCCATCACTCCCTCACCGACGACCAGCAAAATCTCCTGGTCGCCATCGAAGACCGCGACAACATCTCGCACCAGACCCGCACCGCGGCGGCCACCGCCAGCGCCAATCTGCCTCACCTCGCCACCACCGCCGTGACCACCGAACTCAGCGACAGCTCCACCAGCGAGATCCAGAAGTTCCTCCCCAACGCCGCGCCTTAAAATTGAACAAGCATTGAACGCCCCCGCCCAACACCGATCCCTTCCTCCGACCACCAACACCCCACGCCCCACGCTGGTCCCTCCGCGTCCCCGCCGTTACACGCCACTGGCACTCTGGCATCTCCTCTCGCTCGACGCCCCAACCGTCGCCGCGGTGTGGACCGCCTTCATCGCCCGCTCCGCCGGAATCCACCTCTCCTGGCTCGGCCCCGCAGCCATGTTTCTCGCCGTCTGGATGCTCTACGCCGCCGACCGCCTCCTCGACGCCCGCCCCCACCCCGACGGCTCCGCTCCACCCGAACTCGAAGAGCGCCACCGCTTCCATCACCGCCATCGCCGCACGTTCCTCACCCTCATCGTCCTCGCAGCCATCACGCTGGCCTTCACACTCCATCGTCTCAACCCCACCGCCCTCCATCTCTACACCGCTCTAGGAGTCCTTCTCGCCGCCTGGCTGCTCCTCATCCACGCCCGCACCGGCCTTCAGCGCCTCCCCAAAGAACTAGCCGTCGGCATCTTCTTCCCAGCCGCCGTCTTCATCCCCACCGTAGCCCGGCTTCCCCAACTCCGCCTCACGCTTCTCCCATTAGCCCTCCTGCTTGCTCTAGCCTGCACCCTCAACTGCCTCTTCCTCTACGCCTGGGAGCACCCCCACCAACGCCCTCACGCCCACATCACCACCCTCTGGGCCACCAGCCATCTTCCCCAACTCTCTTTCGCCGCCCTCGCCCTCTCGCTCCTTACCGCAACCCAACTCAAAACCCCACTCAACCTCCCAGCGATCGCCTGTTCTCTCAGCATCGCCCTGCTTCTCTTCCTCCATCTCCGCCGCAACCGCATCACCCCCGTCCACCTCCGAGCTCTCGCCGACCTCGTTCTCCTCACCCCACTCCTCTTCCTCATTCCGCGTCTCATCACAGGATGACCCAGCGGCCCCAACCCAACTTCGACCGAGTCGCCCGCATCTATCGCTGGGCGGAGTACCTCGCCCTCGGCCCCATGCTCCTCCACACCCGCGAGCACTTCCTGCCTCTGCTCAACGCCAGCCATCGCGCCCTCGTTCTCGGCGACGGCGACGGCCGCTTCCTCGCCAAGCTCCTCCGCCAGAACCCCACCATCGAAGCCCTCGCCGTAGACACCAGCGCCCGCATGCTCCAGCTCCTCCGCCGCCGCTGCTCCTTCGCCGGCGACCGCCTCCAAACCGAACAAGCCAACGCCCTCACCACACCAACTCCACCGCAAACCGACCTCATCGTCACCCACTTCTTCCTCGACTGCCTCTCCGAAGCCGAAGTCATCACCCTCGCCCACCGTCTCGCCCACGAAGTCGAACCCGGCGCCCTCTGGCTGGTGTCCGACTTCGGCCTCCCCCACTCGCCTCTCCTCCGCCCCATCGCCGCCGCCTACATTCGCAGCCTCTACTTCGCCTTCCGCGTCCTCACTGGCCTCCGCATCACGCATCTCCCCAACCCGCAATCCGCACTTGCCTCGGCCGGCTTCTCCCGTCTCGCCCGCCACCAGCACTGGTTCGGCCTGCTCTACACCGAACTCTGGCGCCTCAAACCCATCGCCCCACGCGAGTAAAATCAACCCAGCGGCTGTGCGATCGCCGCCAGCATCCACCACCTCATGCCCACGAGCCTCCAACTCGACCAGCCATCGCTTCAGATACCCAGCGACGCCCAATCCGATCCCGAACCCGCCGCGCCCTCCCTGCCCGAGCCCGACCCCGGCGTCTTCCACCACGACCCCGTGCCCAACCCCACACCGGAGCCCGAACCCGCCTCATGAATCTCTTTCTCCTCCGTCACGCCAGCGCGGGCGTACGCCGCGTCAATCCGGCCCTCGACATCAAGCGGCCCCTCGACAAAGAAGGCAAGGCCCACTGCCTCCGCCTCGCCAACGTCCTCAACGCCTCCAAGCTCAGCTTCGACGTCATCGTTTCCAGCCCGCTCAAGCGCTGCCTGCAGACCGCTCAGCTAGTCGGCACGGAAACCGGCTACGAAGCGTTCATCCGTCCCTCAACCGCGCTTGCCCCCACCGCGACCTTCGAACAGTTCCAGCGCCTGCTCCGCGAGCTCGCCGCCTACGACAACGTTCTCCTCGTCGGCCACAACCCCAACCTCACCAGCTTCCTCGGCCATCTAGTAGCCGGTCCCATCGCGGCCGACCGCGACGCGCGCACGCCTCCCGTCCGCCTGCGCAAAGGCTCCATCGCCCGCCTCACGTTGCAGCGCGGCCCCGCCACACTGCAATCGCTGCTCGATCCACGCCTCGTCAAAGCGCTCTACGCTACGTCGACAAAGAGCTCGCGCCGAAAGACCTCGCGGAAGTAAACCGCTTCCTTCTTCAGCGACCACGCCTCCAGCTCCGCTCCACCGCGCGCCGGAACCAGGTCCATCACCACCCGCTTCGGATACACCTTCGTCCGCACCTTTACCGCTGCACTCGCACGGTCCTGATTCAGCGCCTGCACCAGCCGCAGCAGCGCTACCGACCGCACCACATAAGCATGCTGGTCCGGCGGAATCATCCGCATCGGCCGATCCATCGCATCCGGTCGGCTCTTGCCCATGTAGCGTGCAATCGCCGCCACAATCGCCCTCTGCTCCGGCGAGAACCCAAAAATATCCGAGTTCGCAATGATGTACTGCGTATGCCGATGATGCCCCTGGTGGTTCATGTACTTGCCCACGTTCTGCATCATCGCCGCGGCTTCCAGCCACAGCCTGTACTCCTCCGGAAGCTCATGCACCAGCTGCAACTGGTCGAACAACTGCGCCGCATGCTCGCGCTCCGTCTCCACCTTCTTCGGATCGACGCCATACCGTCGGCAGACCTGGTACACGCCCTCCCACCGCTCAGCTTCAATCGTGCGATGTACGCTCGCACGCGTATCGATGTCCGACAGCATCTGCGCCAGCACGCCATCGCGCAGCCCCAGCCGCGAGTAGCGAAACCCCTTCAGCTCCAGCCGCTCCATCAGCGTCGCGTACACCTGCGCTCCGCCGCAGATAATCTCCGACCGCTTCGGCCCAATGCCCACAATCTCCGCCCGCTGCGCATTGTTCAGCTTCAACAGCCGGTCCGCCAGCCAGCGCACGCTCCCCGTATCCACCTCCAGCACCTTTTTGCCCGCGGATGACGCCCGCTTTATGGGACTCGCCAGCTTCATCGCATGACTCGCCTCGGCCAGCGCCGCCGCCGTTCCCGAAGTCGCAATCACCAGCCCCACCCGCGGCACACCCATCCTCCGCTCCAGCTTCTTCAACTCGCGGTCAATGTACTTCCGCAACCGCGCCACATCTTCCTTCACCGGAGGATCAGTCCGCAGAAACTCCTGCTGCAGCCGCACCGCGCCCAGCGGCAAACTCACCATCTCCTTGATCCGCCCACCATCCGACAGCGTCACCTCGCAACTGCCGCCGCCCAGGTCCATCAACAGGCAACGCCCCTTCGCCCCCGGCTCATGCGTCACCACGCCCAGGTGGATCAGACGCCCTTCTTCCAGTCCCGAGATCACATCCACCTTCCACCCTGTAGCCGACTTCACCCCGGCGCGAAACGACTCCGAGTTCCGCGCATCGCGCATCGCACTCGTCGCCACCACCCGCACTGCGTCCACCACATGCGTCTGCACCGCTTTGTGAAAGCGCTTCAACGCCTTGATCGTCGCGTCCATCGCCTCCGGCGAGATCACGCCCGTCTCAAACACACTCGCGCCCAGCCGCGTCACTTCGCGGTCTTCGTACAACAGCTTCAGCCTGTGCTGCTCCACCGACGCAATCGCCAGCCTGCAAGAGTTCGAACCAATATCAATCGCCGCAAACGTAGGCATTCCCGCTCACTCCTCCACCAGACGGCGCAAAACCACCCGCCACTAGCAAGATACATGGCTCCTTAGCTCGGAACCCTCTTTTAGGATGCCGCACCCTATAGAGCCTCATCTTCATCCGGATCTCTCATCTTTATCCGGATACCTCATCTTTATGAGATACCTCATCCTGAGCTTCGCGAAGGACCTCTGTATTTTGATCGCAGCCGCACCTCTGCACGCGCCTCCACCTCAACTTTCAGCCCACCGCAGCACAATCCCCTCCGCTATCCTGTAACCAGCACCAACTCTTACCCGCCAACGCTCCCGCAAAGAAGCTACATGCCCCCAGCAGCACTGCCCAACTCGCCTCGCCGCACCATCCCCGCGCACATCGCCATCCTCCTCCTCTTCTGGCTGGCCATCTTCTGCGCCTCGCTCACCCAGCCACCGCTGCTCGATGACGCCGACGCCACCCATGCCCAGGCCGCGCAGGCCATGCTCCATACCCACGACTTCGTCACCCTCCACGTAGACGGCATGCGCTACCTCGAAAAGCCCCCACTCCCCTACTGGCTCGCCGCCGCCAGCCTCCACATCTTCGGCGAAACCGCCTTCGCCATCCATCTCCCCCTCGCCCTAACCGTCCTTGCACTCGCCTTCCTCGGCTATCTCTGGGCCTCGCGAGCGTTCACACCCCGCACCGCCTTCTACACCGCACTCTTCCTCCTCACCTCTCTCGGAACCTTCCTCTTCACCCGCGTCTTCATCCCCGACGCCCTCCTATCGCTCCTCCTCGCCCTCACTCTCTACACCTTCCTCCGCGCCCTCGACCAAACCAATACTCCGGGTGGCCCATTCATGCGCCGCATTTTGGCGCATGAGTGGGGAGCGTTGTATCCCTACCTCGGGTGGACCGCCCTCGCCCTCGCCGTCCTCACCAAGGGCCTCGTCGCTCCACTCTTCATCTTCACCACGCTCATCCTGTACCTCAGCCTCACCGGCGACAAGCGCCGACTCTACCGCCTCCGCCCCTTCAGCGGCTTCCTGCTCTTCCTCGCCATCGCAGCCCCCTGGCACATCCTCGCCGGCCTGCGCAACAAAGGCGGAGCCAATGGCCACGGCTTCTTCTGGTTCTACTTCGTCAACGAGCACGTCCTCCGCTTCCTCGGCCGCCGCATCCCCGCCGACTACAACAAGCTCCCCGCCACCCTCTACTGGACGCTCCACCTCGTCTGGCTCTTCCCCTGGAGCCTCTTCGCCCCCGCCGCCATCCTCATCGCCCTCCGCATCCGCCGCCAACGCACCGCCGCGCGCGACCTCGACGCCACCGGCCAGCTCCGCTCCCGCCTCGACCTCATCCAACGCAAAAACCAACCCACGGAGCACACCTTCACCACCCGCACCATCCTCCTGCTCGCCACCTTCTCCGCCATCGTGCTCCTCTTCTTCGCCTTCTCGACCAACCAGGAGTACTACACCTTCCCCGTCTATCTCCCGTTCCTAATGCTCCTCGCCGCAGCCATAGCCCATAGCGAAACCACGCCACCCACAAGCTTCATCCGTTACGCCTTCACCTTCGCCTACGCCGCCTTCGTCGTCATCGGACTAGCCGCAGCCCTCATCCTCACCCGCGGCCTCTGGCTCTCCCGCCACGTCAACAACGCCGACATCGGCGACCTCCTCGCCCATCGCGACGTCGCCAACTACACCCTCTCCCTCTCCCACTTCTTCGACCTCACCACGTCCTCCTTTGCCGCTCTCCGGCTCCCCGCCGCCGTCGCCGCAATCGCACTCACCCTCGGCCCCATCCTCACCTTCCTCCTCCGCAAGCGATCCTTCGCCTCTATCCTCACCATCGCCACCACGTCAGCAACCTTCCTCATCGCCGCGCACATCGCTCTGATCCGCTTCGCCCCGATGCTCTCCTCAAAAAACTTCGCAGACACCATCCAAACCCTCGAACGCACCCACCAAATCTCCCCCGACACCCAGGTCCTCATCTACGGCGACCAGGCCTTCGGCTCCTCTCTCCCCTTCTACCTCGACCGTCCCGTCCTCCTCGTCGACGGCCGCAGCACCTCCATGCTCTTCGGCAGCACCTTTCCCGACGCCCCACCCATCTTCCTCACTCCCAACCAACTCGCCGCCCAATGGGGCACCGGCCCCCGCAAGCTCCTCTTCGTCCCCCTCGACCAACGCTCCACCGTCACCCGCCTCCTCGGCCCCCGCGCCATCACCCTCTCCGAATCCTCCGGCAAAGCCCTCCTCACCGACCGACCACCCACCACCGTTGACACCATCCCAGAATCCCCCGGACGATAGACCAACACCTTGACCGCCCCAACCAAATCCCGCTGGAGCCCCACCTCCCTCGCCCTCATCCTCTCCGCCTGGACCATCCTCCAGCTAGGAGGCCTCTTCACCCCCGGCCTCCTCGACGACGTCGACTCCGTCTACATCCAGATCGCCCGCGAGATGCTCCAGCGCCACGACTTCGTCACCCCAACCATCGACGGCATCCGCTTCTTCGACAAGCCTCCCCTCATGTACTGGATGGCCGCCGGCTCCATGCACCTCTTCGGCATCCACGACTGGGCCGCCCGCCTCCCCCTC
>JAZKBC010000255.1:0-5055 GCA_040388825.1 Acidobacteriota bacterium | reverse complement strand
AGAAGCTGTCGGCGCCACCACCATCGCCACGCCCATCATCTCCCCGCTCTACCCCACCGAGAAGCGCAGCCTGTCACTCGCCTGGTCCATCTACGACCCCGCCAATCTCACCGACCCCTTCCTCATCATTGACCAGGCCTCCAGCGGAGCCTCTCTCGTCCAGGCCTTCGCCACCTTCGGCGGCCCCACGCTGAATCTCATCTACGCGGACGACCTCCGCCACATCGGCTACCACGCCATCGGTCGCATCCCCATCCGTGGACCCGCCGTCGAGCACCCCCGCGAACTCCCCACCGACGCCATCCCCTCCGGCGCTCCACCTCCAGACGAAGACTCCGACTCAGCCGACCAACCCCAAGACACCGCCACCACCGCAACCTCAGCAGCCGACGACGAACAATCCAATCAGCTCCCCACCGTCGACACCGAATCCACCCCGGCTCCGCGCCTGCTCTACAACGTCGGCTCCCCCGTCTCTCCCGTTCCCGTCGACGCCCTCGACTCAACCCAGCAGTGGTCCGGCTACATCCCCTACGAGCAACTCCCCTCCATCATCGATCCCCCCAACGGCGTCCTCGCCACCGCCAACTCCCGCATCACGCCCGACGACTACCCCTACTACGTCGCCGACAACTGGGCCGACCCTTACCGCGTGGAGCGCATCACTCAGCTCCTTGACGGCCATAACCACCTCACCCCGGCCGACATGCTCGCCGTGCAGAACGACGTCCACTCCGCCTTCGATCTCCTCGTCGCACAGAGGCTCGCCTACGCGCTCGACCACGCCTCACCCTCCGTCCTGCTGCACGACGCCACCCGCCTGCACCAGGCCGCCGATCTCCTCCGCAAGTGGAACGGCAACGTCACTGCCGACTCACCCGCCGCGGCCATCGCCATCGCCGCCCGCGCCGAGATCTGGCCCCTTCTGCTCACACCCCAGATCGCTGCCCACGACCGCACCAAACCCAAAGACTCAGCCAACGAAAAGCTCGCCGCCCTCTACCACTGGGGCGAAGCCGATACCGCGCTCGAAAAGCTCCTCTCCCACCAGCCCACACGCTGGCTCCCATCCAGCTACGCCAACTGGAACGACCTCCTCGCCACCGCCGTTTCCACAGCCCTCTACACCGCGCACGCCCCACACGATCTCTCCACCTGGCGCTACGGCAGCTACCACCCCGTCGAAATCGCTCACCCTGTCTTCGGCAGTAACTCCATCCTCAGCCGCGTCCTCGGCGTCTCCACCGGCACCGGCCTTCAGTCCGCGCCCGGCGACGGTGTCACCATCCGCACCAGCGGTCTCCACTTCGGCCCCAGCGAGCGCTTCACCGCCGATCTCTCCAACCCCTCCGCCACCAGCGCCAACCTCGCCACCGGTGAATCCGAAGTTCCGCTTAGCCCATTCTTTCTCGACCAGTTCCAGCCTTGGCTCCATGGCACCACCCTTCCGTTACCTCTGCAAGCACCAGAGATCACCCACACGCTGACGTTGAGGCCAAACTGACGGGGAACTTCCACCTGAAATCACTCCGATTTCCAAATCATTAGAAAAATAAATCGGAAATGTCACTGACGGACACTCTTCCTCCCAAATTGGAAATACGCTAGTCGGATGCCGAGAGTCCTGCACGTCTCCCGCCAGCAAGCCCACATCTTTTCCAAAACCCCTCAAACCTCCATTCGAGTCATCGCTGGCGAAGGCGTAGAAGGCGACGCCCACTGCGGCGTCACCACCCAGCATCTCTACCTCCAGCGCAAAGACCCCACCCTCCCCAACCTCTGTCAGGTCCACCTCCTCGCCTCCGAAAAACTCGCCGCCCTCGCCGTCAAGGGTTACCTGGTCCATCCGGGCGACCTCGGCGAAAACATCCTCACCCAGAACCTCGACCTCCTTTCGCTCCCCACCGGCACCCTCCTCCACATCGGCGCCGACGCGGTCCTCGAAGTCACGGGCCTCCGCACTCCCTGCATCCAGATCGACAAATTCCGCGCCGGCCTTCAGCAGCACATGTGGCTCGGCCACTCCTCCCCCGGCCAGCACTCGCAAGACGCCGGCATCATGTCCATCGTCCGCACCACCGGCCTCATCCATCCCGGCGACTACATCCGCGTCGAGCTCCCACCCAAACCCCACAAGCCGCTCCAACCCGTATAAACATCGCAATCCGGTGTAGACTTTCCTCGAATCCGTAAGCCCGAACAGCATCTTGCCCACGCCGAGTTCTTATACCTATGCCTTCAGGCCACTCTCGTACCCGCACCCTCGTCCTCGTCGTCCTGCTCCCACTGATCGCCTTCGCCGCGATGCACCCGCTCGTTGCTCACGGCTGTTCCTGCGGCCACGACTTCGACTTCCACCTCCAAAGCTGGCTCGACGCCGCCCGCCAGCTCCGCCTCGGAGCCCTCTACCCGCAGTGGGCCGTCTCCTCCGCGTGGAACGCCGGTGAGCCCCGCTACGTCTTTTACCCTCCGCTCTCCTGGATGCTCGGAGCCCTGCTCACGCTGCTGGTTCCCATCACCACCGCACCCATCCTCTTCACCTGGATCGCCCTCGCCCTCTCGGCCTGGACCATGTACCGTCTCGCCCGCGACTACGCCCCCCGCAACGCCGCGCTCATCGCCGCAGCCCTCTACGCCGCCAACCCCTACATGCTCTTCACGGCATTCGAGCGCACCTCCTACGCCGAACTCCTCGCCGCAGCCTGGCTCCCTCTGCTCCTGCGCGCCACTCTCCAACCCCGCCCCAGGGCACGAACCCTCGCCATCCCCCTCACTCTCCTCTGGCTCACCAACGACCCCGCCGCCGTCATCGGCACCTACGCCCTAGCTACCATCCTCCTCCTTCGCATCGCCCTCGAGCTGTATCGCAAGCGCCACGCGCCCGCCGCTACCAGCGGAAGTGCACCGCTACCCACTTGGAAAACCCGCCGGTCCGCAGTCGCAATCAACCTCGCCATCACCACCCTCACTGCTACCATTCTTGGGCTCGCTCTGCCCGCCTTCTATCTCCTCCCTGCCGCCTTCGAACGCCGCTACGTCCAGATCGCCCTGGCCACCATCCCCAACATGCGCATCCAGGACAACTTCCTCTTCGTCCGCACCTCCGACACCGCCCACAACGCTGTCCTCCACACCGCCAGCCTGCTCGCGTGCAGTCTTCTTGCCTTCACCTGCCTCGTACTTGCGCTGCTCATCTATCGCCAGGCTCGTACCCGCCGCAATCCCGCGCTCATCGTCCAAAATCCCCTGCCCCCGGTCCACGTCCTGCCCATCCTCGGCGTCGTCACCCTCTTCATCGCCTTCCTCCTCACGCCGCTTTCGCTCCCGTTCTGGAAGCTTCTCCCCGAACTCCAGTTCCTCCAATTCCCCTGGCGTCTGCTCTCGCTCCTCGCGGTCGTCCTCGCTTTCTCCGTCGCCATTCTGTTTCGCAACTTCCGGATGGGCACCCTCGGAACCGCCGCCACGGCCCTTCTCATCCCCATCATCTTCTCCGCCGCGGCCGCACGCCTTTACACGCAGCCCTGCGACAACTCCGATCTCCCTCAAACCCGCGCCCAGCTCTTCGCCACCCATCACGGCGACGCTCCAACTGACGAGTACACCCCCGTCACCGCCGACAACGATCACCTCAGCTCCAACAACCCCGGCTACTGGCTCTCCACCGACCCCAACGCCCCCGCCCCCAATACGCTCCCCAACCCCGCCCTCACCAACCCCACCTTCGACCTCGCCGACCTCACCCCCGAGCAGACCGTCTCCACCCCCGCGCCACACCACCTCGCGATCACTCTTCCCCAACCCGAAACCCTTCTCCTCAACCTCCGCGCCTACCCCGCCTGGCAGGTCACACTCAATAACCGCATCATCACCACCCAAACCCAGCGCGACGACGGCCTCCTCACCGTCCCACTCCCCGCCGGCCCCTCGCACATCGACATCGCCTGGCGCCGTACCCGCGATCACACCACCGGCCTCATCGTGTCTCTCGTCGCTCTGCTCGCGTTCGCGTTCCCCACCTTCCGCTCGCGTAAAATCAAGTTTTGATCGCAGCTTCAAAGTTGCCGCACGCGATCGACTCAAGTACGACGAAAGCCTCATGACACCAGACGTAAAATCCCTCCTGCAATCCGGCGTCGCACTCACCGACGCAGCCCTCGAGCACCTGCTCCCCGCCGTCACCACCGAGCCCATCTCCATCCACCGGGCTATGCGCCACTCCACCTTCGCCGGCGGCAAGCGCCTCCGCCCCATCCTCTGCACGGAAGCCGCAAGAATGGTAGCCGGAACCCTCCCCGACGGCGCTGCTTCACTCGGCGCTGCCCTCGAGATGGTCCACACCTACTCGCTCATCCACGACGATCTCCCCGCCCTCGACAACGACGACCTGCGCCGCGGCCAGCCCACCTGCCACGTCGTCTTCGGCGAAGCCATCGCCATCCTCGCCGGCGATGCCCTCCAGACCCTCGCCTTCCAGACCATCGCTCAGCTCCCCGCGCCCCCCGCGACCATCGTCGAAATCCTCCGCGACTTCTCCTTCGCCATCGGCACCGGCGTCGGAGCCGACCTCCCCGGCTCCTTGCCCCCCGGCATGATCGGCGGCCAGGTCATGGATATCGAAGGCGAAGGCCACAAACCCACCGCCGAGCTCGTCGAACGCATCCACCGCTCCAAGACCGGAGCCCTCATCACCACCAGCATCGTCTGCGGCGGCCTCCTCGGCCTCGGCCACACCCAGTCAGGACAAACCGACACCATCGCCCGCCTCCGCACCTTCGGCGAAAAAGCCGGCCTCGCCTTCCAGATCATCGACGATATCCTCGACGTCACCCAGTCCTCCGAGCAGCTCGGCAAGACCGCCGGCAAGGACACCGCCACCGACAAAGCCACCTGGCCCGCCGTCTACGGCCTCGAGCAATCGAAGCAAGACGCCGCCTCCCTCATCGCCGACGCCTTCGCCGCGCTCGCTCCCTTCGGCGAATCCGCCGCCCCTCTCAAAGCCCTAGCCCAATACCTCGTCGACCGCACCCACTAACATCACGGCGAAACAACCGTGGT
>JAZKBC010000254.1:9700-12431 GCA_040388825.1 Acidobacteriota bacterium | reverse complement strand
CCTCTCCGAGGATGACAAGCAAGAAAAGCAAGTGCAAGTGCAAGTGCAACTGCAACTGCAACAGCAACAGCAAGAGCAACAGCAAGAGCAACAGCAAGTGCAAGTGCAAGTGCAAGTGCAACAGCAACAGCCAATACAGGGATATCTCCACTGCGCGTCACAAAAAGCGTGACGCTTCGGTCGAGATGACGGGCGGTGGGGGAGGGTGGAGAGCTAGTAGCCGATGGCTTTCACGGCGGCGGGGCCTAAGCGGTCTTTGAGTTGCTGGAGGTAGAGGCTGGTGGGTTGGACTGGGTGGTTGGGGGAGTCATAGAGGCCTTCGGGGAGGTCGGGGCGGCCTTTGTAGCCTGCTCCGCTGATGGGCATGGGGCGGCCGAGGTGTTTGCCGGTGACGCCGATGGCCCAGTTGATGGCACCGGGTGGGTTCTGAATGATGAAGGTGTCGGCGGTGGAGTTCCAGACCACGCCCCAGCCGATGGCCCAGCCGTGGCCGGAGCCCATGGTGCCGCGGTTGAGGAGGTTGATGGCTCCGCCGTGGACGTTGACGTTGTCGACGAGGAAGCCGGTGCCCCAGCGCTGATGAGGCTCGATGGACTGGTCGCCGGTGAAGGTGCAGAAGAGCAGGACGTTGGGACCCTGTTCGCGAGCTTGCGTGGCGGCGAAGAAGATGCTGTCGCCGGTGAGCGAGGAGTGCATGACGAGGGTCTGCGTGCCGGCTAGCGAGAAGCCGAAGTTTTTGGCGGAGCTCTGGATGGGGATGCGCTGCAGGATGTCGACGTGGTCGATGGTGATGCGGCGGCCCTGGGATTGGACGGCGATGTCGTTGATGGTGTCTTCGAGGTGGAGGTCGCGGAGCCAGGCGTCTTCGACGGCGGAGATGGTGATTTTGACGGAGGGCGCGGTGATGGAGAGGGACTCGACGGCGACCTGCGAGAGGCGTGTGGGTGGAGTGATTTTGCGGACGGTGGTTTGCGGGCCGCCGCCGTATTGGGGGTCGTAGTCGTCGGTGAGCGGGACGGTGAGGGTGAGGGTGTTGCCGGAGATGGAGGCGATGGTGCGCTCGACGGTGATGTGGTTGCCGATCCAGTGCTCAGGCTTGCCGTCGCGGTTGGGGAGGTTCATGCCCATGAAGGTGACGTAGGCGGGAGTGATGGGGTGGTCGAGCTCGATGGTGTCGCCCGGTGCGAAGCCTGCGGCGCTGGTGACGGGGACGGTGAGGGTGCCGGAGGGGATGTAGGTGTTCGCTAGCGTGGTGGAGAGTCTGGAGGGTGCGGGTGGGGCTTCGGGTTTGGAGGGGGCGAAGTCGTCGGTTTCGGCGGGCGGTTCTGTGCCGGGGCCGATGTGGATGCCCATGTGCGGGGCGCCGGTGAGTTGGAGGATGGTCTTTGTCTTGCCGGAGCCGCGAAGGACTACGTTCGACGCGGAGAGGTTGATGGTTTTGCTGAGGTGGAAGACGCCTTCGGCGAGGAGAAGAGCGATGGGGTGGTGGGCTTTGGCGGCCAGCTGGGCGGTGTGGTCGAGTTCGGATTGGAGGGCGTGGGTGTCGTCTGCGCCGGAGGGGAGGAGGGTGTCGCCGACGGGAGCGGTGGGGAGGGCGACGCCTCCGCCTTGGTAGCCGGCGTAGGAGAAGTCGGCGATGTGGTCGCCGTGGGGAGTGGTTTTGTAGATGAGGTGGCCGGAGGAGTTGAGGTGGGCCCAGTCGGATTGTTGCGCGGATGCGGCGGCGGTGAGGGTGAGGGCGATGAGGAGGGTGCGGGCGTGCATGCGGTGATGCTAGCGGAAGTTGGGGACGAAGTGCGAGAGGAGCTGGATGGTGATGAGGGCGAGGAGGCCGGCGGCTACGTCGTCGAGCATGATGCCGGTGCCTTCGGGGAGGGCTTCTAGCTTGCGGATGGGCCAGGGCTTGAAGATGTCGAAGAGGCGGAAGAGGAGGAGAGCGACGGCGGTGTGTTGCCAGTCGGGGTTGATGGCGATGAGAGCGATGAGCTGGCCGGCGACCTCGTCGATGACGACGAAGCCGGGGTCTTCGCGGGCGGCTTCGCGGGCGGTGATGGTGGAGGCGGGGATGCCGATGATGGTGACCAGTGTCGCGGCGACGATAGTCGCGGTCATGAGCGTGGCGAGGGCTGGGTGGATGATGTGGGCGGCGAGATACCAGAGGATGGCTGCGGCGGCGGAGCCGTAGGTTCCGGGGCCGGGCTTGAGGAAGCCGGCGCCAAAGAAGGTGGCGGTGGTCCAGGCCCAGAGGGTGCGCTTGGGTTGAGGCATGTGGTGATTTTACTTGGGCTGGCGTCCTCGCAATTTTTTACGGAAGCGAGGAGACTGTTGGGAGGAGATTCGATGGCTATGGATTGCATGCGGGTTTTGAGGAGGAGTGTGGCTTTGGCTGGAGTGGGTGTGATGGCGGCGGCGTTGGGTGTGGGTGATGTGGAGGCGCAGACTGCGGTGTTCGGGCCGGCGAATCCTTTTTATGCGGCGAGCACGTTGCCGTTCGGTGCGCCGGACTTTACGCGGATCAAGGATGAGCACTACCAGCCGGCGATTGAGGCGGGGATCGCCGAGCAGCGGAGAGAGATTGAGACGATTGCGGAACAGAAGGCCGCGCCTACGTTTGAGAACACGCTGGTGGCGATGGAGAAGAGTGGACGGTTGCTGGCGCGGGTGATGGGCGTGTTTGGCGGAGTGACTGCGGCGAATACCGTCTTCTGCGAATGTGTTTCTGGCACGGCTG
>JAZKBC010000254.1:0-9690 GCA_040388825.1 Acidobacteriota bacterium | reverse complement strand
CCCGGTGCTGCAGAAGGTTCAGGACGATGAGGCACCGAAGCTGGCGGCGTTGAACGATGCGATTTTTCTGAATGCGAAGCTGTTTGCGCGGGTGGAGAAGATTTACAACGAGCGTGCGAAGCTGGGCTTGAATGCCGAGCAGATGCGGCTGCTGGATGTGGACTACAAGCAGTTTGTGCATGCCGGAGCAAAGCTCAACGACGCGGACAAGACGAAGTTGAAGAAGTTGAACGGGGAAGAAGCGACGCTGGTGAGCACGTTTGTGAACAAGCTGCTGGCTTCGACCAAGGAAGGCGCTTATGTGACGACGGACAAGGCGGCGCTGGCGGGGTTGAGCGAGGCGCAGATTGCGGCGGCGGCGGAAGCGGCGAAAGAGCGCAAGGTGAGCGGGTATGTGATTCCGCTGCAGAATACGACGCAGCAGCCGGACCTGGCGATGCTGACCGACCGGGCTACGCGCGAGGCGATGTTCAAGGACTCGTGGACGCGGTCGGAGCGTGGGACGGCGAACGATACGCGGGCGACGATTGCGCGGCTGGCGCAGATACGGGCGCAGAAGGCGGCGCTGATTGGGTACAAGAACTACGCTGCATGGGTGCTGGAAGACCAGATGGCGAAGACTCCGGAAGCGGCGTTGAAGTTTATGGATGATCTGGTGCCCGCCTCTACAGCGAAGGCGAAGGGGGAGGCCAGCGAAATTCAAAAGGTGATTGATGCGCAGAAGGGTGGGTTTGCGGTAAAGGCGTGGGATTGGGAGTTCTACTCCGAGCAGGTGAGGAAGGCGAAGTACGCCCTGGATGAAGCACAGGTGAAGCCTTACTTTGAGCTGGATCGCGTGCTGCAGGATGGCGTGTTTTATGCGGCGCATGCGCTGTATGGAATTACGTTCAAGGAGCGCAAGGATATTCCGGTGTACCAGCCGGATGTGCGGGTGTTTGAGGTGTTCGATGTGAACGGCAAGCCGATGGCGCTGTTCTACTGCGACTACTTCAAGCGCGATAACAAGAACGGCGGAGCGTGGATGGATAACTTCCAGGCGCAGTCGAAGCTGCTGGGGCAGTTGCCGATTGTTTACAACGTGGCGAACTTTCAGAAGCCGGCTGCGGGTGAGCCGGCGCTGCTGGGCTATGACGATGTGATCACGATGTTCCACGAGTTTGGCCATGGACTGCATGGGATGTTCGCGGACGCGGAGTTTCCGGGGCTGTCAGGGACGAACGTGGCGCGGGACTTTGTGGAGTTTCCGTCGCAGTTCAATGAGCACTGGGCAAGCGAGGCTTCGGTCTTTGCGCACTATGCGCGGCATTACAAGACCGGAGAGGCGATGCCGGTGGAGCTCGTTGCCAAGCTGAAGGCCGCGGCGAAGTTCAACGAAGGCTACATGATGACTGAACTGCTGGCTGCGGCGGAGCTGGATATGCAGTGGCACACGCTGCCCGGGGATGCGCCGGTGGAGGATGTCGACGCGTTTGAGAAGGCCGCGCTGGCGAAGACGAAGCTGGCGGTGGAGGCGGTGCCTCCGCGGTATCGGTCGAGCTACTTCATGCATATCTGGGGCAATGGATATGCGGCTAGTTATTATGCGTACCTATGGAGCGAGATGCTGGACGATGACGCGTTTCAGTGGTTCGAAGACCACGGCGGGCTGACGCGGGAGAACGGCGACCGGTTCCGGAAGATGGTGCTGTCGCGCGGGAATACCGAGGACCTGGAGGCGATGTATGAGAAGTGGCTGGGGGCGAAGCCGAGTGTGAAGCCGATGTTGAAGGATCGGGGGCTGGAGTAGATGCGTGAGGCCGGGGCTGAAGCCCCTTTTGTTATGGAGTCGGTTTCCGCGGGCTAAAGCCCGCTGCTAATCCGGTAAAGCTTGAAGGGCCCTGCAATGTTGCGGGGTCCTTTTAGTTTTTCCATTCTTTGGTGGAGTTGGATTGCTGTTGGGCTTCTTCGAGTTCTTCGAGGAGGTCGGGGTCGAGGATGGGGGAAGAGATTTTGTAGTCGCCGGAGGCCCACTTGCCGAGGTCGATGGTGCGGCAGCGGTCGGAGCAGAAGGGGACGTTGGAGGAGGTGAGGGGGACTTCCTTGCGGCAGATGGGGCACTTGAGGATTTTGGTCATGGTGGTAGTCCGTTCCGCGATGTGCGGCTTCATTCATTGTAAAAGTTCGGGCGGTGGGAAGGGAGTCGATGGTGGAGAGACGTTACTTCTGCTCGGTTGCGGGTGGAGCGTCGTCTGTTGACGCCGGACAGGAGGTTGTGTCGCGCGTGGAGCGGATCATGGACAGAGCTTCTTCGATGTAGGGCGAGTCGATGCTGCCCTGGAAGGTAGAGCCGTCGCGGTGTACGGTGCAGGTAAGCGATATCGCGGTGGGTTGGCCGAGGTCGGCGTAATTTTCAATGCAGGTAATGGGGCCGGCGGGGCTGGCGAGTTCGAGGCGATTGACGCGGCTGCCGGGGATCAGCTTCTGCGTTTTTTCGAGGAGATCCTGCATCCGGTCGATGCGGGAAACAACGTCGGCTTCGTCGGCGCAACGGGCGATCGGCATGAGGGTGAGGCTGTTCGCAAACGGATTGATGCTGAAGCCTTTGCGATTGAGGCTGGTGAGGGAGTCCGAAGCGCGCGAGGCCCAATGTGGGTCGACCTCGATGGTGACATTGCCGACGGTGATGCTGGGAACGGTGACGGTGGAAGTGTGCTGCCGCAGCAGGACGCGCGCAATGAGGCCGCAGACGAGGAGGTAAACGAGGATGCCTGTGCCGATGAGCCAACGTTTGAGCATGATCGAATACGAGGGTACGCGATGTGGGGGCGGCTGGCGAGCCGTAGCTACTCGATGATGCGGGCGACGACGTCGTAGTCGTGGGACTCGGTGATTTCGGCGCGGTAGAAGGTGCCGGGGACGAGGACTTCGTGGGGGCCGAAGTCGTTGATGAGGACCTTGCCGTCGATCTCGGGGGCCTGGTCGAGGGAGCGGCCCTGCCAGAGGAGTTCGGTCTCTTCGCTCTCGCCTTCGACGAGGATGTCGAGCTGGCGGCCGATCCAGTTTTTGCGGGCCTTCTTGCTGATTTTTTGCTGGAGCTTCATCAGCTTGCGGCGGCGGGATTCGATGGTGCGCTTGGGGACCTTGAGCTCGGGGGCGTTGTTGAAGGCTTCCGCGCCTTCTTCGTCGGAGTAGCTGAAGACGCCGAGCCAGTCGATCTGCGCGGCCTGGACGAAGGCGAGGAGTTCTTCGAAGTCCTGCTCGGTTTCACCGGGGAAGCCGACGATGAAGCTGGTGCGGAGGACGAGGTTGGGGACGATGCTGCGCGCTTTGGCGATGATCTGGAGGAAGCGGTCGGCGGTGCCTCCGCGCTTCATGCGGCGGAGGACGGAGGCGCTGGCGTGCTGCAGGGGGACGTCGAGATACTTGGCGATGTTGTCGTGGCGCGCGATGGTTTCGAGCAGGCGGGTGGTGATCTTGTTGGGGTAGGCGTAGAGGAAGCGGAGCCACTTGAGGCCTTCGAGGGGAGCGAGGGCGTTGAGGAGGTCGGCTAGCTCGGGCTTGCGGAGCTTCGTCGCCGCTTCGCCAGGGCTAAAGCCCTTCGTTTCTCCGCGGGCTGACAGGGGGCTGAAGCCCCCTTCTAATCCGGGTGAAACGGATTCGTGCGACGCGAAAAGTTGGGGCGGGAGGTCTTCGCCGTAGCAGGTGGTGTCCTGGCCGATGAGGGTGATCTCGCGGACGCCCTGCGCGATGAGGGATTTGGCTTCGGCTACGATGCTGGCGATGGGGCGGGAACGGAACTTGCCGCGGAGCTGCGGGATGATGCAGAAGCTGCAGGGATGGTCGCAGCCTTCGGCGATCTTGATGTAGGCCGAGGCTCGCGGGGTGGAGAGGATGCGCGGAGTTTCGTCGGAGTAGAGATAGGTGGGGAGCGCGGCGGTGGCGCCGTCCCAGGAGTCGCGGGAGAAGCGGCCGGATTGTTCGCGGGCGTCGCCTTCGGGCCTGGAGGTTAGGCCGGTGGAGTGGAGGTGGTCGGCTTCGTTATGGAGCTGCGGGCTGTCGCTGTCGGGGCGGGAGTGCTGGTTGACCGAGGAGGCGTGGCGCTCGATTTGGGCCGAGGTGAGGATGGGGAAGGGCGAGTTCGCCTGGTGCGCGGGCTGGCTGAGGCCGGCGGCTTCGAGGATGGCTTCGAGTTCGCCGGTGCCGACTACGGCGTCGACTTCGGGGATGTTTTTGCGGATCTCGTCGCGGTAGCGCTCGACGAGGCAGCCGGCGACGATGAGCTTCTGGGCTTTGCCGCCGTTGCCGATCTTGTGCTGGACCATCTCGAGGATGGTGTCGACGGACTCCTGCTTGGCGGAGTCGATGAAGGAGCAGGTGTTGACGACGAGGATGTCGGCGTCTTCGGCGCGGGGGGTGAGGGTGGCTCCGCCGCGATGGAGCAGGCCCATCATGACCTCGGAGTCGACGAGGTTTTTGGGGCAGCCGAGCGAGACGAAGCCGACCGTGGGGCGGTGGGAAGGCTGAGTTGCGGTCTCGGGGGCGGCGCCGTCTGCGATGATGGACGACAGGCTCACAAGGGTTATTTTAGCAGGTTTTATGCGGGTTTGCTGGTGTGAGCAGGTCGCCTAGGGCGCACGGCTGAGGACGAGCGGTTGCTGGTCCTGCTCCGCGACTTTGTTGTAGAAGGTGCGAAGGTCGGTGTACTCGCGGGCGAAAGAGACGACGGCGGCGAGTACGTAATCGCGACGAAGAATGACGACGCCCGGAGAGGACTGGGTGGACGATTTGTAGAGGGCCATGTCCGCGAACTTGAAGTCGGCGGGAGCGGGTGGCGTGGGTACGGTCCAGGTAGAGGGGAAATGGATGCGGACGACGTCTGCAATGCGCTCGGGGTAGTGAAAGTAAACGGGGATATCGCGGGTGGGGCTGGGGAAGAGTGGAGGCTGGCGGGCGGCGAAGAGTTCTGCAGGGAGGATGGCGCGTTTGGAGGTGACGGTGGCGAGTGGAACAGTGAGGCTGAGGTGCGCGATGAGGGGTTTGGTTTCGTCGGTGAGGTTGTCGATGGATTGCGTGGTGACTTCGGCGCCGATGGGTAGGATGTCGCGGAGGCCGTCTTCGAGGCGCTTGTGGAAGGCGAGTTCGTCGGTGGCGAGGGTCGACTGGCGGAGCGCGAGTGCGGGTGCTCCGGTGAAGGTGAGCGTGATGGGGCCGGTGGCCTGACCGGAGGTGTCGAGGGTGAGGTCGGCGACGCGAGTGGTCTGCGAGTCCTTGTAGGAGCCCATGGGAGTCTCGGCGATCGCTGAATCTTTTTCGGTCTGGCGGATGCCGGCGACGGCGGTGTGCATCCACTGGAGCTGGCCGAAGGGGCAGAAGCGCTGGCCGGGGTCGAAGAACTGGTCTGTTTTGCCATTGGGCCCGTCGAGTTCGACGATGGCGATGTCGTCGTCGAACTGAGAAAAAGAAAGCAGATGATCGTTGAAGACGTTGTGGTCGCGGTTTACAACGGTCATCACGTAGGCTTTGAAGCCGGCGGCGCGAGCCAGGGCGGTGAAGAGCATGGTTAGCTGGTCGGCGGAGCCTCGCTTGTGCTCAAGTATGTCGGCGGCGGTTTTGGTTTTCGAAAGGCCGGCGGCTTTGTCTTCCTGTTGGGAGTGCGCACGGGTGAAAGTGGTGTTGTCCATGGCCATGACGCCAGCGTAGAGGCGGCGAAGCTTATCGATGTCGGTGGCGGCGCCGGCGGTCAATTGGGCGGAGGCCTCTGTGATCGCAGAGGACGAGCCGATGAAGGCGTTGGTGTCATGGCTCCATTGACTGCCCTTCACGGTCCAGAAGGCTTCTCCCGAATAGATACGAGGATCGTCAAAGCTGTAGAAAACGACGCGCTGCTCCAGGCTCTGAATGGGAGGCATGTAAGCGAGATCGGGTGTGGGCGGTGTGTTGGTGGTGTCAAGCGTGTAGTCGTGGATGCGCGACGCTGGTTCTTCGACGACTTTGACAGTGTCTTTTCCGCCGGGAACGGTGGAGGTCCAGGATGTTCTTCCGAGTGCGCTGTGCCAAAAGAAGTGCTGTCGGCGGGCGAAAAGCTTCGATTGAACGGTCCAGTCTGGAAGAAAGATAAAGCCTTCATACGAAAGCGTGTAGCGATACTCGATGATGCTGCCGACTTCCACACTCGGCAGGGAGAAGACTTTCTGCCGGATGGATCCGGATTGATTCTTCACGACTGTTTGGTCGTAGGCTTTACCAGCGAATGGGATTGCGGTGCCATCGGGGCGGATGGTGCGTGCGGTGATGTCTCGTACGGTGAAGAAGCCTGGATCGTTGTCACTCCAGCCGCCTGTGGGCTGGTACTTCGGTGGAACCGGATATTTGACAGTGACCGTTGAGTATTGATCGCGACCGGCGGCGGTGAGGATCTTGATGCGCGAGTAGAACGTCCAGATTTGCAACGTGTCGTCGGTGGTTTCCTCGTGGTCGAGGATGACGGCCGGGGCTCCGGGAACTTCGGGCTGCGCAGTCATGAAGAGCTCTTCAGCGGTGGGTTGCTTCCAGGGGGTTGCCGCGTTGGCTGCAGTGGCGATGGCGAAGAGGCACGTGAGACGCAGAACTCGGCGAAGGTGCGACTGGACGGACAGGTGCATGGGCCTGGCTTTCGTGGTGAGGATGATCCGTTATAAAGCGCAGGGGCATGCGGGCGCAATTTCGCCGGGGACGCAGGGTGACGTGTGCAGGTCGCTACTGCAGGAGCCGGGTGAGGGGAGCGAGCGGAGGTGCGTCAGGTGGGACGTGGGCTGTGACGACGACTCCGTTGGTTTCAAAGTGCGTGATGCGGTGGTCGGCGGAGTGGCCGCGGAAGATGGTCTTGCGCAGCAGAGTGAGGTGGCGGCGGGACTCTTCTTCGAAGTGGCGGCTGACAGCCCAGTCGTAGTCCACCATGAGGACGTAGGTGGCGTTGCACTTGGGGCAGTAGAGATGCTCTTCGAGCGTGCGGTGGAACGTGGCCGGAGGAAGCGGGGCTACGGGGTCGGTGCCTAGTTTGAGGGCGGCGATGTGCATAGAGACCGAGTGTAGAGATTAGAGTGTAGAGCGTAGAAAAAGATGCGTTGCTGCTACCAGATGCGGACGCGCTGGTCTGGGGTTAGGTAGAAGCTCTGGCCGGGTTGGACGTTGAAGGCGGGGTACCAGGCGTCGAGGTTGCGGACGGTGGCGGCGCGGTACTCGCTGGGGGAGTGGGGGTCGGTGAGGATTTGCTGGCGGAGAGCGGCCTCGCGGACCTTGCCGGCCTGGCTCTGGGCGAAGCCGAGGAAGAATTGCTGCTCGCCGGTGAGCGTGGTGCCGTTGGGGCCGGGGACGGTGGGTGCCGGCTTGCCGTGGAGGCTGGCGAGCCAGGCGTCGTGAGCGGCGGTGATGCCGGCGAGGTCGGCGATGTTTTCGCCGAGGGTCTGGTGGCCCTGCAGGTGGAGGTCGGGGAACGGAGCGTAGGCGTCGTACTGTTTGGCGAGGGCTTCGATGGAGGCGTCGAAGTGGGCGCGGTCGGCGTCGGTCCACCAGTTGCGGACTTTGCCCTGCGAGTCGAAGGCGGCGCCTTCGCTGTCGAAGGTGTGCGAGATCTCGTGGCCGATGATGGTGCCGATGGCGCCGTAGTTGACGGCGTCGGTGGCCTGGGGATCGTAGAACGGAGGGCCGAAGATGGCGGCGGGGAAGTTGAGGCCGTTGTCGAGCGGGAGGTTGACGGCGTTGACGGTCTGCGGCGTCATGGTCCACTCCTTGCGGTCGGTGGGCTGGCCGATGCGGGAGAGGTTGTAGTGGTAGGTGAAGATGTCGGCGCGGCGGACGTTGCCGTAGAGGTCGTTGGGTTTGATCTCGAGCGTCGTGTAGTTGTGCCAGTGGGCGGTGTAGCCGATGCCTACCTGCAGCGTGCCCAGCTTGCGCAGGGCTTCGGCCTTGGTGGCGGGGGCCATCCAGGTGAGGTTTTCGAGGCGCTTGTGGAAGGCGGCGAGAAGGTTCGCGACCATCGCCTCGACCTTGGCCTTTTGTTCGGGCGGGAAGTACTGCGCCGCGTAGAGCTTGCCGACGGCGTCGCCGAGGATGCCGTTGACGAAGAGAACGGCGCGCTGGTCGCGTGGACGCTGGGCGGCGGCGCCGGTGAGGGTGGTGCCGAAGAAGGCGAAACGTTCGTCGGAGAAGGCGCGGGGAAGAGCTCCGGCGTATTTCTCGATGGCGTGGTAGGCGAGGAAGTCTTTCCAGGTGTCGATGGGCGTGGAGGCGACGAGGGCTGACTCCGCGGCGATGGCGGAGGGCTGCCAGACGATGAAGCTGGGCTGGTGCTCGAGGCCGGCGGCGCGGAAGTACGCGGACCAGTCGAGGCCGGGGGCCTTGGTGGCGAAGTCGGACATTTTCCAAGGGTTGTTGGCCTTGGCGATGTTTTCGTCTTCGGCCAGCGAGAGATGCTTTTCGGCGATGGCGGTTTCGAGTGCGAGGATTTTGGCGGCGCGCTGGTCGGGGTCAGAGAAGCCGGCGAGCTTGAGAGTGGTCGCTATGTGCGCGAGATATTTCTCGCGGATCCCCTTCATGCGCGGGGAGTCGGTGACGTAGTAGGCGCGATCGGGCAGTGTGATGCCGCCCTGCATGAGGTACGGGGCGTAGTGGTCGGGGTCGTTGAAGCTGGGCGCGACCCAGAGGCCGAAGAGGTTGGCGGTGTGGAAGTTGGTGTTGTTGAGGGCGTCGGTATCGGCGCGCAGGGTTGCGCCGAGGCAGACGGCGAGCTCGGCGGGAGTCTTGATGGCGGCGATGGAGGCGAGGTGGGACTTGAGCGGCGTGAGGCCGGCGGCCTCGATGGCGGACTCGTCCATGTAGGAAGCGTAGAGATCGGCGATCTTGCGGGCTTCGGTACCGGGAGCGGCGTTGGATTTGGCGGCGGTTTCGATAATGGCGGCGACGCGCTTGTTCACGATGTCGCCGAGCGTGGAGAAGCCGTTGACGCTGACGCGGTCGGCGGGCATCTGCAGGCTGTCGACGTAGCCGCCATTGGCGTAGCGATACCACTGGTCGCCGGGGACGGCGGAGGGGTCCATGTTGGCGGGGTGGATGCCGTGGACGTCGTTCGCGGGCGCGGGGGTTTGCGCGAGGGCGAAGGGGGTGGAGCAGAGGGCAGCGGCCAGCAGGAGCGCGGATTTCATCACGCCATGTTAGACGAACGGGAGCGCTGTTGGTCGGAGGATGGGACGGTTAGCGGATAGGCAGGGATCGGCTACGGAAGGCGGGCGGCTGCGGCGATGGGGTTCCAGTGGTCGGTGCCTGCGAGGAACGTGCGGGCGGAGTAGGCAGAGGCCTGCGCGGCGGTGAGCTGGTGGGACCAGGCGATGCGGTCGGTGGGGCGGAAGCCGGGGCCGGTGTTTTTGTACTCGGCGTAGAACGCTTGCGGGGTTTCGTCGGTGCGGCCCCAGGCGGACCAGCCGGCGGGGTTGAGGTCGGCGGGGAGCTCGGTGTTCATGACGATGACGCGGGAGAAGGGACGCCAGGGGCGACCCAGACCGAAGCCCGTTGCGGGTTGTTTGCCGGGGGCGGGCGGGACGGTGTTGTGGGTGATGGTGGAGTGGTCGATGACGTAGCCGGTGGTTTGCGTGGGCGCGGTGCGGGATTGGGCGGTGATCTGGCCGTTGCGGATCTCGTTGATGGTGGAGTGGTCGAAGACGGCGGTGGCGTTGCCGA
>JAZKBC010000253.1:21980-24618 GCA_040388825.1 Acidobacteriota bacterium | reverse complement strand
CAGCGAACGGCGTACAGGGACCTTTTGCACTGTCTCAACTCAGGGGGTCACCCCAACTTCAAAACCTCACCGATGTGGGCGGATCTTCACGAAACCGCAAGTTCCGTTGATTCCAAAACGCTTGTCGAGGCCATGTTTTCAGTGATTTATCCGGGAATCAGTGATCTGTTTTGAGAGCAGGGGATCCTCCCTTTCTAAGTCCTTTGTAATCAATGCATGGGTTGTGGGAACTTGTGGTTCTGTGCAGTTCGGTGAGGAACCTGGAGGCTGCGACCATCCCAATGCTGACTACAGCCAGATTTGATGAAAAGCAGATGCGCTAGGTGAATTCACCGCAGCTGCTTCATCCAAATGGACTTGGCGTCACTGGCGCGGTAGGCCTCAATGGGGGAGGACCATCTGCTGCGACAGCAGATGCCAGAGGACGCAATAATGGTGGTCGCCGACGAGCGGATGACGACGGAGGTGAGGTTCAGTTCCGATGTGGACTGTCCGCATCAGTTCTACGGAAGCTAATTGTCAAGATGGACTCGAGAGCAGATACCAGGAAGCGCCTTTTCGTCGCTTGAGCTTGGACTGGTTTCCCTCTGAGTTCACCTGCGCTGGTCCAATGTTTTCCGCCTACGAAGATCTCCGGCGGCGCGTCTTTGCGGCCCTATCACTGAACGACAAGAGTTGCGAAGCCGGACTCTCTACCTCCACAAGTGAGGGCGTACGTGTAGGTGCCGGGGGCGGTTGGCGTAATTGTGGCGGTGCCGGCGTAGCCTGACGGGCTGAATGTACCGTATTGCTTGCCCGTCCACAGGCCGGCTGCCGGTGCTCCGCCCTCAATGAAGGCGTAGCACTGCGCTGCGGTGAGAGAGAATCCGTTGAGGACGTTCCAGTTCAGCGTGACAGGTTGGTTGACGTTCGTGGTTGACTGCGAGAACGTGAGCTGAATTGGTGCAGGCAGATGATTATCGAGTTGGTACAAGATACCTGCGGGCGTACCAAACAGATTCACCGCGCCACCGACGAGTTCTCCACGATCGTTCTGGATGCCGGGCTCCGCTTCGCCCGCGCCGTCAAGGTTACCGGGAAAGTCGCCGTAGGAGCCTTGCGGTCCGCCGCCGAAGGTGTAGAGATTGGTATAGTCTCCGGCGGTCGTTACCTGAAACTCGAAGCCGCAGCCGAAGCCCGTGCTACTGTCGCACGGTGAAGGAGCAGGGCCGTTGAAGGACGATGCTACAACTTCTCCCGCACCGTACATGTTGTGGTCGCTGGCAAGCGGGAGGCCCTGGGTCAGCAGGTACTGCCTGCCGGGGTTCGGAATCTGAAAGACAGAATTGAATTGTCCGAACGGAGTCACCTGGATAATCGGCCCGGAGTTCGGGGTGCTGTAATAAAAATTCCCATCCGCAGCCTGCACCATGAGTTTCCGGAAGCCGGCGCTGCCCTCCGCAAAGGCTTCGATCGGAGCGACGTATACCGTCTGGCCTCCGGTGCGCGAAAGCTTTACGAGAGCGCCTCCGTTTCCATCCGGAGACTGTGGGCAGTTCGGGGTGAGGAGCACATAGAAGTTGCCATCCGCGCCTTCGATAAGGTCAGTAATACCGGAGAGGCCGGGGAACGTGCAGCCGGGCTGCGGATATTGATTGATGTTGTACGCAACCTCGAATTGACCATCGAGGCCAAGACGGAGAACAGGAGCCGGTGTCGTAAGTGAGATCCCTCCAGTGGGAGACCCGATCGCATAGAAATATCCGTCGCTTCCCAGAAGCAGCTTTTGCGCGGCGGGTACGGACGGCGTGGACCCCGGTTTGGAAAGAACGGTGAACTGGCCGGAAAGAGAGACGCTAAAAAAAACGCCATCGCCTGTAATGCCATAGAGGAGTCCGTCCGGTCCTTCGGTGAGAAAGTTGGGGTCAAGGCCTTCGCTTTGATCGGGGGCGAACTGGTGAAGCACGGTCTGCGTTCCCGACCTGGTGATTCTGTAAATGACACCGCACGGGAGGGATGTACCGTTCATCGCGTTGGTTATGCAGTCTCCACCGCTTTGACCGCTGGCATAGTAATTTCCGTCGCTGGCCTGGAGCACGTTGAAGATGGGTTCCGTGAGGGGGAAATTGGTGCTCGTAGCTGAAGGAATCACAATGACCTGCGTGGAGATAACACCGCTCACGGCATTGGCTGCGATGCAACTGCCGGAGAAGGCCTGCACGGAGAGAATGTCGCTGGCCGGTGTGGAGATAATGGGCGAAGCATTGGGCGTGTAGTTGATGCCGTTGAACGTGGAGCAGAAGGTGTTGCCCGCCTGGCTGCCACCGCTTTCGGCAATGGAGCCGAGCGTTGCGCCGCCGCCCGATCCGGCAACGGTCCACTTGTACATGTATGTGGTGCCGGAGACCTGGTTGTTGAGCGTGGCAATGTAGCTCTGCTGGGAAGTCTGCGCGAGCTGCAGGTTGCGCGGCGTGAGCACGAGGCCGTTGGCGGCGATGGTGATGGCCGCCACGGAGGATGTGCCGATTACGTTGGCGGGAACGCAGCTCGTTCCGGTGAAGGCCTGAACTTTGACGGAGTCGGTGACGGTCTGCGTAATAGCGGGTGTGGGGTTGGGCGTATAGGTGATGGAGGTCTGCATGCTGCACGCGATGACGCC
>JAZKBC010000253.1:0-21970 GCA_040388825.1 Acidobacteriota bacterium | reverse complement strand
CGCCGCTGGTGGTGGTGGTACCGTCGGAGATGGTGCCCGATGGTGCGGCTCCGAGGGAACCGGCGAGAGTGTATTTGTAGCTGTAGCTGGAGCCCGTGGCACCGGTAACAGCGGCGGTCAGGGACTGCTGCGCTGTCTGCGCGATGGAGGAAGACTGCGGTGTGAGGGTGACGGCATCCGGTGAAACGATGACGCTAACCGTGGGCGATGTGCCCAAGGCAATGGCTGGGCGACAGGCGCCTGCGCTGTAGGCCTGCACGTAGATCTTGTCGGTGACGCTGGTTTGCAGAATGGGGCTGGAGTGCACGGAGTAGGTCACGATATTGCTGCTGGAGCAGAAGGCTTTTCCGGTGCCACTGCCGCTGCCGGTAATGTCGCCCGCGCTGCCCGTATTGCTGAAGAAGTAGCTGTAGCCGGAGGTGTCGCTGACGCCGGGAAGAGCGACAGTGAGGTTCTGGGCTCCATTGCCGAGTTGCGAGAGCGTTGTGGTGGCGGGCGACAGCGTGACCTTCTGGCCGCCGTTGATGACGGTCCACTGATCGGCGGCGTGCGACTGCGCGAGGTTCGAAGCAATCACCGCGGAATCGAAGATCTGAAGCACTCCTCCCGCCGCATTCAGCATCGTGGAGATGCTGTGCGTGGCCGTGCTAACCCCTGTAGCGAAAGGATTACCCGCAGCCTGCTGCAGCGAAGCTATGAGCAGCGTGCGAACGTTGCCGGACTGGCGGATATTGTCGACTACCTGCTGCAGTGCGCCACCGTAGTCGCCCTGCAGGATAAGCGCTTGCAATGAGGGTGTCGTGCTGACGAAGCTGAGGAAGTCGTTGGTGAGATCGTTCCTCCAGTTGCTCTGGAAGGCCGCGCCAGCGCTGTCGCTCACGGCTCCACTGCCGAACAGGAAATTAGAGAGGAAGGGAATGAGCGCGTCGGTGACGAACCCTCCGACGGCCACCTGCAGTTGTATGTTTGCCTGCGCGGGTGTGAGCAGAGCATACGTGGCCGTGTTGATGCCCGCGCCGACGACGGTGACTTTGTAGGTGGTGCGGCTGGCCGAGCCGACGACGGGGATCGCGAAGGGGTCGCTGGTGAACGGAAGATAAGCGGCCTGCGAGTTGCCCCAGTAGGCGTTGTAGAGATCGGCAAGCGTGCCGGCGACGCCGCCGTTGAGGCCGGTGACGGGAGACAACTCGAAGTCGGTGACGTTGGCAGGGTCGTCGGTGACGACGCCGGAGGAGTCGGTCTCCGAAACTCGCTCGAGGAAGACGTGCGCGCGCCGCCGGAAGGTGTTGACGGCGTCGCCGGAGTTGGCCGCGGGAGCCTGCTCAATATAGACGCCGCTCTGCGTGCCCGGCTGGATCAGGATGCCTGTGCCGCCGGAGCCTCCGCCTCCTCCGCTGGCAAGAGGATGAGGACGGGCAAGCGGCGCAGCGCCGGAGCGAGACAACATCGGGGTAATGCCGCTGACCGAAGTGAAGAAGGTGTTCAGCGCATCGGCAATGACGGGGTCAACTTGGTTGAGCGCTTCAGGGTTGGCGACAATTTCATCCGAGATAGCTTGCGTGAGCGCGGGCAGGCCGGGGGCGGAGACAATCAGCGCCTCGAGCGTTTCGCGGTCGTTGAGGCTAAACATGTATGGCCCGCCGAGCGCGTAGTAGGCAAGCACCTCCGCGGTCGTGCCGGCGCTGATGGTGGGGTGGGTGCCATCCAGCCAGCCGAGCATGACCGGGTTGCCGCTGGGCGTGACCACGACGGCAATTTGTGACGCAAATGTGTAGGTGGGCAGGCTGAAGGTGCCGTTGGCCGTCGGGGTTACCTGCCCGAGCGTGTCGAGCACCGTAAGCTGGTCCGGCGCGAAGCGGAAGCCGGACGGAACAACCAGCGTCGAGGTCTGCATGGAGTTTACAGGCAGCGTGGGCACGGTGTTGCCCGCGACGGTGGGCGTGACAGTGACAATGACCGAAGCCGTACCCAGGGCGTTCGCCGCGACGCAGCCCGCTCCGGAGAACGCCTGCACCGTAACGCCGTCGGTGACACTGGAGGAGAGTGCAAAGGGGGGCGAGACGTAGGCTGCCTGCTGGCTCGTGGAGCAGAAACTCGTTTGCCCAGTGAGTCCCGCGCCGCCCACTTCGTTGAGCGCTCCGTTGGCGGCGGTGGTGGACCAGCGATAGCTGAACGTGGAAGCTGAACTTCCGCTGACGGTGGCGGCGAAGCCCTGCCGGCCGCCCGTCACGACGCTGGAAGCTCCGGGCGAAAGCGCAACGTTGGCCGGATATTGCACGCTGAGCGACCAGTCCGCCGGTGCGCTGCTGAGCGTGGGCATGAACGCGCCCTGCGGGAGCGAGAGGTCATACAGGGCCGTGACGTTGGTGGTGGGATGATGCGCAATGTTCAACGCCGCCTGGAATGTATCCAGCCGTTGCCCCGCCGCTGAGGACACGTTGGCAAGGCTCATCAGCGAAGAGCAAGGGCTTCCCGTGCCGTCCGAGTTCACGCAGGTGGCAATGATGTTCCCGAGGGAATTGATCTTGGCCTGCGGCACGACGCCGTTGCCGGAGGCCGATGTGTTGGCAAGGCCCGTCGGCGTGCTGACCAGCGCGTTCAAATTGGCGAACGCAGTCTGCAGGGCGAAGGTCGAGGAGTCTCCCGCGCCGATGTTGTTCACGGAAGAAGCAAAGGCGGCCAGCGCGGACGCGGTGGCAACGGTCGTCAACTCATTCACCTGGATTACGGTGGAGGCGGACAGCGACGAACACGGGCCAAGACCGGCGGCCAGCGCAATCTGATCGTTGCTCTGGGCGGAGCCGAGGCCGGGGTTTCCTCCCAGGCTCAGCAGGTAGACGTACGCGCCCGCGGGGCAAGGGTAATCGCCAGTAATGTTGAAACCACCGGTGATGTCGGTGGTCACGTACCCGCCAAAGGTCGTCAGCAGAGAGGCTGAAGGACCGGCATTCGCCACAGTCGAAACGGCATAGAGATAGACCTTCCCACCGCTGATTGGCTGCTGACCTCCAAGAACCCGTCCACGAATGCCCGCGTTCGCGGGGCTGGTGGGCGAGCCTCCGGTCGCCGAGTCGGAGGTGCGCGCGGTTTCCATACCGCAGCCCGAGAGGGCGACTACGGCGGCACAAGTCAAGGCGGCAGGCAGGGCTCGGCTGAGCAGGACGGTTCCAGAAGAATGGGAAAAGAAAGCGCTACGCTGTCGCGACATGAGTTGGCCCCCCAGACGCGCCGGCTCGGGCCAGGCGTGCTGTACTCGTTTGCTGCGGCTTCCGCTCACGCCGGTCTCCAGGCGACGGAAGTGCAAGTGCGTGTCCGATTATGGCATTGTTCGTACTCGCAGGGTTGCGGAATGGTGCGACAACCCGCGTCAACTTATGACATTGGTGCTTTTGTCGTGGAAAATTCAGGGTTTGCAACATCTGAGCCCGAGGGATAGGCTGAATGTACCGCTCCAGCCGTGATTTTCGACGCACGTAGGTTTGGCGGTCCCCCAGACGTTTTGGTCATGAGAACCGATGGATCAGGCCACCCCAACTCCAGTAACGGATGAGCGCATCGACTCATGGAAAGGCGTGGCCGCTTTTCTCAGTCGCGACCGCCGGACGGTCCAGCGCTGGGAAAAAGACCGTGGCCTCCCCGTGCATCGCGTCCCGGGTGGCAACGGAACCATCTTTGCTTTCAAGACCGAGTTGAAAGCCTGGTTGCAATCTGTGCCCGCCGAGGTGAATGACCCGCCGCGTGCAGCACGGTCCTCCCCCAACCAAATCATCAAAAGATCTCCAGGTGCGGCATTCAACGCGCTCGCGCGGTCTTCCTGGCAGTCTCCCAAGGCATGGATATCGGTCGCATGCGCGTTGTCTCTCGTGCCGCTGGCTCTGCTTTTTGCCAAACACAGGCAGGCTCCCGTTGCTGTACAGACCGTAGCTTCCCACACCTCGCCTAGCCCGGGTCTTCAGAGAGCCGGGCAGACGCTGGGTGCGCCTCGTCTGCCGAGCACAAAGGCGAAGGAGCTGTATCTCGAAGGAATGTTCGATTCCAATCGGCGAACGCAGGACGGACTTGAAAAAGCTCTCGGAGATTTCAGATCAGCGGTTGCCGAGGACAGCGACTATGCCGTAGCCTACGTCGGCCTGGCGCAAACCTATGAATTGATGCCGGAGTTCGGCACGATGTCCGCGCGCGCAGCATATCCCCGCGCCATTCAGGCAGCGCAACGCGCAATTGCACTGGATCCTTCCTCAGCCGACGCGCATCGTGTGCTCGCGTTCGGCTTTTTCTATTGGGACTGGAACGTTCCGGCCGCAGAAGCCGAGTTTCGCCGCTCCATTGAGCTGGAGCCGGACAATCCGGAAACGCATCACTGGTATGCGAATATGCTGCTCACCTTGCGGCGAATCCCGGAAGCTGAAAAAGAGATTCAGAGAGCGCGCGAACTGGATCCAAATTCGAGAGCGATCCTCGCCGATTCGCTGCTCATCGAGTTCGCCATCCCCGGAAAATCAAAACAGAGTATCGCGAAGTTAGTCGAGCTGGAGGAGAAAGAACGGGACTTCATTTCTCCGATGCGCTATCTGAGCGCGTTGTATTTGTCGCAGGGAGATTACGAACGTTACGCGGCGGAGTTATTGAAAGTTGCCGCCTCCAGCCACTCCGCAATGGACGAAAAAATGGCCCAGGCCGCGGCCAAAGGATGGAAGGCGGCGGGCAAAGACGGTGTCAACCGCTCGCTGCGCGAGGTCGAGGAGCGGGAGTTCCGCGAAGGGCGCGCTTCAGGCTACGAGTTGGCTCTCACCTGCCTGCGTTTAGGAGACACGGTAGCGGGACTGCGCTATCTGAATGCGGCGGTGAAAGCCCACGACTATTTCATGTTTACCCTGGCCCACTGCTATGACTCCGCAGTGGCCCCAGCCCTCGAGCGCCCCGAGTTTCGCAGCGTCTTGGAAAACGTTGCCAGCCATATTCATGCAAAAGGCGCAGGCGCGTGATCGTTCCCGATTGCTTTTGACGTGCCCAGCTTTTCTGTGCCGGTTGCGTATCATTTCCCAGAAGACCCAACCCGACAGAAGAGGCACTGTAGTCAAAATTGAGTGCAAGAAACCCTCACCGATGTAGGCTGAACCTCAAAGAACCACAAGTTCCATTGATTCTAAAAGGCTTGTTGAGTCCATAGTTTCAATGGTTTAGCCGAAATGCAGGAATCTGTTTTGGGAGCAGGGGTCCTGCCTTTGTAAGTCCTTTGGAATCAGTATGTGGGTTGGGGGACTTGTGGTTCTGTGCAGTTCGGTGAGGAACCTGAAGGCAGCGACCTTCACAGTTTTGACTACAGTCAGATTGCCGAAAGGCAGATGCGCTAGGCGATTCACCGGAGCTGCGTCATCTAGATGGACTTGGCGTCGCTCGCCGAGAATGCTCAATGGGTAGGACCGTCTGCTCTGACAGCAGATGGCCGTCGTGTGCTGTGAGGGCGCAGCATAATCAGTCGGGGTGACAACGTGCACTCTTAACCGTAAGAAGATGCAGAGAAAATCACCAGGATGGCATTTTGGCAAGGCACAGGTCTTGAGAACAAGCGGTGGAGATCGGACAGAGGGGCATACACTCCCTGCACACGATGCGCTGTGCTCTTATACTGTAACGTCCAGAGTTAGTGATGTGTGTCTCCGTTGCGCTAGGGACTATGGCCGACACGAGGAGGAGGATAGATGAGCAGCGATCGTTGGCCGGAGGTGCGCGCGGTGCTTGAAGTGGCAGTATTGCTGCCTCCAGAAGAGCGCATCGCCTTTCTTGATGCAGAGACTACCGATCCGGATATTCGTGCCGAAGTTGAGGACCTCCTTGGCTATCTGAGCCAGTCCATAGAAACGTTTGCGGTGACGAACTGGAACGAACGGATGTCCGCCTTCGGAGACGAGGCGCGTCTGAAGGGTTCCTCGATTGGGAGCTATCGACTGATCGAGGAGTTGGGGCACGGAGGGATGGGTGCTGTCTACCTCGCCGAGCGAGCGGACGGAGCTTACGAGCACAGAGTGGCTGTGAAGGTGTTGCAGGAAGGGATCGCGACGCCGCGGCTCGCCGAACGCTTTCGCGAAGAACGGCAAATTCTGGCAAGGCTTTCGCACCCCGGCATCGCCCGTTTGCTGGACGGTGGAATTACTCCGGATGGCTGGCCGTATCTTGTGTTGGAGTTTGTCGATGGGCGGACCATCGATCGATATTGCGAGGAAGCGAAGCTCGACATCGATGCAAAGCTGAAGCTATTTCTGAAAGTGGCGGAGGCTGTCCAGTCGGCCCATCAGCAGTTTGTTTTGCACCTCGATTTGAAGCCGGCCAACATCCTAGTGACGCGCGAGGGCGAGCCTCGCCTGCTGGACTTTGGCATCTCGCGCATTTTGCAAACAGAAGAAGATGCTACGGCACGGTCTCAGGCGACGCTACGGCTGATGACGCCCCGCTATGCGAGTCCGGAGCAGGCTGAGGGCGCGCCGCTGGGGGTGGCGAGTGATGTGTTTTCACTGGCGACGCTGCTTTATCGTTTGCTGACAGGGCGCCTGCCTTATACGACTGAAGACGCAGCTCCGCTGGAAGTTGCGCGTATGATCCGCGAGGTTGCGCCGCTTGCGCCTAGCGAGGCGGCGCCCGCGGAGTTGAAATCGAAGCTGCGTGGAGACCTTGATACCATCCTGTTGCAGGCGCTGCGAAAGGAGCCGGAGCGCCGGTATCCGACCGTTGCAGCGTTGGCTGCGGATGTGGAGCGGCATCTCGCTTCGGAGCCGGTGCTCGCCCATGCCGACAGTGTGTCGTATCGGCTGCGAAAGTTTCTGGGCAGGCATCGGATAGCGGCTCCTGTGACGGCGGCGGCTATCGTCGTTTTGATCGTGAGCGTCGCGGCAGTTGTGCGATCGGCGGTCCGGGCGCGGCGGGCGGATGCTGTTGCGCAGCGTCGGTTGCATGATGTTCGCGATCTCGCCCATTCGTACATTTTCGATCTCGACTCGATGCTGGAAGAGGTTCCCGGGACGATCGCGATCCGGCACATGGTTTTGAAGAATGCTCAGAGCTATCTCGAAGCCATGTCGAAGGAGTCTGCCGACGATGTGGACCTGGCTCACGAACTGGTCGAGGGGTATATCCAGATGGGCGGCGTCCAAGAGAACCCGGGATTACCCAGTATGAACGACTGGATCGCGTCCGAGGCGTCGACGGCTAAAGCGGTCGCCATCGAACGGCATCTCGTAGAGACCCATCCTTCGGACATGAAGGAACGTGGACAGCTTGTGCGGGCTTTGGTCCATCACGCAAGTGGACCGCAGTTCCTGGGCGATCTGCCGCGGGTAGAACAGATTGCTAACGATGCATGGGATACGGGCCAACCGATTCTTGCTAGTGGGCCGCTGCCAAAGCGCTATGTCAATATGGCTGTGTCGTCCTGGACGATTGCCATTCTGCACTGCGGAAACGGGGATGACTGGAACTTTTCCGATCCGCTTGGGGCTGTCGTTTGGCTCGATCGCACCGAGCAAATAGCGAAGAATTTTCTAGCAGCGCATCCCGGGAAAGGCGACGATATAGCCACGGCGATGCTTGAGCGCGTCGCGATTAACCGGGCGTCGATCCTCGTGCAACTGGGTCGTGCCAATGAGGCAGGGCCATTTTACGAAGAGGCACTCCGGTATACAACGCCCACGGGAAACGGGCAGCTCGAAGACGAAACGCGCAAGCAGCTACTAGGCTTCTACGCGTCCTACAAGTTGAAGATGAATGACGTGCATGGTGCAGAAGCCATCGCTCCGAGGCCCAAAGCCGATTCGGTCCACGAGAAGGTCCATGACCGGCAGCTTACGGCCGACGAAGCAGATGAGCTTGTACTGTTGGCCAGGATCGATTTGCGGCTGGGTCGAGTGGCTGAGGGCAAACGGAAGATGCGCCAGGGCCTGGACACTTTGGAAGCTCTTCACAAGAGCATCGCGGTGGACTCCACTCTGGGCTCTGAACTTGCCTTCGATGTGTTCCTTCTGGCGGAGGAAAGTGCTCTCGACGGACCAACGCGAAAGGGCTTCTACCAACGTGCGATAGAACTGGGCCAGGAGTTTGCCGCGCAGCAGCCGCGGGCGCTGTCGACCTCGATGCTGATCGGAAAGTGCAGGTTGGGGCTGGCTAGAATGGCGCGCGCGGAGCATCGAAATACCGAGCAGCAGGAACAGGCAACATCGGCAGCCGCACAGTTTTCGAAAATTCTGGCAGTGCATCCAGTGCAGCCGGAGGCTAGTGCGTTGCTGGTGAAGGCGCGGGCGCTTGGCGCGAGCTAGACACAGCTTAGGGTTGGTGCTCCAGGCATTCACCTCAAGGGGGCCAAAGCCCGCGGACAGGTTCTTCGTCTGGCAGGGTTGGAAGCTGTCGGAGACCCTGCCAATCCGTCCAGAGTCGCGGGGTGAACTTCTTAGTAGACTTCTAACTCGCCGACGTTCGCTCGAGCTTGCGAATTCGCCAGATCGGTTCGGAGAGCCAATCGCGCTGCATGCTGGCCATGGGATGCGCAGCGCATAGCCTCGAACCCGCCCCGATAGTAATCCGCGAATGCGCTAAATCGTCATGAATCGAGAATTGTGAGAGCAGGAAGCCGACTCTAAAGTAGTTACTGTAGTCAAAATTGAGTACAAGAAAACCTCACCGATGTCGACGGAACCTCGCAAAACCTCAAATTTTATTGATTCTAATAGGCTTGTCGAGTCCATATTGTCAACAGTTTAGCGGAAATCTCCCAATCTGCTTTGGGAGCAGGTGGTCCTTCCTTTGTAAGTCCTTTGGAATCAGTTTGTGGGTTGGGGGGATCTGTGGTTCTGTGTGCAGTTCGGTGAGGAACCTGGAGGCAGCGACCGTCACAGTTTTTGACCACAGTCAGATTGCCGAAAAGGCAGATGCGCTAGGCAATTCACCGGAGCTGCTTCATCTAAATGGACTCGGCGTCGCTCGCCGAGAATGCTCAATGGGGTGGGACCATCTGCTCTGACAGCAGATGGCCGTCGTGTGCTGTGAGGGCGCAGCATAATCAGTCGGGGTGACAACGTGCACTCTTAACCGTAAGAAGATATAGCGAAAATCACCAGGATGGGGTTTTGGCGAGGCACAGCTGGTAATGAATGTCGAGCGGCGAAGAGTTAGGTCGTCGAGCGTGTCGATCTCGATTGACAGCTTTGCGTCTCGTAGTTAATGATTCGAAGAATCAATTCAAGCAGGTGTATTGATGTCAAATTGTGCTGCTGCTGTGCAGACATCTATCTTTGTGTGTCGGGCCGCTACTCCATGCAATGCCTACGAAATTGCTTCAGGATCCCTCGCCGCATGCCTGCGGAGATGTTACTTGACCGGACCCGAAGAATCCCCTGAGAGAGACTATCTCTATAGTTCTCTACCAACAACTGTTGCTTTGTTCGGAGTCCCATGCGCTTGCTGAGCATTTTCTGCGTCCATCGTCTCGTCGCCACCCGCCCCTGTTCGTTCCTACAAGAGGGCAGCAAAATGGCGCGAAAGCCACAGGCTAAAGATTACCGAGCGAAGTGCACCCGCATTCGTTGGTCTCTAGCCCTCCTGCTTGTGGCTTGGCCAATGTTTCTGAGTGGTCAGACTCCAGCGGCTCCTGCAATCGATCGAATTGGCGTATCGGACACCGGAACAAGACCCTATGGAAGCTATGACGGAGTTCTCGACAATGTTAATCTCGAGAACAACAATCTCCATCTTACGGTTCCAATTCTATCTCTTCCGGGGCGAAACCATTTCAACCTGGATCTATCTCTTCTCTATGACAGCAGCATCTGGCGTTTGAGGCACGAGTTGGATTCTGCTAGGCCCAACCCTGAATCGGGTGAAGGACCCCAACCAGTTTGGTTGACGCAGTGGGCTATTGAGCAGAGGTATCCCGCTGTGGGCACAGGATGGTCGCTCAGCTGGCCAACCATCATCGGGTCAGGGAGCATTTATTACTCGACAGGCTACACCGGCAATGATTGGAACGTTTGTGTGGGCTCGACGACTGTGACGCTGCAGGATGGAAGTCGCCATACATTTGCCAACAACGCGGGTTGTCCGGCGCCCTACTTCATCAACGTCATTGATTCAGAAGATGTTGACGGAATGCAGCTCAACTGCGGTGGAACTGCGGGCTGCATCCTGACTGAACGAAACGGGACGAAGATTTACTTCGCAGGGATTGCGCCGTCAGGCGGTGAGACTGAATTCGGGGGGACCATTGCCACACCCTACTTTGCCTACCAGATGACGGATAAGGATGGAAACAAGATTACGTTGGACACTACACCGACTGGCTATCTCATCACTGACACGGTGGGAAGAAAAATAAGCGTCAATCAGCCGTCATCTTCGAATCTCGTATCGTCCATATCGTACGTCGATACTAATGGAGTGCCTCAAACTATTAGCCTCCAAACGGCAACAACAAACTACAACGCTCCTGTCGCCGAAACATCTCCGTACCAGTATTCGCTCAATAGTGCGGCTCCCTTCACAGATCTGTTTCTGCAATCGGTGACCATCAACTCCGGCAGTGCAGAAGCTCAGACATACTCTTTCGCTTATAACGCTCAAGGAGAACTCTCAAAAGCCACGTACCCACATCAGGGCTGCACGTCCTATTACTATGCGTTGCAAAATCGTCTTGTAGAGCATCCCCTGCCAGAGGGGTATGCTAGCAACGAGGTCCAAGGGCCGCATCCCATGGAGCGGCCTGCAGGTTCGTCTCCAGAAGATCTCTTTATGAACGCCCCGGGTGTGGTTGCCAAGCATGTGAGTCCCAACTGCGATGACAACTATGCCACAACGACGTACACCGCATCAGGCGGTGAAATGAACAACGGCCAAATGATCGTTGGCTATCCCGATCATTCTTCCCAAGTTCACTACTTCACGGATGCCGCGCCTTCCCAGCTCGAAAGCGATCACGGTTTGACGGCACAGGAAATGGAAGTCGATTGGTTGGATGCTTCCGGAGTGGTCCTAAAGAAGGTTGAGACCACCTACACGGGGCCACATTCGTGGGACGCCATTCAATCTGTCAAGACCAGCTACCGTTCAGGATCTGCTTATCAAGTCTCCGCGAAGACATTCCTCTATGACTCGATTACGGCGCTCTACCGACCTGCTCTGTACAGTAGTCCAGACTCGGTTTCGCATCCGGTGCAGCCGGTGTTGCAGACCGTGTCGCGCTTCCTAGATAATCCAACCCAGATCGTCACCTACGACTTCGGTACTGGCGCTCCGGGTCTGCCTATTCAGACCGTTACGAAGCGATATAGCAACTACACGGATCCCTCTGTACGCATATTGGGCTTGGAAACCGGGATGGTGACGTCAGACGGAGTTCAGGCGTTCAAGTCCAAGTTCCAATACGATACCCAAACACCAACTAGCGTGACTGCCGTGCAGCACTCAGATCCGCCATCGCCTTTGCGAGGCGATTTGAACTATGCCATGGGCTGCGCCGATGTAACGGCGTCTGGTGATATGGATACTTGTTCTCACTGGATCAGTACGCATTACACCTATGACAGCACGGGCAATCTCTTGTCGGTGGTCGACCCGCTGTCTCATCCGACGACGTTCGATTGGACTGACGACTGGGACGAATCGACGTGTCAGCCGTCTGCGGCTTCCAATGCTTACGTAACAAAGGTGACAGACGCGCTAGGCCACTACTCGACGGCGAAATACCGGAGTTGCACAGGCCAGCGTTCCAAGGTCACGGATCTCAATCGACAGCAGACTTCGTATCAGTTCGACAGTCTCAATCGCCTCCAACATGTAGATCTTCCAGATGGTGGCGGCGAAACAGTTCAAATTGACGACGCGTCCCGAACGGTAACCTTTACGACACTCGCTGCCCCTGACCCGCAGATTGTGCATCGGGTTACCTATGACGGCATTGGGAGAAGTGTGCTTTCTGAAGTGCTATCCGATCCGCAAGGAACCGACAGTACGACTACAGTCTACGATGGTATGGACCGAGTGATCTCCAAATCAAACCCTTATCGTGGATTGTATTCGTCAGCGCTCCCCGCGGTGCAATTTAGCTATGACGCGTTGGGCCGTCTGACATCTCAGACCCAGGCCGACAGCATTTCAGCGATCCTGACGGACTACAGTCAATTTCCGTGCATAACGACCACGGACGAGGCAGGTAAGACGCGCAGCTTGTGCTCGGATGCGCTTGAACGACTTGCGAGTGTTGTCGAGGATCCGGGGGGCCTGAACTTGCCGACGACATACAGTTACACGGCGACAGGAGACCTGAAGAAGGTTACTCAATTTGGCAATTCCTCTGACGTGGCTAGAACGCGGTCCTTTACCTATGACGGGTTATCCAGGCTCGTTACGAGTACGAATCCGGAAACTGGCACGATTTGTTACGGTCAATCATCAGGTGGAACGTGTCAAGGGGGCTACGATGATAATGGCAATCTGCTTTTCAAGACCGACGGCAGCAACATCGAGACTGACTATGACTACGACGCTGTTGATCGGCTAACAGCTAAGTACTCTGGATATGAGAACAGCACGAACTTCTTCTACACTTATGATCAAGGCACGAACGCTGTCGGCCGGTTGTCGCAGGAGATTAACCTTTACGGATCGAGCCAAATTCTAGCCGGCACGCAATTCCAATACGGTCTGATGGGAAGAATCAAGGTTACCAAATGGGGTAATTACGTTGCGAACCAATTCAGTCCTGGCATGCAGGAAATCCTCTACGATTTGGCCGGAAATGTCATTCAACTCACGTATCCGGACAATCGCATCGTGTCGCAGAGTTGGGATGGCGCGGGGCGCCTGACTTCTGTGAATGCCGGTGCGCGAGAAAGTGGCGGCGCTCCATACGTGAGCGGGATTCAGTACTACCCATCGGGCGCAGTTCAAAGCGCGGCCTACGGAAGCCTGGGTGCCGTCACACAAACGGTATTGCTTAACAAACGATTGCAGCCATGCCATGAGTCGGCATCAACGTCGATACTGCCGTCCGCACCGTCCAGCGGAAATCTCATGGACCGTGAATTATTCTATGCCTCGCCAGCAGAGGCCAACTGCGCCACGGCAACGAGTGATAATGGCAACATTGAAAACATCTTGGAAGGGGTCGGCTTAACGTCTTCTCAGACCTTTTCGTACGATTCACTCAATCGCCTAACGCGTGCCTTTTCGGTGAATCGCCCAACCGCGGCTACTTATAATCAGGTCTACAACTACCCGGACGGATTTGGCAATATGCTTCCGGTCGATCAACTGCACACGCCGCTTAATTATGGGATTGATGTGAATCCGACCAACCGCCTTACCTTGAACGGGGATACCACCACAGGCGACCTGCGCTACAACGACAATGGAACACTAAGGATGTCTCCCAGCGCATCCGGGGGCTATTTCCGTTACATTTACACAGGAGAAGGCTACCTGCGCGGTATTAGCGATGCGGGCGGTAACCCATTCGGCACAGGCAGCTATCTCTACGACTCAATGGGCGAGCGAACGCTGGCGGTGCATTCGAGCCTCAACACCTGGAACGAGTATGTCTACCTGAACGGGCAGCCAGTGGCCGATGTGGACAACAACGGCGTTTGGACCGATCACATTTATGCGAACGGTCAGAAGATCGCTACAGCGACTTCGGCTATGATTCGGGCACACCTTTCCGGCAACCGCACGGATCCCGCGCAAATTAGCGGAGTCTGGGATGTGTACGTGCTTCCGCTGCCGAGCCAGCCGTATACGGTTCAGCTCGGGGACAAGCTGGCGTTCAAGTACTACCAGCACAATGCGAATGGTGGACTTTCCATCGGGTTCACGGATGGATCGAATTCGGATTGGTACTGTGGAGCTGACCAGCACGGCGACTGTGTGAAAACCGAAAGCCGATCGGATCAATGGGTTGACCGTATTGTCGACCTGGGCTCGTTCGCGGCTGGAAAGACGATCTCCTATATTTTTCTGCTCGATAATACGGGTGCGCCCGCTGGGCAGTTCGATGTGATGGCGGCCGACGTGAGCATCGTCGGTTCGAACGGGGTGGTGACGCAGATCCTCGGGAGAACGGCTCGGGATCAGCAAGTTGGAGATATCCAGACTTGCAACGCGGTCAACTCCAGCAACTGGCCGGTCACCTGCGCGATTGAGAGCGTTAGTACTACGGCCCTGCCGGGTGACTCCGCGCAGACTGTGAGCTACTACCTGGCGGACCAGGTTGGAACGACGCAGATGGAGTTGACGGATGGGGGGTGGCCGGTTTGGCAGGGTTACTTCACGCCGTTTGGGCAGGAGATCGTCAACGGGGGCGAGCAGATCGTGCCCGGGACGGTGACGGCGGATGGAACGACGAACCGGTACAAGTTTACCGGCAAAGAACGGGACGCAGAGAGCGGACTCGACTACTTCGGGGCCAGGTACTACGCCAGCAACATGGGCCGGTGGATGAGTCCCGACTGGAGTGCCAAGGAAGAGCCGGTGCCGTACGCAAAATTGGATGATCCCCAGAGCTTGAACTTGTACGGGTATGTCCGAAATAATCCGCTGGGTAGCGTCGACCTTGACGGTCATCAGGACTGCGGGTGCCAGCCGAGCTTGGCTGACATGATTCAGCACGAATGGAACAGCTACTGGATGACGCACCGGGTGCGAACGACCGCCGAGATGAAATCTGAAGTCCTCGGATGGTTTCACAAGGGCGAAGCCGCGCCCGCGTCAACGGAACAAGGTCGCGATGAGCAAGGCAAGTTTCTTCCAGTGCAACCGGGCCAAACGCGACCGGGCGCTCAGACTGAGAGCGATGCGCTGGAGGCCGAGGGAGCGAGCAAGAATACGAAGCCCTTACCAGGTTCGACACGGATACCGGACGGGACAGTCGATGCCACTGGTCAAAAGGTAGAGGTGAAAGGCGGGGAAGTAGTAGGCAACATAAAGCAACTGGTAGAAATGGGTAAGGCCGCCGTGGCGGCGACAGGACTAAAGCTGCTTGTGGTGACGACGAATCCAGATGTCAAAGTCAGCCGGGCTGCTCAGAGAAACCCCAATCTCGAAATCAGACCCGTGAAAACACCTCAATAATGATGAAGAACGAATTGGAAATGGCGCTATCCTCGAGACGGATCTTGACCGAATCAACGGCCCGTGAGCAAATTACTGCGCTTTGCAATTTTGGCGACGCTATTATGCGCCCGGATAGAGCCAGTGAGTTTGAGCCCATCAAAGCTCCGTTTGACCCAACTGACCTGAGCGATGCAATCAGGTGGCTGACAAAACCGCAGGGAGAGTTTCTTTACCGTCAGGGAAAGCCGCTTCATTTGAGCGGACAAATGTGGAACCGGATCCTTCCTCCAAGTTCGCCTTTCCCATCTCCAACGTTTAGTAATTATTGGACGGGGCAGTTCGATGGCGAATGGACGAGTCGGTGTGGAATTGAGAACGTGGAAGCTTTTGTCTCCGAAATGTTTCGAGTGACGGGATCAGACTTTGCTCTCCTGACTACAACTCTTGATCGAAAGGTAAAGAACCAAGGTCCGATGAGCCATAGCTACCAAGGGACCGACCTCGCATCTGGCATCCCCGGACTTTACTGGATTAACTTCTTCAGTGACGATTTGGCGGCGTGGATTCGGTTGTCTTCGATCCCCAAGGAAATCGCTAAATTGAAGAGGATGATCTCGGGAGGGTGGTCGCTGAAATTCTGCGAGTCTCAGGACAATTGTAGGGATATGGCTGTTCTTCAGAAGCAGCGGTATGCAATCGAGTGGTTCGGTTCCGATAAGTTCTTTGATATTCGTTTTCCAGACAGGAAGCTGAGTACGCCAGACTGGGATAACATGCCGCGCGCAAGCATGGTGTAGGTGGGATAAATTCTTGCTCCAACATCGCGATAAGCGCCATGCTGCGCATGGGGTGAATGTTAACACTCCACCCCTGCGAGGGAACTGTGGGGAAACCTCTGGGTGCACCTGGGTAAACCATGTGGCATCGAAGGAGTTAGGGAAAACGAGGGGTTCCGTGGGGAAACCTTGAATCCATCTGCATCCGCGCTCTGTTGAGGAGGGTTCCGCGCATGGCGATGTTGAACGAGTCGAACCTGCTGGCGATGAAGGCCAAGGCCGCGAAGTTCCGCACGCATCACGTCGGCACGAAGCTCAACGAGGCTGAGCTGCACGAGTTCGAAGCCCTCGCGGAGAAGCGGAAGCAGTCGCCTTCGGAGCTGATACGCGGCCTCGTGTTGGGCGAGATCGAGCACGACAAACAACCGCCCCGCCCGAGCGTGGAGCTGGAGGAGATCACGGCCTTGCGGCTGCTCGTCATCAACGTCCTGCCGAAGCTGGCGACGGGTGAAAAGATGCCGCTGGAGACGTACCAGAAGATCGAGGCGGAAGTGAAAAACCGCAAGTCGAGCCGAGGGTTAGAGCTGTTGCAGGACTGGCAAAAGCGAGGCCGCAAGCCCTAAGCAGCCGTGGCGAAATACCCTCCGCTCCAGCGTCCGTCAAGGTTCTCCGCTTCGCTCCGATGAACGCGCAAAGAACGCGCGGCCTTGACCGACGCCTCCGCTGCGGGTGGGTGCCGGTTATGAGAAGAATGTCTTCTTCTCATGTGTCCAAAAACACATGAAAGAGCGACGGCGGCGGGGCCACCGGCAGCGGCGAACTCGAATGCAAAACAAGCAAGGCCGGACGGTGTCCGGCCCTGTTCGCGGCGTTAGTCTTCGGCCTGGTACTCGACGTTCCACTTGGCAATCTCGCGAATGAGGCGCTGCCGGTCGGGATGACCGGCGAGGCTGTCGTGCTGTTCGCAGAGCTGGTCGAGGTGGTGGGCGATGCCTTCAAGCCGGAGCTTGCGACGGTGGTTGCGGAGGGTGGTGCTGGTGGTGTTCTTCTGGGCCATAAGGCCTCCTTGTGTGTGCAGGTCGCACACTATAGGGGGTCGTAGTCCAGTTGCTTTTAACTTATGAACCGTAGCTCATCGGCCCGTAGAGCCTCTGAGCTTCCGGTCGCAACACGCGCGGCTGGTGCCGTTGCGCGTGTGGTTCCGCTGGATGACCCGGCAAAACTTCATCCTGCATAACCCGGCGTCGGAGATCGACCTTCCACGTCTCGGCCGGTCGCTGCCAAAACATTTGCTGTCGACCGTCGAGGTCGAGCGCGTGATGAACGGCTGCGACATCACCGACCCCATCGGCCTGCGCGACCGCGCGATCTTAGAGACGGTCTACTCGACCGGGATACGTCGGCTGGAGGTGGTGCGGCTGAAGCTCTACGACCTCGCGCTAGACCGCGGGCTGCTGTTGGTCAATCAGGGCAAGGGCAGCAAAGACCGCTATGTGCCGGTCGGAGCGCGGGCGGTGGCGTGGCTTCGCTTGTACATCGAAGAGGCGCGTCCTAAACTCGCCGTCGAGCCGGACGACTTCAGCGTGTTCCTCACCACCCAGGGCGAGCCGTTCAGCCGCGATCATCTGACGTGGACGGTGCGGGAGCGCATTGTCGCGGCGGGCACCGGCAAGGCCGGAGCGTGTCATCTGTTGCGCCACACAATGGCAACGCTGATGCACGAAAACGGGGCCGACATCCGGCACATCCAAGCGATCCTCGGACACGAAGATATCCGCACGACGCAGATCTATACGCAGGTCGCCATCCGCGCTCTGCAACAGATCCACGCGGCCACGCACCCGGCAGAAACGCCCATGGAGCCGACCGCAGCGGCGCGATCCGCAGCCGAGCGTGAGGGCCTGTTGGCTGCGCTGGAGGCTGAGACCGAGGACGACGAAGAGGCCAGCAGCTAAAGAAAAAATCCCAATGTTCTTCTCTTAGCTGCGCTCTTGCGGTGCTAATCGAGAGCGAAATGCGTGTGCAATCGGCGGTCTAATCCCGCCCTTGTATCTTCCGTTTTGAGGCGTAACGATAAGTTACGTTTCGGCGGAGAGGCCGCCCCGCCCTTAGGCCGGCGCGAGCTGAGCCTGTGTATAGATCGGCCCCCGCCCCTCTCTTTTTAGACGCCGTGGAGAATCGGAGGCCGTTTGAGCCTGCATGTTCAAGGTTGGCGAAAAGAGCAAGCCCGTTCGCAGCGGACGCGGGGCGGTGCCGAAGCTCAGACTAACGCCGGAGGATATCCATGAACAAGCAAAACCAACCTGTCCAGACAACTCTTTTCTGCGGCATCGACGTCAGCGCCAAGACCCTGGCGGTGGCTCTCCATCGACAGGACGGACCGTTCCAGCAGCGCGAGTTCGCCAACTCTCCGGTCGGCCACAAGCAACTCATCGCATGGTTGCTCAAGGGCGGCGGTGCGGTGCGTGTTGCGCTTGAGGCCACCGGCATCTACTCGCTGGATGTTGCCCTGGCGCTCGATGCGGCCAGCGACATAGAGGTCGCAGTTCTGAACCCAAAGCTGGTCAACCGGTTCGCCCAGACGCTGCGCCGTTCCAAGACCGACAAGGCCGATGCCGTTGCCCTGGCCGAATACAGCCTGCGGATGCCGTTCGTCCCTTGGCGGCGACCCTCGCCAGCCGCTCTCGCACTGCGCGCCATCAGCCGTCACATCGCCACGCTGACCAAGCAGCATACGGCGCAGAGCAACCGTGGCCATGCGTGCGGCGGCTCGGCCTCTACGCCGCGTTGTGTGCGCCAGGACATCAAGCGATCCATGGACGGGCTGAAAAAGCGTATCGCCCGGCTGCGTCGCGATGCCATCGCCCTGATCGAGCAAGATGTGGAGATGACAAGGAAGTTCCAGCTACTCATGGGCATCAAGGGCATCGCCGAGACCAGCGCCGTGCAGCTGCTGGGCGAGCTCGCCAGCCTCGATCCCGAGATGACCGTACGCCAGTGGGTAGCCCACACCGGCCTCGATCCGGCCCATCAGGTATCTGGCTCCTCGGTGCAGAAGCCGTCCCGCATCAGCCGCCACGGCAACAGCCATCTCAGGCAGGCACTCTTTATGCCCGCACTTGTTGCCACGCGCTTCGAACCTTACATGAAGGCCTTTTACCTGCACCTTCAGGCACGACACAAGACCAAACTCCAAGCACTCACAGCTGTCGCAAGAGAGCTGCTCCACGCCATCTACGGACTCTTCAAAACCAACACAGCCTACGACGGGGCAAAGCTCTTCCCGGAGATCACAATCGCCTAAATCCTCACCACCCTATTAAGAAAAGTACTTGCTTCTCAAGAGAGAATCTATATCGAGGCGGGAACTCGACTCGAATCTCCCTCAAAACTCGCCGCCGAACTCCACTCCCGACCGTACAATCGAATGCAAATGCACCTGAGTTCCGACGTGCAAATCCCGGACGGTCTTCTGGCGGCGAACGCGCTGCTAGTCGAAAAATCGTGTCAGGGCTTCGAGACATATAGCGGCACCGTTCATCAGGGCTTCGAAGTCGCTATCTCCAGCACTTCGTTAGGGATATCGAACCCGTTGTACGACGGTGATGTCAGGTCACGTTGTACGGGGAAGGAGAGGGATGCGGAGTCGGGGCTGGACTACTTCGGGGCTCGGTACTACGGGAGCAGTATGGGGCGGTGGGTGTCGCCGGACTGGAGTGCGAAGGAAGAGCCGGTGCCGTATGCGAAGTTGGATGATCCGCAGAGCTTGAATCTGTAAGCCAGGCGGGAGTTCCAACTGATCCACGTCAGACTGTTGTTGACCATATCCACCCGGCGAATCCTGCCGACGGCGGCCCCCGAGGCGATGGTAGTCCATCTAATGGAAGAGTGCTTTGCGATGAATGCAATGGCGCAAAGAGCAATCAAGTATTGACCACGCCCATTACAACCGAGCCACCGCCCGAGATTCCCATTATTCCAGAATGAGGGATAGTGGCATCTAGGAGAAAGAGAACAATGGAAACGCAATCGAAGAGTGAACGGGGCCTCGAAAAGATCTGGTTTAATATCGAGCAGGATAAGGATGGCTATCCTCCAGTGACGGTCGAGAGTATATGGGCGCGCCCCTGAGCTTGGACAACTATCGGCTAGAGAATGTCCCATTTTTCGCAAAAGGGGTAAGCTTCCGAGACGTGGTTGCGGTCTCAACGGGATCCGACGGTCACAAGCGGTTTGCAGGCGTCCTTGTGCCATCGGAGCACTCGACAATTCGTGTAGTCGTCTACCGTAATGCTAGTCCTCGACCTCTTGAAGAGCGCGTTCGTGAACTTCGGGAACGGTTTGTACAGATAGGATGCATCACTGAACTCAGCCATCTCGCCGGGCTCTTCGCTATCGACGTTCCACCTTCGATTCAGATAGACACCTGGCGTCCTCTTTTTGCAGGAGGGTCCTGCCTCAGAACAATGGGATTACGAAGAGTCAAATCTGTGGCACGTCCAATGATGTTCCGGGATGTCATCCGATGGCTTCTTGCCTAGGCCGTATCGACATATTGTCTGAGTCGTAACCATGAGCATGCGAGAGCGACGACGGCTCTGAAGTTTGTGGCTGATTTGCAGTAGCGTGTGGCGAGGCGGCGGAAGTGCTTGAGCCGGTTGAAGCATCGTTCGATGCGGTTCCGCTGCTTGTACAGGTCTCGATCGTAGCTTCGCTGCACCTTGCAACAGCGGCGGCTGGGGATGACGGCGGTTGCTCCGAGGCTTTCGATCTTGGCGACGATGGCTGCCGAGTCGTAGCCCTTGTCGGCCATCACGACCTCGGCCTGGCGCCCCTCGAGCAGATGGATGGCTTCGGCGTACTCGGCCGCCTGACCTGCGGTGAGCCGGAAGGCGACCGGGTCTCCCTCGCCGTTGGCCAACAGGTGGATTTTGGTTGTCAGTCCACCTCGGGAACGCCCCAGAGCCTTGTCTTCGGAGCCCCTTTTTTGCGGCCTGTCGCCGCCTGCTGGTGAGCCCGCACTATGGTCGAATCCAGCATGAGATAAGGGTTTTTCGCATCCGCCACCAGATCGGCAAAGACCCTGTCCCATACTCCGGCATATGCCCAGCGGGAAATCGCTTATGCACGCTTTTGTACTTGCCATAGCGTTCCGGAAGATCTTCCCAACGCATGCCTGAGCGCACCACCCAGAGCACACCGTTGACGAACCGCCGGTTATCTTCGGCCGGACGACCCACAGTTCCCAATCGACCAGGCAACAACGGCTCAATCCGCCGCCACTGCCCCTCACTCAACTCGTACCGCAACGCTCCCATCCACTCACTGCAACAAATCCTGGCCAGTTGCGGAAGTGAATATGTCGATACGGCCTAGTATTGTTTGTTGTCCTCCACTCGCAAGGCCTTCAACCCCGACCGGGTTCTGTGAACCAAGGGGTGGATTTACTCGGAGCGGTGGTTGAGGCCAGTGTAGGTGACACTGAACCTTCTTTCCAAAATGCTATGATCATGGTCGCCGACGTGCGGTCGACCTCTGTCGATCAGGTGGAAAAGCGAGCATGAAACGGCGGAACCGCCTTTTGATGACACTGGTTTTGCGCTGTCGGAACGTTATCTTTTTGGGAATGTGGGAAACCGGTTAAACGCCTGACTCTTTCGCTGTTTGTCGGCGTTGCGAGTGGCGCTCTAGGTGATGGGCGCGGGGTTGAAGAGGACTAGGTCGCTGTGGAAACCCCAGTGGTCGGCCCGGGTTTGTTTGCGGCCGCTGGCTACTTCGAGGATGAGCTGGAAGATTTCTTCGCCGACCTGCTGGATGGTGGCGTCGCCGGTGGCGATACGGCCGGCGTCGATGTCGATGAGGTCTTTCCAGCGCTGGGCTAACGCGGTGCGGGAGGCAACCTTGATGACCGGAACCATCGCGAGGCCGTAGGGCGTGCCGCGGCCGGTGGTGAAGATGTGCATGTTCATGGCGGCGGCTAGTTGGAGCGTGCCGCAGACGAAGTCGCCGGCAGGTGTGGCGGCGAAGATGAGGCCTTTTTGCTTGACGCGTTCGCCGGGGGCGGTGACGCCTACGAGGGCGCTGGTGCCGGCTTTGACGATGGCGCC
>JAZKBC010000252.1:29363-32110 GCA_040388825.1 Acidobacteriota bacterium | reverse complement strand
GGGGCGGAAGCTTTTAGCTCGGCGGCGCGGGTGGGCTCGGCGGCGTAGGCGCGGATGGCTTCGGGGGAGAAGAGCGGGGAGTGGTTGAGCGCGGTGAGGTCGGTTGGGACCATGAGGCGCATGCTGTCGGGGATTGGGAGAAGCTGATTGCTTTTGAGGATGTAGGTTTTGCGGGTGGCGTCGTTGCTGTAGATGAGGTCCGATTCGAGGCCTAGTTCGATGGCGAGGTCGCGGGCCCAGGGTTTTTCGGTGACCCAGCCGTCGGGGCCGCCTTCGAGGATGTAGTTGCCTTCGGGGGTGGGGATTCGGGTGGTCTGGATGATGCCGCCGAGGCGGTCGCTGGCTTCGTAGAGATGCCAGTCGATGTCGGCGCCGGCGAGGCGGGCCTTTTCGAGTTCGTAGGCGGCGGTGAGGCCGGAGAGGCCGCCGCCGAGGATGGCGATTCGCATAGGAGTGGCTAGTGATTAGTGAGTGGTGAGGACCTGGCTGAGGGCGCGGACCAGGGTGGGGGAGTCGTTGAGGCTGGGGGGGCGGTAGAGGGTGAGGCCGAGGGACTTGGCGGTTTCGGTGAAGGCTATGTCGATGTCGTAGAGGATTTCTACGTGGTCGCAGAGGAAGCCGATGGGCTGGAGGACTACGGCTTTGTGGCCGGCTTCGGCTAATGCTTTCAGGGTGTCTTCGACGGTGGGGCCGATCCAGGGGGCACCGGCTACGCCCTGGCTTTGGAAGGCGAAGAACCAGTCGGCGTCGGTCATGCCTACGGGAGCGAGCTTGGCGGCTACGCTTTGGGCGGTGGATTTGCACTCGACGGGGTAGGGGTCGGGATCGGCGTGGTGGCCGTAGTCCTGGAGGGTGTTGTGTTCGGGGGCGCCGGGAGCGGAGGCGTGGGGGGCTTCGGCGGGGGTGTGGATGGTGCGGCAGGGGACGGAGTGGGCGGTGAAGAGGACGGGGACGCGGACCGTTTCGCCAGCCGTGGCGGTGGTTTCGGCGCAGGCGCGGGCCCAGGTTGGCCAGAGATTTTCGGCGAAGGCTTCGGCGAGGAGGGGCTCGTGAGCCCAGCCGGCGATGAAGTCGAAGGTGAAGGGCGTGCCGGGGGTGGAGGTGAGGGCGGACTCAAGGGCTTTGCGGTAGAGGCCGGTGGAGGTGCGGGAGTTCTGGGGGGCGAGGCAGAGGACGCGGGCGTGGGTGACGCCGTCGTGCTTCATTTCGCTGACGATTTCGTGGATGAACGGAGACCAGTTGCGCATGCCGACGTAGACGCGGCGGTTGAGGAGCTGCGAGAGGAGGAAGCCCTGGCGGAGGGTCCAGCGGGTGAGAGGAGGAGGGTCGAGGGGAGGGGCGTCGGTGAGGCCGATTTCGGCGTAGCGGTGCTGGAGCTCGGCGACGACCTCGTCGGGGAGGGTGCGGCCGCCGGTGACGTAGCGGAGGTAGTCGGCCATCTCGTTGAGCTGGTTGGGGGTTCCGTGGGCGAGGAGGAGGATGGCGGGTTGGGCGGACTGGCTCATGACTGGACCTATGGTAGCGCCCTTGCGGAAAACGGTTGTGTGATGGCAGACACCCACCGTATTTTCGGTCCGAAAATCTTCAAAATGGGTGGGTTAGGTCTGGATCGGTTGAAGCCTATGGGCGGATAGGTGGCGATGAGGGGGGGGCAGATTGGGGGGTGTTCTTGTCAAGTGTCGCCTTTCGGGAAAAAGAGAGCCCGGGCGGGTAGCCCGGGCTTTGGAGGTCGTTCGGGGTAACGTCTAGATGGGTTCGGCCAGGACTTCGATGTCCAGATGGCGGGTGCTGCCGGTGACATCCATGCCGCCGAGGACGGTGGGTTTACCGGGGGTGATGGTGGAGATGCAGTCGATGACGGCCTGGCGGATGACGGGCTCGCGGACGGAGGCTATGTCTACGGCATCTGCGATGGAGGACTGCTCGACCTTGGTTTTGAGAACAACCTTGTCTCCACTGCGCGAGGCGGTGGCGTCGAAGTTCATTCCGACGTCGAGGTAGGTGAACTGAGTCTGGATGCCGTTAGCGGCTGAGGCGCCGTTGTAGCTGCCAGTGGCGACGGGAACCTTGCTGCCCTGCTTGAGCGTGGTGCGCTGACCGTCCTGGACGACGAAGGAGAAGTGCGAGACGCCGATGCGCTTGCCGCTATCGGATTCAGTGACGGTATAGGTGAGGCGGTAGGTGGGGCGGGGCTGGTCCAGCTCGTGGATGATGGCCGCGATGCTGTCGAGCTCCTGCGGAAAGGTGTGGACGGCGATGGTCTCGGTGCTGGCGACGAGATAGACCTTGACGCTGGGGTCGGCGATATTGCGAACGGCGACGAGGATCTCGTTGGCGTCGTTCTGAGCGGAGACGTTGTTGAGATGGAAGTAACGAGTCTGGGCGAGCTCTTCGCCGCAGTCGTACATCTCGGAGCGAGTGGGGAGCGTGGCGCAGTTGGTGCCGACGGGGTAGATGATCCGGCCACGGGCGTTACGGACCGCGCGCTCTTCGATTGCGGCTTTCTCGGCGGCAAGTTTCTCGGCAGAGGGTTTTTCGGCGGGCTTGTCGGATGGCTTATCCGATTGCGCCAGGGCGGCGAAGGGGAGGGTGAGGGCTAGCGTGGCGATGAGGATGGCGCGGTTCATTGCTGGTCTCCGGTGGTGGTGGTGTCGGTTGAGGATATGTCGATGGGTTGAGCCGCGGGGTCTGGGGCAGATTGCGTGTCGGCTTCGGTGGATGGGGTGGGCGGCTCGGGTGATGGAGTC
>JAZKBC010000252.1:28274-29353 GCA_040388825.1 Acidobacteriota bacterium | reverse complement strand
GCTGGGGATGAAGGCGGAGAAGAAGGCGTCGCTGTTGTTGCTGTTGCGCTGGGGAGCGAGGCTGGGGTGGTGGTCGCGGAGGTCGAGTTGGGCGAGGAGGACTTGAGGCTCGCGGCGGACCATTTGGCGGAGGAGTTTTTCTTCGCGGGTGAGTGGGGCCGGTGGGGCGGGGAAGCTGGGGGCGTAGGCGGGGTCGGTGGAGACTGCCGTTGCGGTGGTGGTCTGAAGGCCCGGGGCTGAAGCCCCTGCGATTTGTTCGGCGCTATTCGTGGGGCTGAAGCCCCAGGTTAATCCGGGAGTGCGAACCTGACTGACGCCTTTCGTGGCGAGGCTTGAATTCTGCGGATGCTCGGACCTTACCCCAGGGGCTAAAGCCCGGTCCGTGGTCGTGCTTGAGAGACCCGAGGTTGAAACCTCGGGGTACCTAGAAGCTTCTTGTTGATTCGAAGGGTTGCGGTGTCTGCCGTAGGTGAGACTGAACACGGTTGCCGCGATGAGGATTGCGGCGAGCGGAAGAGCGAAGGCGGAGCCGGCGAAACGCGGCAGGCTGCCGAGGAAGAAGGCGCCGGACCACCGGGAGCGCGGCTCGGCTGAGGTGGCGCGGGCTTCGAGGTTCGCGAGGATGCGCTGGTTGAGGTGCCGGGGTGGTTGGGTTTGGCCCAGCGCTTGAAGGATGTGGTTGAGGTCCTGATCGGGGTGGTTCAGGCGTGGCCTCCTTTCTGGAGCCGTTCGCGGAGACGGGTTCGGGAGCGGTGGATGAGGGCGCGGACGGCGGAGTCGGAGCGGTTGAGGATGGCGGCGATTTCGGTGGTGGAGAGTTCGTCGAGGGCGGAGAGGAGCAGGGCCTGGCGTTCGAGTTTGGGGAGGCGGTCGAGCTCGGTGAGGACGGCGTTGAAGCGTTGCGTGAGTTGGAGGGCTTCGTCAGCGGGTTGGAGTGAGGCTGCTAGCTGCGCGGCGAAGAGTGGGTCGATCTGGTCGGGGCGGATGCGGCGGCGGCGATCGAGAGCGAGGTTCCAGGTGATGCGGACGAGCCAGACGCGGAGGTCGCGGATGGCGGGGATTTTGTGGTGGTGTTCGAG
>JAZKBC010000252.1:23206-28264 GCA_040388825.1 Acidobacteriota bacterium | reverse complement strand
TCGGCTTCCGCGGGGTTGCGCAGAATTGCGTGGGCGACGCGAAAGAGGAGCGAGGCGTAGGTGTCCACCAGCGCCGCGACGTCGGTTTCGACACGGGCGTTGGGCAGAGCAGGTAATGCCAAGCTGCAGTCCTCGATCACGATGGCCTTCTATGTGGACAGACGGATGATACGGGGTGGCGCTCGGAATTATTTTTGGGGTGGGGTGGGTGGGTGGAAGGTTGGGTCGATGAATTTGGTGAAAACGCCGCTTTGAGTGAACTGGATGGGCAGCCCAACCAACAGCGCTAGCGGGGGAGGCAGATTACATGTATCCCGGCGGCATCCGAGCAAAATTCGAGCGTACCCCTGTATTTGATCTCGAGAGTCGAATCACCTATCCACCGCAGATCATCGAGGTCAACGCCGCGCCAAGTGCCATACATCACCCTATGCACGCTAAAACCATGGTGACTGTAAATCGACACTCCGGACCCGCCACCGGTCGCGCCCTCATCATCTGTTTCAATGCGGGCAGCTCTGTCTGCTGACGGGGAGAGCAGCGGCCCCGAGTGGCTGTTGCAACCGAGTACAAGGCCGAGTAGTGCAAAGGACATCACCGCAAAAGACAGGAGGCAGGTCAAGAGGCTCACGATTTGGGCAGGCGTACGAAGGAGGGGGCGTTTCTTCCGCACACTGTAGAAGGCGGCGACACCTGCTCCAAAGACACTTGCCGCGATCAACCAGAATCTTATTTCGGGCCACGAATAGAACACGTGAAATCCTCCGGGAGATGAACAGCCTACTGGAGAATAGCGGATGTGATTCCTGCAAAGCCGGATTTTCGGCAGCCTCGGTCGTTTCGACAGGCCACGGAGTCTCGGTGCGAAGTTTGCGAGACGCCGCTGTACCAAAATTTGGCCTACTCTGAGTTGAATGAGAATCTGGGTTTCTACGTTTGTCGTTCTCTTCACCGTCTCATCGGCTCACGGGCTCGGTGTGTCAGACGATTGTTTACGAACTGCTACAGCCGCGACATATTCAAATGCATTTGCGCATCCCGCGACCGGGGATATTTGGGGTTACGAATTGCAAATCAAGCGGCATCATGGCTCCACAGTAGAGGCATTTTTGTACGTGTACGAGGGAGCACCAAACAATGAGGCCATCCCGCTATCCGGTCGATTTTCGGCCGGCAAGATTTCCCTTTGGGGAAAGTGGGTAGAGCATCTCACCGAATATCCCTCCAAGAAGACAGTTGTGGAAACGCGCTCCGTCGAAATTAGCGGCATCCTGAATGCAGGCTCTTTCCGAGGGGACGTAAAGATTGCGGGTTTGGCGAAGAAGGAATTAGTCCGTCTCAAACGAGTTAAAAATACCTGGCTCTGCAGGAGGTGACCTGGCACTGCTCAAGACCGGGATCGCAAAGGTTCGTTGTGGCTCTGGGCACCAGATTCAAGACGGACCTTCGTACGGTGCTGGCTCTTTGCTGCGATGTCGCCCTTTCGGCAAGTTCAGTTAGCCAGATTGAGAAGGCAGAACCGAGGTTGATGGCGAAAAGGTGCGAGCGGGGTGCGGCTGCATGCGGTGGTGCAGGTCCTTCGACTGCGGCTCGCAAAAGCGCGAGCCTTCGCTCAGGATGACAGATTTGTGGATGGCACGAGAAAGAACAACTGCAAGTGCAAAAGGGTCGGCTACCAGTTACGAGTCACGAGTTTCGAGTTAAGACTGCTTGAGTTGGCGGACTACCTGGATTACTGCGTCTACGGGGGTGTTGGGGACGATGCCGTGGCCGAGGTTGAAGATGTGGCCGGGGCGACCGGCGTTCTGGGCGAGGATTTCTTTGACGCGGGATTCGATGACGGACTCGGGGGCGAAGAGTGTGATGGGGTCGAGGTTGCCCTGAACGGCTACCGAGGAGCCGAGGGTGTTACGGGCTTCGTCGAGGGGGATGCGCCAGTCGAGGCCGAGGACGTCGGCGGTGGTTTCGGCGAAGGTGGGGAGGAGCGAGGCGGTGTCTACGCCGAAGTAGATGACGGGGACGCCCATGGCGCGGATGCGGCGGATGAGTTCGGTGGTGGGGGCGAGGCAGAAGTCGCGGTAGTCGGCGACGGAGAGGGAGCCGGCCCAGGAGTCGAAGACCTGGATGACGTCGGCACCGGCGGCGACCTGCTGGGCGGCGTAGGCGGTGAGGACTTCGATGAGCTTCTCCATGAGGAGAGGCCAGGAGGCGTCGCTGGCGTACATCATCTTTTTGGCTTCGATGTAGTTGCGGGAGGAGCCGCCTTCGATCATGTAGCTGGCCAGGGTGAAGGGGGCGCCGCAGAAGCCGATGATGCCGAGCTGGTCGCCGTCGGCGCGGGGAGGAGCGAAGTGTTTGGCGACGAGCTCGATGGCTTGGGAGACGTAGAGGAGCTCGTCGGTGCGGTCGGTGCGGAGGGCCTGGATTTGTTCGAGGGTGCGGATGGGGTGGTGGACGACGGGGCCTTCGCCGTTGACGAACTCGAAGTCGAGGCCCATGGGGGTGAAGGGGAGAAGGAGGTCGGCGAAGATGATGGCGGCGTCGACACCGAGGCGCTCGGCGGCAGTGATGGTGACGTCGGCGGCGATAGAGGGGGTGCGGCAGATTTCAAGCAGGGAGTGATGTTTGCGGACGGCCATGTACTCCGGCATGTAGCGGCCGGCCTGGCGGAGGAACCAGACGGGGGTGCGGTCGACGGGCTGGCGAAGGCAGGCACGGACGAAGCGGCTGGAGCCGGCGTGGTTGGAGGAAGTCGACGAAGGCTGGGTGGAGGACTGGGTTTCTAGCAAAGTGTATGGGCTCCCACAGAAAGCGTAGCACCGGCTGGGGAGCCCAATGTGTGACGGGCGTCATTCATGTTTCGGACAGGCGTCCGGTTTGGGCTACTTGTTGTTCACGTAGGAGAAGTTGCGGTGGAACGGGATGCGATAGACGACACCGAATGTGAGGATTTGCGGGGTGAGTGTGTCGTTTTTGCCGATCTTCCAGAATGTTCCCTGGAAGTCAGCCTTGAGCTGGAAGTGGCGGTAGACGTCGAAGTCGACGCCGCCACCGGGAGATTTAACGACTCCATTGTCGCCGCGGTAGCTGGGGTTGGACGGGACGGGGACGAAGTTGTAGTGGATGAATCCGGGTCCGATGAGGAAGTCCATGTAGGGATGGATACGGTCATGGAACATGTCGACCTGGCCGCGGACACCGAAGAGGTAGAAGGTTTCGTTCACGATCGGGCCGTTGGCTAGGTTGGCGCGTAGCTCGAGTGAGGGTTTGATGGGGAAGTGGTAGTAGCGGGTGATGTTGGCGCCGAAGGCCACGCCGGTGTCGCGCTGGTAGGAGTAGTCGGGGACGACGTTGGTGTAGCCGGCGAAGATGGAAATGTCCATGGACTTTCGCGCAGCGGAGCCGGCCTGGGCTGAAGCGATTGAGGCGGAGAGGATAAATGCAACAAAACTAAGACTCAGAGAGAGCCTTGGACGGTAAGCAAACATGAGCAAACTCCAAAAAGGAAAACACGTCGTGCAATTCCTAGATTGGAGTGCGATTGCTGGGGAAACGTGGCCCGGGTTGGCTGAGTGGGCGAACGAAGGTCATAGCAAAAGGTTGTCTGGCGAACAGGAAAAGATGAAAGGCGGGAAAAGCAACAGTGGGGCAGAAGGCGATAGACTGAAAGAGATGGCCGCAGGCGGAATCCGGAGTGTACTGAAGCCGGGCTGCGGTACCAAAATCTGATCGATGAGACGAGACGCTTTTCATTTATGACGAACTACCTGGAGCTTCCGATTGGCGCGAAGGCGCCTGAGCTGATCAACGCAGTGATTGAAATTCCCCTGGAGGGGATCAGCAAGTATGAGTACGACAAGGAACTGCACGTGTTCCGGCTGGACCGCAACCTGTTTTCGCCGGTGCACTATCCGGGAGATTACGGATTTATTCCGAGCACGCTGGGACGGGATGGCGATCCGCTGGACGTTCTGGTGCTGGTGGATACACCGAGCTTTCCGGGATGCGTGCTGACGGTGCGGCCGATCGGCGTGCTGGACATGATCGACCAGGGTAAGGGTGACGAGAAGATTCTCGCAGTGGGTGAGGGGAACCCTCGCTACAACGACGTGAACAACTATTCGGATGTGTATCCGCACATTTTGAAAGAGATCAAGCACTTCTTTTCGATCTACAAGGATCTGGAAGGCAAGGATGTTGAAGTGAAGGGGTGGAAAGATGCCGCGGCGGCGAAGGAGATTATTCTCGAAGCGCGGGCTGCGTACGAGGAGAAGCACAAGGCAGAAGACAGGCGGCAAGGGTCAGAGGACCGGCGTCAGTAAGTCAAGAGATCCAAGATTGAGAATGGGCCCGTTACCTTCATGGTGGCGGGCCAATTCTCATTGCCGGTGAGATGGTTCGATGCCGGCGGATTTGGGGCGCAGGAGTTCGAAAGCGGCGTAGATGAGGGCTCCGGCGATGGCGACCAATGCGGCGAAGAGGAGAGCATTGAGGCCGGCTACCTTTTCGTCGCGCGCAGCGTAGATCGCGAAGCCGAGCAGACCGCAGGGACCGATGGCGATGAGGATCGTATTGATGCGGGGGCCGGGCACGCGGAACGGACGGTAGAGATCGGGTTCGCTGCGGCGAAGGACAGCGAGGGCGACGAACTCGAGGAGGAGAGCGCCGCCGTAGAGAACGAGGTCGATGGAGATGAGGCGCTCGAAGGGAAGCGTAAGAGCGAGAGCCCAACAGATGGCGCAAACAATGACGCTGACCCAGGGAACGCCTTTCGCGGTGCGGCGGCGGAGGATGCTCGGGAGCAGGCCGTCTTCCGCCATGGCGTAGGGGAGGCGGGTGAGGGTGAGGGTGAGGGCGTTGAAGGTGCCGAGTCCGTCGAGCGAGCCGGCGGCGACGACGGTGAAGGCGAGCCAGCCGCCAGCGACGAGCGTGGCAGCGTCAGCCCAGGCGCCCGTGGAGAAGCGGCCCGCAGGGATTCCGAGCGCCCACATGGTGGCGACGGGGATCATGTAGACGCAGGCGACCAGGGCGGCGGCTCCGAGCATAGCGCGGGGGTAG
>JAZKBC010000252.1:0-23196 GCA_040388825.1 Acidobacteriota bacterium | reverse complement strand
TGCGCTGGGGGTCTTCGACTTCCTGGGCGATGGTGGAGGCGTTGTCCCAGCCCATGTAGTTCCAGAGGGTAACGGAAAGCGCGGTGCCCATATCGTGCGCGACTACGCTCGGGCCGAGGAGATGCAGGCCTCCGTGGAGAATCTTCCAGAAGGAGATGAGGATCAGCACGATGAAGGGGCTGAGGGAGACGAGCATCATGTAGATGGAGCCCTCGCCGACGGCTTTGGCTCCGCGCAGATTCCAGAGAGTGGCGATGAGGACGATGGAGAGTTTGAGTGCGAATCCGCGATGACCGGCGGTGGCGGCGGGAAAGACCTGGCCGAGATAAAGAGTGAAGGTGGTGGGGTAGATGGCCATGTCGAAGATGGAGGCGGCGAGAGAAAGCCAGGCTTCCTGGAATCCCCAGAAGCGGCCGAGGGCGCGCTTGACCCAGATGTAGAAGCCGCCTTCGTCGGGGATGGCGGAGGCGAGTTCTCCAACCATGAGGGCGGTGGGGAGCGACCAGAGCAGGGGGACAATGGCGAGGAGCAGAAGCGCGCGGCCGAAGCCAGCCATTCCGATGATGTCTTCGAGGCCGTAGGGGCCTCCCGAGACCATAAAGTAGGTGGCTCCGATGAGCGGGAGCAGGCGCAGTTTGTTGGAGTGGGTGGTGCGGTTGATGGCGAGCGACCTCGGACAGGGGATGCGGGGCTGCCTTTTGAATGTAGCTGAAATGTCGAGTGGGGCGTGACACAGGATGGCGGTAGCGGAAGAGGAGGGGACTGAAAGCGGCGAGTCACGTTATAATCGGTGCGTACCCCGCAGGAGAGTTGGCCGAGTGGCTGAAGGCGGCGGTTTGCTAAACCGTTATAGGACCAAAAGTTCTATCGGGGGTTCGAATCCCCCACTCTCCGCCACATACTCAGAAGACTTGATTAGCCCGATTTGGCCGCCAAATCGGGCTTTTGTCTTTCTCTGGTGCATCTCTTCGGTAAGGGAAGCTGTTGGGGGAGCAACCTATGCAAGTGTGACGGTGGTAGCTGCGGGTATACGCGGCTTCTGGGGATTTGCGATTACCGGTGCCAGGGACACGAGCCCCACAGAGTCTCACGCTTAGCGATGTTGAACCGTTTTTTCGCCTGGTTATGCCCGCCGCCATACTTCGCCTTCCAGGCATAGAAGATTGCCACACCTCCTCCCGACACCACTCCGCTGTATTCATGTCAGCTTCGTGTTGTCGAAGTCAAGGGCGCTCTGTAGCGATCTGGTTCAGATGAGATTGCGTTCCATGACTTCATCCAGGACACGTTCGGCAATAAGTTTCGCAATGCCATGTGCGCCTGCGTCGCTCTTCGTTGTTGCAGTCAACAGCACAGCGTCATTAACCGATTTCTCCATAGCGCGGCGCCGAACTAATTGCTGCACTTGCCTTATCAGCAATTCCGGAGCTGCGCGGAACATTGCACCGCCGAATATGATCGCTTCAGGATTCAGAAGGTTGATGAGATCGGCGCATGCGGTTCCGATGTGTCCGGCCACTTCCGTCAAGGAACGGAATGCCAGACTGTCGTTGGCTTCCGCGGCTTCGGCAATGGCTTCCAGCGTGATCTTGTCGGAGCCTCCTGCAATCTCAAGCAACTTCGATGGGACACCTTTTTTGAGCGCCCCTTTCACCATATCGATGAGTGTCGCGCCGGAGGCAATCGCCTCGAGGCATCCGTGATTTCCGCAGCAGCATAACGGGCCGTCCTCATCAACGGTCATATGACCGAATTCGCCGGCACTGCCATTGAAGCCGCGGTAGATTTTGCCGTGTATGAAGATCGCCGATCCAATGCCCACTCCTACGTCGATGTACACGAAGTCGCTGTACTTGCGACCGGCACCGTTCGTCCGCTCGCTGATGGCAATCGCGCGAACGCTGTCTTCGAGGAGGCAGGGGACGTGGAACTCATCTTCGAAGATCTTCCGCAAGGGGATGTTGCGCCAAGATTCGACGTGACCCGGTCGTGGATACGAAAGGATTATGCCTTTCTCGACGTCAATGACCCCGGAGAACGCGACGCCGATTCCGAGCACTTGTCCGGGTTTGATTCCGGCTTCACGCAGAGTTTCGCGAATGAGGCGACAGGTGTGGCGCAAGACCTGGTCCCGACCACGATCCATCTGGGTGGGCGTTTCATGACTGGCGAGCGAAACGCCATTCAGATCCGATATCGTGACGCGGAGATTGAAGGTTCCGAGGTCGACTCCAACGACGTACCCGAGGGTTTGCCGAAGCATAAGGCCCACCCGCTTGCGGCCCAATCCTCCGGCCAAGCTTGGGCCTTCGATGAGGATGTTTTTCTGCACCAACGAACTGACCACGCCGGTGATGGCCGCGGTGCTGAGTCCTGATGCTTGGGCAAGTTCCACGCGCGAAATCGATGGGCTCGATTGAATCAGCTTCAGTATCGAGAGCTCGGTCTGCGCTGCTTTGCCTCGGCGTGCGGGTTTTACCGTTTTCGCCATGGATTTCTTCAGAACCATACTAACTCGATACAGACAGGGAATCCATGTTGACAATCGATCGCAGTGAGAACTACAAGGAACCATCCGTCGTCGACAGCCCCGGGTATCTGGTACGGGTATGCTATCCGGCATGATGGGAATCACTATGGACCAGTCCACACATTCTCGCCCTCTACGCCAGCAGCCGCTCCCCGAGGCGTTTCCGGGTGTACACGCGATGGACTCGGAAGAGGAAGAGGCGGTTCTTCGCGTTTGCCGCAGCCGCTCGTTGTTTCGTTATTACGGCATTCATCCGCAGCAAGAAGTAAAACAGTTTGAAGGGGAGTTCGCGCACTTTCTGGGTGTGAGGCATGCGCTTGCGGTAACCAGCGGAACGACTGCGCTCCAAGTTGCCTTGGCCGCGCTCCAGGTCGGGCCGGGCCAGGAAGTCATCGTGCCTGCTTATCTGTGGGTTTCGGTGGTAGCGGCAGTGGTGAACATGGGCGCGATTCCCGTGCTGGCTGAGATCGACGAGACCTTTGGGCTGGATGTCGACGACGTCTCGCGGCGCATAACACCCCGCACTGCAGGCATGATCGTTGTGCATATGAGTGGCGCTCCCGCGAATATCGTTCCGCTAGCCGCTCTGGCCAGGGAGCGGGGGATTTTTGTTGTCGAGGACTGCGCACAATGTGTCGGTGGGCATGTTGCGGGACAGCCTGTCGGCACCTTCGGGGATATGGGGATCTACAGCTTTCAGGCGAATAAAAACATGAGCAGCGGAGAAGCGGGAGCTGTTGTGACCAACGATCCTGTCCTGGCTGCTCGCGCCATTGCCAGCCATGATCTGGGCTATGCCCGCGACCACAGTGATCAACTCTTAGTGCGAGACAGCCAGGTATCTACCTGGGGGCGGGGGTGCCGGCTGGATGAGCTGCGTGCGGCTGTGCTGCGCGTACAGCTGCGTAAACTGCCTGTTACTGTTCGCCGGATGCAGTCGAGTAATCAGATAATTCGTCGAGCGCTGGAGAGAGCAGGGATTCATTTTCGGTCCGTGGCCGATCCTCAAGGCGATACGGGGAGCTTCCTGATCCTTGTCCACCCCGATGAGGCTAGCGCGCGACGTGTGGTTGCACGGTCGCGGTGGCATGGAATCGCGTGTTCGTGTACGGAGACGAGCAATACGGTGCTGATCGACTATGGTCTCCACATCTACTCCAATATTCCTTCGCTGGTGCTGAAGCATGGATCGGGTGCACCGGGGTTTCCGTGGAGCCTGGCTGAGAACAGCAGCTCCGTTTATGAGTATGGTCCAGGCAGTTGCCCTGTTTCGGACGCGCTCTTCCGTCGAAGCCAGCTGCTAGCGATTCCGTCCTGCCTTGACGATCAGGACGAGCAGGATGTGATCGCCGGAATCTTAGACGGGATCGCGTAAACTTTGTGCAATTTATTCAAATTTGAATATTGACACGGGCCATGTAGGTAACATATGGTGTCATTGATTTAGATTTGTTCATGTCATCATCCCTGTTACGTTGGATGTTGTTCGCCGAAAGTCCGTGCTTTCGCGAAGGGATCCTCCAAGAAGGTAGCCAACAGATATGCAGAGTTCGTTGCGGATGGGGCTCGTGGGCCCTGGATTCATTGCGGAGCATCATCTGGATGCCGTGCGTCGGCTTGGCGATGTGGAGATCGTCGGCATCGCGGGGTCCAGCCTGCAGTCGGCCCAAGAGAAGGCGGCGAAGCTCAAGGCCGGATACGCCTTCCGCGACTATATGGAACTGGTGCAGTGTGCCGACATCGACGTGGTTCACAACACGACCCCAAACTTCCTTCACCGTGAGGTAAGCCTGGCTGCCCTTCGCGCGGGGAAGCACGTGATTTCGGATAAGCCATTGGCGTGTACCGCGAAGGAGTGCGCGGAACTTCGCGACGCTGCGGCGGAGGCCGATGTGGTTGGAGCGGTGACGTTCAATTACCGTGGCCATGCGATGGTGCAACAGGCACGGGCGATGGTGGCTCACGGTACGCTCGGCGAAACTGTTTCCATCCACGGACAGTATCTGCAGGACTGGCTGACGGATGAGAATACGTACTCGTGGCGTGTCGATCCTTTGCTGGCGGGACCGAGTTCGGCGCTCGCGGATATTGCTGCGCACTGGTGTGACCTCGCGGAGCATGTGGCGGGTGCGCGCATCCAAAGTGTGCTCGCAGATCTGTGCACCGTGGTGAAGACGCGGTACACGGCGAATGCACCGCGGGCAACGTTTAGCCGAGACAAGGTGGGGTCTGGAACGCCGGTGGCGGTCCATGGGGAGGACCTTGCGGCGGTGTTGCTGCGTTTTGAAAATGGGGCGCGCGGATCGTTGAAGGTGGGGCAGGTACTACCTGGGCACAAGAATGATCTTCAGCTGGAAGTGAATGGCCGAGTGGCGTCGGTGCGCTGGGAGCAGGAGAAGCCCAACGAGTTGTGGGTGGGGTCGTATGCGCAACCGAATTGCATCCTGCAACGTGAGGCTGCGTTGCTGATGCCAGAAGCGCAGATGTATGCGGGCCTTCCTGTGGGCCACCACGATGGCTGGGCGGATGCGTTCCGGAATGTGATTTCGGAAATTTATGCGTGGATCAGACAGGGCGGAGCAGAACAGCAGCGGCCCGGGATGGTGTGCAGTTTCAGCGGCGGATACAGGGTGAGCTGCACGATTGAGGCGATGTTGAAGAGCTTTGCCCAGGGATCTGTTTGGCAGGACATAGAAGATCCGTTTCCGGCGCGTGCAAACGTTAGCGGCGACGCCGCTGCGAAGCCGTTAGCGAACATCGAGGCCCTGTCCCAATGACCTCGATGATGCGGTTTCGGCTGAGCTTCATGATGTTCCTCGAGTATTTCGTTTGGGGTGCCTGGTATGTGACGTTTGGCACGTGGCTCTCAACCACGCTGCATTTCAACGGGCAACAGATCGGACTTGCAGCGGGAGCAACGGCTATCGGCGCGATGATTGCGCCGTTCTTTGTCGGGGTGGTGGCTGATAAATATTTTGCGACGGAGAAAGTTCTCAGCGTCCTGCATCTTGCCGGCGGAGTGTTTCTGGCGGTGGCGTCCACGCAGCGGAGTTTTGGCGCGGTGTACATGGTGCTACTGCTCCATTGTCTCTGCTTCATGCCGACCCTTGGCCTGACGAACTCACTTGCTTTCCGGCAAATAAAAGATCCCAAGCGCGAATTTGGGGCGCTGCGCATCTTTGGCACCCTGGGATGGATTTTTGCGGGGCTGCTGGTTGGGTTTTTCGCACTTGAAAAAACCGCAAAGCCGTTGCAGATTGCGGCTGCGGCCTCGATAGCGCTTGGACTCTATTGCCTGACTTTGCCGCATACACCGCCTCTGCTGGACCAGCGCGCAAACGAAACACAGCGTGGCGCCTCACTCCGCGATTCGCTGGTCGTATAGAAGGAGTGGCCGGTTGCGGTGTTTGCGGCGGCCTCCTTTCTTATCTGCATTCCGCTCCAGTTCTATTACGCGTTTACGAATCTCTTCCTGAACCAGACAGGTGTGCGCGATGCGGCAGGAAAGATGACCGGCGGACAAGCTTCCGAGCTGCTCTGCATGCTGCTCATTCCCTGGTTCTTTCGACGGCTTGGGGTGAAGGGCATGCTGGTGGCTGGCATGGCTGCATGGGTGGCTCGCTACTGTTTGTTTGCGTACGGTAATGCGGACGCGCGTGTGTGGATGCTGTGGGCAGGCATCCTCCTGCACGGAATCTGCTATGACTTCTTCTTTGTTACGGGGCAGATTTACATCGATCACAAGACTTCGCCCGCAATGCGAGCTGCGGCTCAGGGCTTAATCACGTTCATCACCTATGGCGCAGGGATGTTTGCGGGGTCATGGCTTTCGGGAGCGGTGGTAGAACACTTTGCGCTCGTCGGAGCAATTCCTCCTCTCTATAACTGGAAGGCGATCTGGCTCTTTTCGGCGATTCTGTCGATGCTGGTGCTGGTCGCGTTCCTTCTCACGTTTCGCGATGGGGAACGACTCGTCGCAGGAGATGCTGTATGACACTTTCTCGCAGGGGCTTCATGTTTGGTACGACGGCAATGGCTGCATTGGCTGCAGCGGGACGATCGCAGGCGGCACCACTTCGCTTGCCGCTGGGAATCCAGCTGTATAGCGTTCGGGAGCAGATGGCGGCCGACTTCGAAGGTACGCTTGGTGCGGTCCATGATGCGGGCTACACCGAGGTGGAAGCAGCCGCGCTGCCGAAGCGCACTGCTTCCGAAGTCCGCAAGGCCCTTGATGGCGCAGGCCTGGCATGCGTGAGCGCCCATCATCCTTTCGGCGATCTGCGGAATCGTTTCGACCAGATTGTGGAGTTCGATCGCGCGATTGGTGCGCGGTGGATTATCTGCGCGACACCGGGCAGAAGAGTCGCGCTGCCGGCGGGTGCAACGAATCCTCCTCCTCCTCCGAGCCTGGATGACTGGCATTACAACGCGGACCAGTTTAACGCGATGGGAGAGAAGCTCAAGGCGGCCGGGATGCGCTTTGGTTATCACAACCATACGGGTGAGTTCGCGCCGGTCGATGGGAAGGTTCCTTACATGGAACTGCTGCGCCTGTGCGATCCGGACAAGGTGGCCTTCGAGCTTGACTGCGGCTGGGCCAAGGTAGCCGGCATAGATCCCGTCGCGATGATGCGGGAGTACCCGCATCGTTTTCGGATGCTGCACATCAAGGACTTCCGTCTCGCGGCGCATCCGAATCCGACGTCACGGGAAGGTTCCGAAGTGGTGGAGCTTGGGCGAGGCAATATTGACTACGCGCCAATCCTCGCGCAGGCAAGCCACTCGCAGTCGATCGAGCATATGTTTGTGGAGCAGGAAGCGTTCACTGTTCCCTGGAAAGAGTCAATCGCGATTGATGCGGCCTATCTGAAAAGACTGGAAAAGCACTAAGAGCGGTCTGTAGCGTACCGGAGCGACGAAACCGTCAAGCCGATGCGCTTGACTTTGTAACTTCGTTGGGTGAGGAAGGCAATCGTGGATCGAAGAAGATTTCTTGCGGGGACAGGAGTGGTTGCGGCGGGAGCTGTTTTGTGTCCTCCATGGGCAAGGGCCGCGACGACGCGGCCTGATTTGACGCTGCGAATCGAGCCTTGTTCGCTTGAGATCAGCCCTGGTGTTGTTGTGAAGACCCTCAGCTATAACGGTACTGTCCCGGGCCCGCTGCTGAAGCTTCGAGAGGGCCGGCCCGTGTTAATTGACGTGACGAATGCGAGCACTGGAGAGGACCTAGTGCATTGGCACGGCCTGGCGATCGATTCCCTCAATGATGGAGCGATGGAAGAAGGATCTCCAATGATTGCTGCCGGGGCTACGCAGCGCTACAGCTTCACACCACGCCCCAGTGGGACGCGCTGGTATCACACGCATAATGCTGCCTATGACAACCTCTCGATCGGGACCTACAGCGGACAGTTCGGATTTCTTCTCGTCGAGGGCAGCGAGCCTCAACTCGCCTACGACCAAGAGATCAACTTGGCGATTCATCACTGGATGCCTTCACTGGTTCCCATGGTTGAGATGATGCGCGATCATTCTTCCAACCAACCGCTGACGACCGGATCCGATGTCGGATATCAATATGCGACGATCAACGCTCACCGACTGGGAGCCGGTGAACCCATTCGCGTCAAGCGCGGACAACGTTTGTTGATGCGTCTGCTGAATGCAAGCGCCACCGAGAATGTGGTGCTGTCTCTTCCCGGGCATCACTTCAAGATTGTCGCCATGGACGGCAATCCGGTCCCCCGCCCGCAGTTTGTGGAGGTGCTTTCCCTTGCGGTGGGCGAGCGAGTGGACGCGATTGTGGAAATGGATGCGCCTGGGGTGTGGATTTTGGGCTCCATCCTCGAGAAGGAGCGGGCGATGGGCCTCGGCGTCGTGATTGAGTATGCCGGCGAAAAAGGCAAACCCGTTTGGAAGGATCCAGCGCCGGCGGAGTGGGACTACTCGCAGTTCGCTCTTGCGGAGAGCGTGCGTCAGCGACCCGATGAGACGTTTGAGCTGACGTTTCGAGATATCGGTCCCGCAGAGGGTTCGAAGTTCGATACGTGGACCATCAACAATCACTCGTGGCCGGACATTGAACCGCTCTATCTAGAGACAGGAAAGCGGTATCGTCTTGTTTTTCGCAATGGCAGCGGCGACCAGCATCCAATGCATCTGCATCGACACACCTTCGAAGTGACGCGGATCGGAGAGAAGGCGATGAGCGGTCTGAAAAAGGATGTAGTGAACGTGATGCCACTTCAAAGCGTTGCGGTTGACTTTACGGCAGACAATCCCGGAGACACGCTGATGCATTGCCATCAGCAATTGCACATGGACTATGGATTCATGCAGCTCTTCAAGTATAGGAAGAAATCCTGAGTGCGCCGCTCTGACGCTATCCGTGTCGGATGGTGCACTGTCACCGCGTTGGTACTGGGGATCGCCCTGGCGCATTCACCGCGTCAGACCGTGCGAGCGGATGTGGTTCCGGACGACTCTGAGCGTGCCGGAGGACAGGCTTCTGCCGATCATTATTCGACGCTGACGCAGATCAATCGCAAGAACGTTCATCTGTTGCGGCAGGCGTGGAGCTTCGATGTGGGGCCGGGTGAAGATTCGGGGATGGAGACAAACCCGATCGTCATTGGGCGCACGTTATATGCGTACACGAGCACGCAAAAGGTTATTGCGCTCGATGCCGCAACCGGGAAGCTTCTGTGGAAGTTTGATTCGGGAATCAGCACGCGCCAGCCGATCCGCGGGTTGGCGTACTGGAGCGATGGACACCAGAGCCGTCTTCTGGCGTCGGTGCTGACTTTTCTCTATGCTCTCGATCCATCTACGGGCAAACCGATACCGAGCTTCGGTGAGCGTGGAAGGATTGATCTCCGCAAAGGCCTACGCGGGGACTACCTGAGGCAGGCGCTTTCGATCACGAGCCCAGGCGTTGTCTTTGGCGACCTGATCATCATGGGCGCGCGTGAAGCGGAGATGCCACCTGCGCCGCCGGGAGACATCCGGGCATTTGACGTTCGCACGGGTGAGTTACGCTGGCGGTTTCACACGATTCCTCGGCCGGGTGAGCCGGGATACGAGACCTGGCCGGCGGACGCGTGGAAGACGGCGGGCTCGGCCAACAACTGGGCCGGGATGACGCTGGATGCGACGCGGGGCGTCGTGTATGTACCTACGGGTTCAGCGGTGCCCGACTTCTACGGCGGCGGGCGGCTGGGGAATGATTTGTACGCGAATTGCCTACTTGCACTGGATGCGAAGACGGGAAAGCTTTTGTGGCACTTCCAGGGTGTTCATCATGACATTTGGGATCGTGATTTCCCTGCGGCTCCGGTGCTGATGACGATCCGTCACGACGGCAGGCAGGAAGATGTTGTTGCACAAGTGACGAAACAGGGCTTCGTGTTTGTGCTCGATCGGGATACGGGAAAGCCCGTGTTTCCGGTGGAAGAACGGGAGTTTCCTGGGAGCACCGTTCCGGGCGAAGTCGCTTCAAAGACGCAGCCGATCCCGCTGCTTCCGGCGGCCTTCGCTCGACAGTCCCTGAGCGAAAATGAACTCACGGACCGGACAGCGGCCGCGCATGACTTTGCTGTTGAAAAGATGAAGACGATGGTGAACGGCGGACTGTTTCATCCCTTCCAACTTGGCAAGCAGACGATTGTTTTCCCGGGTTTCGATGGAGGCGCCGAATGGGGCGGGCCTGGTATCGATAGGCCGAATGGGATTTTGTATGTCAATGCAAATGATTTGGCCTGGACGGGCGGACTGCAACCAGTTGACCTGCATGCCAGGCTAGGCAAGCACACGTACATGGCGCAATGTGCGCTTTGTCATCAAGGCAATCTCAAGGGGTCTCCGCCGGATTTTCCGGATTTGAATGCCGTGGGCGGAAGACTTTCTACGGCTGAGGTTGCGGAAATCATTCACAAGGGCAAAGGACGCATGCCGGCCTTTCCGAATCTTCAGGGACAGGAACTGGAGGCGTTGTTGCGATTTGTGCGGCTTGGGAAAGATGATGTTCCGCTGCCCACAGGGAAGGAGCTATCCGCGGCACCTGCTGATCCATCACCGGCAGACAAGGAAGCCGTTGCGGAAGGGAAGAAGCAATTCTCGCGGCACTGCGCCGTTTGCCATGGCGAGAAACTCGAGGGGATCCAGCCGGGATTTCCCCGTCTCGCCGGGATCAGCGGCCGGCTTTCCGATGTGCAGGTCGAGGGCGTTGTACGGACAGGCAGAGGCCGCATGCCGAAATTCACGCAAACGATGCTCCCCGACGGGCAACTGCATTCGATTGAACAGCTGCTGCATGCCAGCACCGCCGATTTCGAAGGTGCCGACGAGAAGCTACCGGAGGCGATGACGAGGTACCAGTTCACGGGTTATGAGAAGTTTTTGGATCCGGAGGGCTATCCTGCAGTGAAGCCGCCGTGGGGTACGCTGAATGCGATCGATCTGAATACAGGGCGATATCTGTGGAAGATTCCTCTGGGCTATTATCCGGATTTGCCTTCACATGACACTGGAACGGAAAACTATGGAGGCCCCGTCGTGACAGCCGGTGGCCTGGTGTTCATAGGCGCTACGATCTTCGATCGGGAGTTCAGAGCATTCGACAGCAGTACCGGAAAGCTGCTTTGGCATACGCAAATGCCCTTTGCAGGCCTTGCAACGCCCACGACCTATATTGTCGATGGCAAGCAATACGTGGTGATTGCAGCGGGTGGCGGGCGAACGCCAAAGACGCCTAAGGGTGGACGGTACATCGCTTTCGCGTTGCCGTGAGGCTAAACCCACCAAGCGGCTTCGGGTGGTTCGTCGATGACGATTTCCTGTAGAAACTGCGCTGCTTTGCGTAAACCTTCTTCGGGCGCAAGGAGACTGTCTTCATGTTCGATGGAAAGAACATTGTCGTAGCCGAACATGCGCAAGGTAGAAACGAACTCCTTCCACCATTCGGCGCCGTGCCCATATCCACAGGTCCGAAACAGCCAGCTGCGGTTGCGCTCGTCGTTGAAGGTCTTGGTGTCGAGGACTCCGGCACGAGCGAGGTTGACTGGGTAGAGTTGCGTGTCTTTGGCATGAACGTGGAAGATCGCGGTGCCGAGCAAGCGTATGGCTGCGATCGGGTCAATACTCTGCCAGAACAGATGACTGGGATCGTAATTGCACCCAATGGTATCTCCGGCGATCGAGCGCAATCGGAGCATCGTTTCCGGGCTGTAGACGACGAAGCCAGGATGCATTTCAATCGCGATCTTCACGCCGTGCGATGCAGCGAACTTTGCGTGTTCAATCCAGTACGGAGTGACGACCTCGTTCCACTGCCACTCCAGCATGTCGCGATACTCCGGCGGCCACGCACACGTTACCCAATTCGGGTGCTTGGCTGCACGGGAGTCGCCGGGGCATCCTGAGAAGTCCACGACGACCGGCACGCCAAGCTTCTCGGCGAGCAGGATTGTTTTGCGAGAGGTTTCCTGTGCCTGCTGCGCGGTCGCCGGATCGGGGTGCAGAGCGTTGCCGTGGCAGCTCAAAGCACTGATCGTCGCGCCATGGCGAGTAAGGGTATTGCGAAACTCAGTGAGTGCGCGGGCGTCATCAAGCATCGAAAGGTTGCAATGCGCATTGCCGGGAAAGTTGCCGGTACCGAGTTCGACAGTATGAATTCCCAACTCCTTCAACTGGCCGAGTACGGTATCCAGAGGCTTCTTTGAGAGAAGCGGTGTGAACACTCCGAGTTCCATCGGTGGCTCCTTTGATCGATCGATTTTTCAGTGAACTGACTTACGGCAGAGCGAACGCTACGTATACGCCGCCTGGCGCTCCGTGTGTCAGCTTGCTGCCGCCTGCGGCGACCACGATGTACTGCTTGCCGTTCACCATGTAGGTGGTAGGGGTCGCAACCGAGGAGTAGGGGAGTTCATACTGCCAAAGCAACGCCCCCGTCCTGCTGTCAAAGGCGCGTATCTTGTTGTCGAACACCGTAGCGCTGATGAGCACCAGGCCGCCTGCTGTCACGACGGGACCGCCATAGTTTTCAGTGCCGGTCTTTCCCACCCCTTTGCGAACGAGCTCCGGGTATTCACCGAGCGGCACCTTCCAGAGGTACCTTCCAGTATTCAGATCGATGGCGCTCAATGTACCCCATGGAGGCGCGACAGCCGGATAGCCTTCTGCGTCCTGAAACTTGTGATAGCCAGTGAAGCGATAGCGGTTCATCTCGGCTACCTCGGGTGGCACAGCGCTTGTCGGCATATCGCTCGCGCCAAGGAATCGCATCAGGCTCTGCATCTCGCTGTCCGAAATCTTCGCCTTCCCGAAGGCAGGCATACGTCCTCTGCCGCTGTGGACCAGGTCGGTCATCTGCCGAGCGGTCAGCCTGCTGCCGACACCTCGAAGTGGCGGGAATCCGGGAGTGATGCCTTCCATCTTATCGCCGTGGCATATCGCGCAGTTGCGTGAGAAGACAGTTGCACCGATCGTGTCGCGCGTTGCAGCGGTGCTCAGAAATGCAGATGATTTGGCGACGACATCGTGTTGCAATTCAGTATCCACTGGGGCGGCAGGTTCTTTTCCTTCACTGCCCACAGTCGGGGCGCTTTTCGATTTTCCGGTTCGTACGTACTCCAGCAATTCGGCTAACTGCTTGGCCTGGAGGTTCGGAAAGGAGGGCATACGGCCTTTCCCGCCGTGAATGGTGTCGATGATTTGTTGTTGTGTCAGGCGCTTGCCCACATCGACGAGCGAGGGAAACTCCGGCGGCGAACCTGCTCGATTGTCTCGGTGGCAGAGCGCACATTGGGTCTGGTACGTGGATAGTCCCAGCCCCGCGTTCATGTCATTTTCGGCAAGCCCCCCGGTGTCCACTACGTCGTTGGCATTGATGTAAATCACGCCCGTCGCAGCGTCGACTCCGGGGCCTCCGTATTCGCCGCCGCCGTCGAAACCGGGCGCCGCTATCGTTTCCTTGCCGACGGTTAATGGATAGAATTGCTGATCGCCGCTGACGAAGGACAGGAAGCGCTTCACCGCGAAGTCGTGTGCTTCCGGTGTTCTGGTGGTCAAGTCGTTGATGGTGAGGGTTTGGCGTGTATACGGTGCGGGCAGGGTGGGGAATGGTTGCGTTTTGGAGCTCGCCTCACCGGGGACCTTGCTCGCGGGGACCGGACGCTCCTCGACTGGAAAAAGCGGCTTGCCCGTGTCGCGATCGAGGACGAAGACGAAGCCTTGCTTGGTTGTTTGGGCAATCGCGTCAACCATCCTGCCGTCGTGGCGGACTGTGAGCAGCGCCGGAGGAGCAGGGAAGTCGCGATCCCAAAGATCGTGATGCACACCCTGAAAATGCCAAAGCATCTTCCCCGTCGTGGCGTCGATAGCGAGCAGGCAATCGGCAAAAAGATCATCCCCGAGGCGCGCGCCTCCATAGAAGTCAGGCACGGCTGATCCGGTGGGAACGTAGACAACGCCGCGCTTTTGGTCTACGGTCATGCCTGCCCAGTTGTTCGCTGCGCCGGCCGTTTTCCACGCGTTGGGCGGCCATGTCTCGTACCCGGGTTCGCCGGGGTGAGGAATGGTGTGGAAGCTCCAGACCAAGTGACCGGTGTGGACATTGAACGCGCGAATGTCTCCGGGCGGCGCTGGAGGCGTTTCGGGATTTCGGCCGCCGACAATGATCAGATCTTTGACGACGACGCCCGGGCTCGTAAGAACGATGGACTGATTCTGAAACTCACCGCCCAGGCCTTTGCGCAGATCGATGCGGCCGTTTTCTCCAAAGCTCGGAACGGGACGGCCCGTCGTGGCGTCCAGCGCGTACAGGAAATTCATAATCCCGGCGAAGAGTAGCCGCTGCTGTCCGTCGCTCCAGTAGGCGACTCCGCGCACGGGCTGTTTGCCGCCAACTCCCGAATCGAATTTCCATAGAAGCTTGCCGGTGACCCCATCCAGCGCAATGACCTTCTGTGTCGGCGTGTACGCGTAGACGACACTTCCTACGACAAGCGGATTGGTTTCCATGCCGCCGCCGGGCTCGCCTGTGTCGAACTTCCAGGCAACCTTGAGCTTCTGCACATTCTTACGATTGATCTGGTCCAGGGGTGAATAGTGATCCTGCGACCACTGGCCGCCCGCGATGTTCATCACCGCGGCAGAGGGATGCTTTCCATGTTGAGCGGCCTTCTGGACAGAACGATGCCCCATCAGGCCTACCGCCACTACAAGTGTGGCCGCTGCCGCTCCGTTTATTGTTACTCCGCTTAAAGCCATGTTCACCAGTCGAAACGTAACGTTTCGTTATTTTCTTGCTGTGATGCAACCGATCCACACGCGACCCAGCGTGAATAACTAAACATCACACAACGTCACTGCCTGCAAGAGTGCGGCCTTGGGATCCTCGGTGGGAAGAAATTCGTGTGCCACGTAGCCCTGGTACGAGCTTGCGGCGATCGCGCGCATCACTGCGGGCCATTGCACCTCTTGTTTATCGTTCAACTCGTGGCGGCCCGGCACGCCCCCGGTATGGAAATGACCGATCCACTGAACGTTTTTCTGAATGGTGGAGATAAGGTCTCCCTCCATGATTTGCATGTGATAGATGTCATACAGCAACTTGACGTTTGGCGAGCTGACGGCCTCCATCAGGCGAACACCCCACGCGGAATGATCCGCCATATAGTCGGGGTGATTGACCTTGCTGTTCAGAAGCTCCAGGCAGAGGGTGACGCCATTGTCTTCGGCAATTTTCTTGACGCGATTGAGTCCGGCAATGCTGTTTTTCAAGCCTTCATCGTCCGTCATCCCAGTTCGGTTGCCTGAAAAGGTGATTACGTTTGGGACACCCGCCTTAGCTGCGAGAGGGACCGCCTTTCGTAAGCCATCTTCAATTGCGCTATGGTTTGCGGGATTATTGAGGCCCTGCTTGATCGTTCCGGCGTCCGCATATCCCATGGAACAGACCAGCCCGTAACGACGTGGGATTTCGAATTCATCGTGGTTAAGGAGGTCGACCGCACGCAAGCCTATTTCGGCGCCATAGGCCGATAGGGCGTCGACGCTCATCTTCGGATAGCACCAACGAGCTACGGACTGTTTGAGTCGTCCCTTGCGATTGATCGCAGGGACATCGGCCACTGGGGCGAGTTCCCGAACGCCGTAGAGCGCAGCTCCGCCCGCTAGATTCTGGATCATGCCTCGCCTTGTCAACATGGCTCTCTCCACGGCCCCACGTGCATCTCTGCAAACCCGAGAAAAGGCACAAGGAGTGGGACAATCTGTCCCATCACGTGGTATATCGTATAATCGAAAGGTATGAGCACCGTCAAGACCTTAAAGGAGACCGCTCCTGCCAAAGATCGGAATTCTCGCGATTCAGGAATCCAGCTGATCGCGCGAGCGGCGCAAATTCTTAGGGCGCTTGGCGATTCTACAGGGTTGAGCCTGGCGGGCATCGCGGAGAACGTTGGACTAGCGCGGTCCACGGTGCATCGCATCGTATTAGCGCTTGAAGCCGAACGTTTGGTGTCCTGCAATGGACCGGGGCAATACCGTTTGGGGCCGGAGATTCTTCATCTCGCCGAAGCCTGCAAGCTAGACCTATTCCGCGACGTCCACCCCTATATCGTCCGGCTCTCCAGGGAGTTGGACGAGACTGTCGATTTGTCTGTGCGTGCCGGCCATCTTGTGACCGTTGTCGACCAGGCGATCGCTATGCGGAGGTTGCGCGTCGAGGCAGCTTTAGGGAGGTCGTTTCCTCTTTATTGCACGGCGAGCGGCAAGGCAATTCTGGCCGCGCTGCCTGATGAGATGGGGCAAGCGTTGATAAGCGGGCCGCTCGAAACCTTCACGTCGAAGACTGTCGCTAGTCGGGCTGAGTTGCAGAAGCAGATTGCAGAAGTGCGCCGAGTGGGCGTGGCGTATGACATCGAAGAACTTTCGGTTGGTCTTTGTGCCATCGGCTCGTGCCTGAATCTCGGTAACGGAGATGTGATTGCCGTCTCCGTTCCGGTCCCCGCTGGGCGCTTCTACGGACAGGAAGATCATTTTGCGAGAACACTTTCTCGCTTTTTGACCGAGATTGCGAATTCGTTCCCGACCGTGACACGAGTGTTTCCCGACTACGCGACGGTGGCGTCCGGTCGTCTAGAATCGCAATAGAGCGACCGCCTCGGTGGGTTCTGTGAGGCACGTGGTATCCCCTCCGTCTTTCCTGCTCGATTGATGCGGCGCAGCCGCTTGGCTTTCATGCTGCGAATTTGCGAGGGTTTGCCCGTGAGAATCGGGGATCGGCGCAAAACACCTTGACAGCTAATACCTCGCCCAGTTATATGTATCGCGAATAGTGAAACAGTCTGTACCGCTGTTTGGTACAGACGAAGGAGTCCTGCCTTGCAGCAAATGCTTCGATTCGTGATGGGATGTATAGGTCTCGCAGGAGCCAGTCTGCTCCTCTTCGCTCCCCCTGCTCTCGTCGCCCAGATGGATCAAGGGACCGTGACCGGTTTCGTACGGGATTCCACCAATGCGGTGATTCCCGCGGCAACCGTCACGCTCACGAATATAGAAACCGGTTTGGTGGTTCGGACCCAGTCAGACTCCAGTGGTTTCTATGTGTTTCCGCCATCGAAGGTGGGTACCTATCGCATCACTGCGAAAGCAACCGGGTTTCAGACCACGGTGCAGGAGAACGTTCACCTGAACGTGCAGGACCGCCTCGATGTCTCTTTACAAATGCGGCCTGGCGACGTGGCGGAAACGGTAACGGTGACGACAGCGCCTCCGGTGCTGCAGACGGAACAGGCGTCGGTCAGCCAAGTGATGAGTGAGCAGACGATCAACAACACACCACTCAATGGGCGAAACTGGGTCTATCTCGCTCACCTCGCTGCTGGCGTTGCACCCTCCAACGGCGCTCGCGGCGCGGGAGCGGGGGACTTCAACGCCAACGGGCAGCGCGCGGAACAGAACGACTTCATCCTCGACGGCATCGACAACAACAGCGGGGCACCTGACTTTCTGAATGGATCGAGCTACGCGGTGCAGCCTCCCCCTGATGCGCTTTCTGAATTTCGGCTTCAGACTACGAATTTCAGCGCGGAATTCGGGCATTCGGCCGGGGCAGTCATCAACGCCACCATCAAGTCGGGTACGAACCAGATCCATGGTGACCTCTGGGAGTACGTCCGTAACGATGCGTTCGATGCCAAGGACTTCAACGCGCTCACTATTCCGAAGTACCGCCAGAACCAGTTTGGAGCCACGCTCGGTTTTCCGATCTTTCGGAATAAGCTCTTCTTCTTCGGCTACACGGAAGCCAATCGGATCATTTTTAGCAGAGTCACTACATCTTCCGTGCCTACAGCTCTGATGCGCCAAGGTGACTTCAGCGAACTTCTCAATCCTTTGTTGACGCAGTCTGGCACCGCGATTCCGCTGTATCAACCCGGGTCGGCCGGCACCGTCGCCCTCTCCTGCAATACGCAACCTAACGTCATTTGTCCGACTCAGGTGGACCAGGTGGCGCAGAACCTGCTGAATCTTTATCCGCTGCCCAACACAAATGGAGGCAAGCTCTATAACAACTACACCGCGAACTCGAATGCACGCGAAAGCGTGTTCCAGTGGGGAACGCGCCTAGATTGGAATATGAGTTCGAGGGACCAGGCGTTCATTCGCTTCAGCTACGTCAATGAGCCGCAGACGTATCCGTCACCGCTCGGGCCGGTCGCGGACGGAGGCGTTTTCGGTGCGGACGGAGACATCAAGAGCCGCGGTGAAAGCTTTGCGTTCAGTGAAACGCATAACTTCCGCAGTTCACTGGTGAACGAGTTTCGCTTCGGGTACAACTACCTGACAGCGCTCTACCTGCAAGCGAATAACTCAACAGATGTAGCTTCGAAGCTCGGGCTGGGAGGAATTCCCACGGGCCCGCAGCTCGGAGGTCTCCCGGCGATTACGATTAGCGGGCTTTCTTTGCTGGGGACACCCGGTTTTCTTCCGAACCAAAAAACGCCCAACGACTATCAGATTCTAGACAATGTCATGAAGGTAATTGGCAAACACTCTCTTCGAGTTGGCGTCGATTTCCAGAGCCACCGTGTGATCGCAGTGGTCCCTCCCGCTGCACGCGGCACCTACACATTCAACGGCATGTTTACCGCCGTCCCTGGCAAGGCAAACACAGGCTACGGAGCCGCTGATTTTCTGCTCAACTCCATGACCTCGGCGACGCTGTCCAACGCGCAACGCATTCACGATGCTCAGTGGCACCGGGCCGCCTACTTTGAAGATGATTGGAAGGCCAGTCCGAGGCTAACGCTGAATTTGGGCCTTCGGTACGATTCGTATCAGCCCAGCAAGGAACTCACCGGACGGCAGGGAAACTTCTACCCGATTGTCAGCTCATTCGCTCCGGGCAGTGGACAGGCGACCCTTGAGTTCAGCAACCTGCAAAAGGATCAGCCTCTCATTCCCGCGTTCACGGATTATCTCGCCAAGAACAACGTGACGCTTCAGTACACCTCGAATCCTGGGATGTCTCACTCACAGAAGCTCAACTTCGCCCCGCGACTCGGCCTTGCCTACAAGGTCACGGATACGTACGTCGTGCGTGCCGGGTTTGGTATTTTCTTCGGGGGCAGTGAAAACATCGGCGGCCCGGGATTTCTGGAATCCTACCCGTTCCAGTTCACTTCGACGTTCCCTGGTCCGAGCTCGTGCACTCCCGGCAAGTGTCCAACCGATGGCATCACGCTGGAGAATGGATTTCAGCAGGCGTTGTCCATTGGGCTAACGAACTTTGTTTCACAGCCTGCGTTTACAGGAAGACAGCACAACATCCAGACGACTTACTCGGAGGGATTCAATCTCACGGTGGAGAAGGCGATTGGGTCTAACACGGCTGCGAGTGCGGCTTATGTTGGCTCGGTCAACCGGCATCTTCAGCTTGCCCCCAACATCAACATGCCAGTTGCCCTTACCGATCCTCGCCTCAATGTGAATCTGGTTCAACCGTTTCCGACGCTTGGAGGACTGACTGTCTCAGAGTACGACGGAGTTGCTTCGTACAACTCGCTGCAGACCAAGATCGAGAAGCGGTACTCGAATAATTTGGGATTTCTTGCGACGTACACCTGGTCCCACGCGCTGGATGATGCGCGACCGCCGCTCGGTACAGGAGGCGAAGGGGGATACCGAGGCATCAACCTGGTTGGCATCGCGAGTGATTACTCCAATTCTTCCTGGGACATCACACATCGCTTTACCTTCAATGGCTATTACAAGCTGCCGTTTGGCCCTGGACAGCATTTGCTCGCCCACTCGAGATTAGCAGGTTGGCTCGTGGGTGGCTGGGCCACGGACATCCAGTTCACGGCGCAATCCGGCTTCCCCTTCACAGTAACTACGAATCTGGGTTCGGCGGGTCCTCATGGTGGTACGGCCGAGGCAATTGTTGTGCGAGATCCCTTCGCGCCCGGAGGTACACCCGATCCCAGTAACCCGGGTATCACCTGTGCGCAGAAGACCCGGACATTGCAACATTGGTATAACCCTTGTGCCTTCGCGAATCCTCCACTCGCATTTCCCAATGCATCGGTTGCCGGAAGTCCGGTTAGTTCGACACGAATCGTCGGCATGGCCGCCCTGCCATATCTTGGGGGGCATATGGATAACGTTCGAGGTCCCGGCTTCGAACGTGTGAACATGACCCTCTTCAAAGAATTCCAGATCTTCCGCGAGCAACAACTTCAGCTCCGAGCCGATGTATTCAACCTTATGAATACGCCGGCGTACGGCCAGCCGAGTGTTGCCTCCGATGCCTCCACCGGAGGTCAGATCACGGCGGCCCGGCCGGTGCAGAGCCTAGCCCCCGACGCGCGATTTTTTCAATTGTCAGCAAAATACAGTTTCTAAGAGGCCTGAATGAACCGGCGTAGTTTTGTCACAGGAAGTATCGGCGCTGGGTTGAGTGCACTGGGGACGGTCGTCTCACAGGGTGAAGTTGGAGCGGTCGAGTCGACCACTCCTATCGCACCAAAGGCCAGTGGGCCACGGCCCAACGTTGTCATCATCCTTGCTGACGATCTTGGGTTGGGCGATCTCAGTTGCTACGGCGCGACCAAAGTGCAGACGCCGATCATCGACAAATTTGCCAGTCAGGGCATTCAGTTTTCCGATGCTCATGCCGCAACGGCTGTGTGCTGTCCGAGCCGGTACTCGGTGCTCACTGGTCGCTACTGCTGGCGCACGGCACTCAAGGACGACTGCATATTTGGCCACGACACGTTGCTGATTGAGGAAGACCGCATGACGATTGGGTCGATGCTCCAGTCGGCGGGTTACAAGACAGCCTGCATCGGCAAATGGCATCTCGGCTTTGGCCGCGACTACCCCGATTGGAATGGGGAACTCAAGCCTGGACCGCTCGAAGTGGGCTTTGATCACTACTTCGGCATTCCCGTGACGAATGCACAGAAGCCCGATGTCTACATTGAGAACCATCGCGTGGTCAATCTTGATCCGAAGGATCCAATTCGCCTCGGCGCCGATAGTAAGACCAACAAGATGACGGGAGGTACGGCGGCGCGGTACAACCCGGAAGAACTCTGCATGACCGAAACGGCCAAGGCCGTGAAGTATATCGAGACGACGGATAAAAGCTCTCCGTTCTTCCTCTACTTCACGCCCAGCAATGTGCATGCGCCCTTCACGCCTCATCCGCGGTTTCACGGCAAGAGTGGTTGTGGTTTGTATGGCGACTTTATCATGGAGTTTGACTGGTGCGTTGGCGAGATCCTTTCCGCACTCGATCGCGCCGGCGTTGCCGACAATACACTGGTCATCCTGAGCTCTGACAACGGTGCTCCTTATGAGCGGGTCTCCTGGGATCGTGGCCTGCGGGCTAATCTCGACTATCTTGGCCAGAAGACGGATATCTGGGAGGGCGGCCACCGAGTTCCCTTCATCGCCCGGTGGCCAGGAAAGATCCCCGCGAACACTCAGTCAAACGAGTTGATTTGCCTTATTGATCTGATAGCAAGCATCGCAGATATCATCAAGTTCCCACTTCCTCATGACGCGGCGCCGGACAGCGTAAGTGTTCTTCCGGCATTGCTCGGAAGGCAGGGGGGGGAGAAACCTGTGCGGGAGGGCGCCCTCATTCTCGCCAGCTATGAGGGGATGCTTGCTGTGCGGGAAGGACCGTGGATGTGCATCCTGGGCGTGGGCTCCGGTGGCACGATGACCGACTATTCACGTCACCACGAAGGTTTCTCCCTTGAAGAGACGGGGATGACGACAACCGGCTGGGCTCGGCAGGGCTGTATGGCGGATCCCAAGCTGCCGCGCGGGCAACTCTACAACCTAGAGACGGACCACCGCGAATCGAAGAATGTGTATGAAGATCATCCAGAGATCGTCGAGCGGCTAACGAACATTTTGATCGAATACAGAGCCCACGGTCGCAGTCGGACGTGACGTTGATGCGATGAGTCGTCGCGGGCGGAAGGAGCATCTTCGTCGCGGCAGATCACGTCCGCCGCGTTGGGCGCTGCGCTTCATCGATGGCCGTCTCATCGCGACCTCGTTGCTGATTGAGCTGCTTACCCGTTCAGGGCGAGTGCGGCTGGGGGACCTCTTTGCCACCGAAGACGACGCCGCCACGGGGATAAGTGCGCCTATATTCCGGTGGTGCTCAAAGGGCCGGAAAACATCACAATGTTCTTGACATTTATTACATAAATGCCTCAATATTGGGTCCGTAAACTCGTAATACATTCAAAATTGAATGAATGATCTTTCAGAAGGTGTCATTTCATATGTTTAGGCGAATGCTAAGCCGCAACTGGCTCCCTGCTTTTTTCGGAATCTCCTTGCTGCTTCTTGGAGGAGGCGTTTCAGCTCCGGCGCAGACGACGAGCGGCTCCATTTACGGAACGGTGACCGACGCCCAGGGTGGCGTCGTGCCGGGGATCCGTGTTGTCGCGGTGAACCTCGAGACGAAGCAGTCGAACGCCGTCCAAACAAATGCCTCGGGGGACTATATCTTCCAGGTTCTGCAGCCAGGGAGTTATACGGTGAAGGCGCAGGGAAACGGCTTTCAAACGTCGATCCAAACGGGCCTTGCGCTGAGCGCCAACCAGAACATCCACGCGAACTTCACGCTGGCGCTGGGGTCTGTGGATCAGGTTGTTACGGTGACTGGTTCGACAGTGCTGGTTGATACGCGTGAATCACAGTTGGGAACAACGATCGACCGCCAACGTATTCAGGAGCTACCTCTCGCGAGTCGAAACGCGTACGACCTCGTGCAGTTGGTACCGGGTGTGACGAACTACGCTGTCGGGTCGCAGATTGGGGACAATTCGGGCACCCGCTTCAGCGTCAACGGCAATCGTGTCAATTTCAATGCGTACTATCTCGATGGCGCGTATGACACGTCGATGTTTCATGGCGGTGGTAATGTCATTCCGAATCCCGACGCACTGGAGGAGTTTCGTCTGCTGACAAGCAACTTCGATGCGGAGTTCGGTCGATATCCAGGCGGCGTCGTCAATATCATCACGCGTTCTGGTGCGAACGCAATCCATGGCGTAGTGTACGACTATCTGAGAAACAACATTCTCAACGCAAAGCCCTACTTCCAGACAAGTGTGCCCCGTCTCGTC
>JAZKBC010000251.1:24385-27433 GCA_040388825.1 Acidobacteriota bacterium | reverse complement strand
CGCGCTCTCCGCAGGAGCCACTTTCGTCGCACGCGGCTTCAGCGCGGAACAGAAGCATCTGACCGAGCTCATCAAGCAGGCCATCCAGCACAAGGGCTTCTCCTTCATCGACATCTTCAGCCCCTGCGTCACCTACAACAAGGACAACACCTTCCAGTGGTTCCGGCCCAGGGTGAAGAAGCTCGAAGACGATGCCAGCTACGACTCGACAGACTGGGTGATGGCTTCCGAGCGCGCCCTGCAGTGGGGCGACGAGATTCCCATCGGCAAATTCTTCGAGCGCACGGACCTGACATCGCTCAACGATGCGGAGCCGGTGCTGCAGGCTGGGCCGCTGGTCAAGCAGGATATTCGCATGCCGAAGGACGTCGCTCGCGAGTTCGTCGAAGAGCTGATGTAAAACGCTAAGGTTTGCGCGGGCGCAGCGCGAGCCAGCCGCCGTCTGCGTCATAAAGGTAATCGAATAACGACAGCGCACGCAGGCCCGTGTTCGTAAACACGCCATGCGTCGCACGCACCCAAGTCACTTTTCGCGGCGTTGCCGGATTGCCCGCATCGTTCACCACAAAGCTGTAGTGCAGCTTGCCGCCGAGCAGCTCAACGGTCACCGGCGCGCCCGCAATCAGGTCGCCCTTCGCCGGGTTGTCCGGAATCGCAAGCATCATGTTGGTCAGCCCCGTATCGATCAGCACCGTCCCCAGCGGCGACTGCGAACTCCCCACGCGAAATCCTCCCGGTGCTGTCTCCCAATCCCTGAGCCCGGGGTTGAACGCCGCTGTCTCTGCAGACACGCTCATCTCCTTCAGCTTCTGCCACACAAAGCCGTTACTCACGTTGGCCGGCGTCAACCCCAGCGTGATCCCTTTCGGCGTGATGATGTAGCCACGGCGCATCGTGCCCGTCTGCATCTCCCGCAGGTTCACGAAGGGGTTCATCTCCGGGTGTGCTTTTTCACCGCGCCCAAATCCGATGCCAAGCATGTGCGGATGCGGATGGTCGTTCGGCTGGCACCGGTCGGAGTTCACACCACTCCCCGCACACGTCTCGCTTGAAACGGCCAACACCGGAACTACCGCGGTTGCAACCGCCCCGGGCGCTCCCTGCGCATCAGGAAAGGTGACGGTCGCGGTCGTCCAGACGCCGTGCAGCTCCACCCCGCTCGAGCTATACCGCAGCACCCCGGGCTTCGCCTTGGGATCGATATTGGGAACCTCCTCGGCGGAAACCACGATCCCCACCGAGCCGGTATCGACCGTGAAGCGGCTCTCCGGCCCACCGTTCAGGCGCATGTTCACCTTCAACGTCTTGTCGAGATGCGCAAAGTCCGCGGGCTCCGCGAAGGGCAGCGAATAACTTGCAGTGAAGTGGCTAAGGTCAGGTGCAGTGCTCTGTGCGCCGGCAGTTGCCACAGCCGCGGATGCAGCCCAGCCGAGCACCCGCAGAACAACCCGTGAGTGAAGCTTTCGAACCGGACAGAAGAATGAGCGTGGGGTTTCCATGATGCTTTGAAGCATAGCGCCTGGCGGCGCTCCAAATCCCGCCGCCCTTTTCGAGAATGTGGGAACTGAGGTGATGTGGTGGTGAACTTCGATTCCCAAGCTACGGATAAAGCTTCGCGTCGAGAATTTCGGCCTCGGGCTCACCAGCATAAGCCAGCATCTTCTTCAACTGCTCGCGCAGCTCGTTAGCCTTGGCCCGATACTCCTGCCGCCCGGCCAGATTCACCAGCTCATGCGGATCGGCGCGCTGATCGTACATCTGATACTCGGTGTAGATAGTCGCATGCGACTCCTTCGTGTTGCCGCTCGTATCCGCGACACAGTAAGTCCAGTCCCGCGTTCGCAGCGCGCGCCCGGTCAGCGACTCGCTGATCTGGATCAGTTGCTGGTTCGGCCAATGCGCGCGTGCATCCGCGTCCTTGATCAGCGGCATCACGCTATGCCCCTTCCAGCTTGCCGGAACCTCAACTCCGGCCGCGTCGAGCAGCGTTGGCGCAACGTCGATCAGCCCAACCAGTTCAGGAATCTGCTGCGCTCCGTGAAAGCCCGGTCCATCGATGATCAACGGAACATGAATCGATGCGTTATGTACGCTGCGCTTGTACTCCTTGTTGCGGGTCATAAAGTGGCAGCCGTGATCGCTCAGGAACACGAAGATCGTATTCTCCGCGAGGTTCTCCTCTTCGAGGATCTTGCGCACGCGACCCACGGAAGCGTCGATCGCTTCAATGCATCCGTAGTAGTCCGGAAGCTGCGCCTGCCACGTGCCGGGCAATGCTTTCAGATCCTCCGGAGCAGTCGAGTTCACATAACGCTCCGCAAAACCCTTCGGCGCGATTGGCTGGTGCATATCGTTTTGCTGGTGCGGCTCAAGTTGAGAGATGAAAAGGAAGAACGGCTTGTCCTGCTTCTGGCGCAGAAAGCGTTCGGCGCGATCCGTCAAAAAGTCGACGCGATACTCATCCTTGTACTCGATCGGATGATTGTCACGATCCCAGATCGTCCCGGAATATGGATGCGATGTGATCTCGATCGCATTCGCTCCCTCCCACAGATCCAGAAAGCCCCCGCGATCTTCCGCCTTCACTGCTCCCGGGCTTCCACCGTCAGCTTTGTTCTCTGTCGCCAGATGCCACTTGCCGATCAAGTTGCAGCTATAGCCAGCTTTACGTAACTCGCCGGCCAGCGTCGGCAGCGAGTGATCCAGCCCCAACCCATTACGCCACACGCCAGTCTCCGTCGCATAACGGCTGGTGAAAATTACTGAACGCGAAGGCGCACACACCGGCTGGTTGGTGACGGTGCGTGTAAAGTTCTTGCCGCTCGCAGCCATCGCGTCGATGTTCGGCGTGTGTGTGGAACCATTGCGGCCGTTCGCTCCAACAAAGTCCGCACGAAACTGGTCGGAGAGATAGAGGATGATATTCGGTGGCTTCGACGACTTGGCCGCGCCCCCTTCGGCTTCGGCTGGCGCCGCCACCGCGGAACTCACTGCGGAAACCGCGGCTGCAACGGAGCCCTTCAAGAACGATCGGCGACTACCTGCATC
>JAZKBC010000251.1:0-24375 GCA_040388825.1 Acidobacteriota bacterium | reverse complement strand
GCATCATTAAGCATCTCGGGGCCAGACTAGGCCGCGCTCCAAACCGCTGTCAAGAATCGCGTCATCCAGACCGTGTACGTTACCCGCATTTCGTTCGACGGCTGAGCTCCCAGCTCAGGCTCACAGCATTCGTGCAACGAACGATGCAACCAGCACTCAGTCAGATAAGATGTCTACCCATGAAGCCCAAAAGCTCCAGCCCCATCGGCATCAAGGCCATCGCCGAGGCATTGAAGGTCTCCATCGGTACCGTGGACCGCGCTCTGCATGGCCGTCCCGGCGTCAGTCCCAAAACGCTGGCCGTCGTGCTGAAGATGGCTGAGAAGCTCAACTACCGGCCCAACATCGCTGCCCGCAGTCTAAAGCTCAACCGCACTCTGCGCATCGCTGTGCATCTGCCGGAACAGATCGCTTCGTTCTTCGATCTGCTGCGCGAGGGTGTGCGAGCGGCCGCGGCTGCCAATCTCGGCGTGCGCGTTGATCTCGACTTCCGCAGCTATCCACGCATGGGCGAAGGCGACGTCGAGCTCCTGCGCCAAGACGCCGATCGCGCCTACGACGGCATCATCCTCACCGTCGGCGATCCCAAGCGCATCGACCCCGTGCTGCGCCAGTTGCAGAGCCGCAACGTCCCCGTAGTCTGCGTCGTCAGCGATGCTCCGCACGGCCCGCGCCTCGCCTCAGTCTCGGTGGATACGTTCGTCAGCGGAAGCATCGCGGCCGAGCTGCTCGCCATGGCGCTCACCCACAAAGGCACTGTCGCCGCCGTAACTGGCAGCCTCAACACCCTCGACCACGGCGAAAAGCTGCGCGGTTTTGCGGCGACTCTCGCGGTCATGGCGCCGCGCATCCAGATGCTCGCTGCAGTGGAATCCCACGACCGTCCCGAAGACGCGTACCGGAAAACGCTCACTCTCCTCAAGAACAACCCACGCCTCGGCGGCCTCTACGTCAACACGGCCAACAGCCTTCCCGTGCTCCGCGCGCTCGAAGAGAAAAATCTCCTCGGCCGCGTGCAGGTCGTCACCACTGACCTCTTTCCTGAACTCATTCCGCTGATCGACTCCGGCAACGTCCTCGCCACGCTCCATCAGCGACCATTCACGCAGGGCAAAATCGCCTTTGAGACGCTGCTCCAGTACCTGCTCGACCGGTCTCTGCCCAAACCGATCACGCGGCTGGCTCCGCACATCATTCTGCGCAGCAATCTATCCCTGTTCTCCAGCCAGATGTAAGCCGCACATGTCGCCAACGTCTAATTTCTGACTAACGTACACGCTCGCCGTCGATGCAATGCGTCTGCTACATTCTTCCGGTGGCCAATCCGTGGCCAAATCGACGTGTTGAAGCGCCTTTCGCGCAACCCGCGCCGCTGCAATATTTTCCGCACTTGGAGATGTCCATCTTGAACTCTGTCCATCGTTCACTCCGCGCAGGCATTGGCCGCAGCGCCGCTATCGTTCTCGCCGCCGCGCTTTTTTCGTCGATCTCCGCTCGCGCCGCTGACACTCCTTCAGCCAGCTTCGATGCAGCCACGAAAACCTTCCGCCTCGATGGGGGCAACGTCACCTATGCCTTCGGCGTGAACTCCCGCAACGAGCTCGAGTCCGTCTACTGGGGCTCGCGCCTGCAGCCACAGGATGCATTGCCCGCCGCACATTCCGTCGAAGGCCCTACCGCATGGGAGATGCCCGAAAGCGAGACCCCGCAGGAGTTCGCCGGCTGGGGCCAGGGCCTCCAATGGGAGCCCGCGCTCAAGGTCACCTTTCCCGACGGCAATCGCGACCTCGTGCTGCACTATGTCTCTCACACGCTGCGGCCTGACGGCGTCGATGTCCTGCTGCGAGACATCGAGCGGGACGTTCGCGTCATGCTGCACTATCGCATCGACGGAGCCACCGGCATCCTCGCGCGCTCCGCCGAAATCACCAACGGCACCACCGCCAAAATCACGCTCGAACAAGCCGAGGCCGGAACCTACGTCCTCCCCCACGGCACCGGCTACATGCTGCATTACCTCACCGGCCGCTGGGCCTCCGAATGGCACATGCAGACGCGCCCCGTCACGCAAGGCGCAACCATTCTCGAAAGCCGCATGGGCTCCACGTCTGACTCACAAAACCCGTGGTTCGCCATCGGCCGCGACGGTGACGTGAATGAAAACCTGGGCAGCGTCTGGTTCGGCGAGCTCGGCTGGAGTGGCAGTTGGCGCATCACCGTCGAGCAGGACAGCATCCAGCAGGTCCGCGTCACGGGCGGCTACAACCCCTTCGACTTCGGGTACGTCCTTGCCCCCGGCGCCTCGCTCACCACGCCAATCTTTTACGCCGGCCACACCGACGGGGGATACGGCGCTGCGGCGCGCCTCCTACATCGCTTCCAAATCACGCAGATCCTCCCCGGCAAACCACTCCCACGCCCGCGCCCCGTGCTCTACAACTCGTGGGAAGCCACTGAATTCAACGTCACCGAAGCCGGCCAGGAATCGCTCGCGGAAAAAGCAGCCTCCATCGGCATCGAGCGCTTCGTCATGGACGATGGCTGGTTCGGCCAGCGCAAGAACGACCACGCCGGCCTCGGCGACTGGTACGTCAACAAAGACAAATTCCCCAACGGTCTCAAGCCGCTCATCGACAAGGTCCACTCCCTCGGCATGGACTTTGGCATCTGGGTCGAGCCCGAAATGGTCAACCCCGACAGCGATCTCTACCGCGCGCATCCTGACTGGGTGCTGCACTTCAACGGCCGCCCGCGCACCGAAGGCCGCAACCAGATGGTGCTCAACCTCGCCATCCCCGAGGTCCGCGCCTACGTCTTCCACTTCCTCGACGAGCTCGTCAGCCACAACGACGTCGCCTTCCTCAAGTGGGATTACAACCGCCCTTGGACCGAGCCCGGATGGACACAGGTAGCGCCCGAAGACCAGAAGAAGGTCTACGTCGAAGCCGTCAACAACGTCTACTCCATCCTGCTCGAGCTCCGCGCCAAGCATCCCAGGCTCGAAATCGAATCCTGCTCCTCGGGCGGTGGTCGCGTCGATCTCGGCGTACTTCGTTTTACCGACGAAGTGTGGCCCTCCGATAACACCGACGGCTTCGATCGCCTCGCCATCCAGGAAGGATTCTCCTACGCCTACACGCCGCAGATTATGATGGCCTGGGTTACCGACGTGCCTAACAACATCGACGACCGCACCACCTCGCTCGAGTACCGCTTCCTGGTCGCCATGCAAGGCGCTCTCGCCGTCGGCACCAACCTCAACAAGTGGACACCCGAGCAATTCGCCACCGCCAAACAGATGATCGCGACGTACAAGACGTTCCGCGAAACCATCGAGCACGGCTCGCTCTATCACCTTGCGTCGAGCTTCAACAACAGCGCGTACTCGGCGGAGAGCACCGTCTCCATGGATCGCAAGCAGGCCGTGCTGCTCGCCTACCTGCACTCCAGCCAGGGCGGCTATCTCTACCCCCGCCTCTATCTGCAGGGCCTCGACCCCAAGGCAACCTACAAGGTGCGCACCATCGACGGCAAGCTAGCCGCCGACACACCCCAGCAGGCCAGCGGCGACTACTGGATGCATCACGGCGTCGACATCGTGATGCGTGGCGACGACAAAGCTGCAGGCTTCGTCTTCGAGCAGTAGTCGTCAGCCCAGTTTCTTCCGCCGCACTGCATCTGTCATCGTCAACCCGGTATCGTAGTCCAACTCACGCGGCAGATAGCCATCATTCTCACGCTGCCGCGTGTAGCCATCGTTGTCCCACGTCACCGGATACTCCGGTCGCCAAGCACGCCGTCCCCAGTAGTAACCGCGAAACGGATCGCGCGACACATCCATCCAGTTCAGCAGCCGATCGTGCAGGTGGTTGCGAACCCCTGCATGATCGGCCGAGTCGATCAAGTTATTCATCTCCTGCGGGTCTGTTTTCAAATCGTAAAGTTCGTCCGTCGTCATCAGGTTGACGGCGAGCTTGTAGCGCCCATCGCAAACGCACCGTATGGGCTGCACCGCCCCAAACCCATCGTGGTCCACCTCGTACCGCCCCCACTCGATGAACACTTCGTCGTGTACGCGAGCCTTCGGATCCTTCAGGATCGGCAGCAGGCTCCCGCCTTCGATCGTCTTCGGCACGTCATGTCCGAAGTACTCCATCAGCGTCCCCGCAACATCCAAATGCGAGACCACGCTCGACGCCACCGACCCCGCTGGCGTCACCCCCGGCCACATCGCAAGGAGTGGAATACGCGTGATCTCGTCATACATCGCCGGCCCTTTATCGGTCAGCCGGTGCGACTCAAGAAACACGCCATGATCCGCCGTATACATCACCAGCGCTTCGGGAGCCTGCTTCTCAGCCGCATCCAGCACGCGTCCAATCTGGTCATCGATAAAAGCGTGCGCTCCAAAGTACTGCGCGCTCGTGATCGGTGGCGCTTCCTTGCGCTGAAGCCGCTTGCCTGCCCACACGCGTTGCTCCTCCGGCTTGTTGCGCAGGTCGTCGTGCACATTTTCCGAAGCCGGAAACACAAAATCCCGATACCGATCCGTGTACTCCTTCGGACACAGCCACGGATGATGCGGCTCATCGTAAGCCACCACCAGCAGGTAGTCCTCATCCTTGTGCTTCGCTATAAAGTCCAGCGCGCGCTCCGTCACGCGATATCCATAGCAGTAGTCCTTGGTCCACGCAGGATCATCGCCCGTCTTCGTATCGCGCGAGCGCTTCCGATCCGTTGGCGAGAGCTCCTCGAGATACGTGCGCATGTCGTACCAGTAATGTCTGTCCCACCCATCGGGGCAAATCCCCGTATCGAAGTAGTCCGTCCCGCTCAGGTGCCACTTACCCATGAACGCACAGTGCAGGCCTTTGTCGCGCAGCCGTTGCCCAATGGTGTGCGTCGTATCCCCCAGCGGCATGCTGTTGCCCCACACGCCGTTCGTATGCGGAGTCACTCCCGTCCAGATCGCCGATCGCGCCGGCGCACACACCGGCTGCACGTTGTAAGCGCGCTCAAAGCGAACACCCCTCTGCGCAATACGATCCATATGCGGCGTATGCAGGCCGCGCTCCGCGTTGCAGCTCAGCATGTCGTAGCGAACGCTCTCGCCCAGGATCACGATCGCCTGCCGCGGCTTCTCGCCAGCCTTACGAGTCAACGCAGCCATCGGTGTTTCGGCGGCGGCCGCTGCACCGGCAACTCCAGCGATCCTTATAAAGTCCCGACGATTCATGCCTCGGCTCCTCGAACAGCGGCTCGCTGACCGGCGATCTTCCGCTCCAAACGAATCTTAGCCTAACCTCCGTGTACGTTCTCATCCAGCCGTTTGACCGCTCCCGCGCCACCCGCTATCCTCGAACCGCAGCCATTTAGCAAGCGCTAACTTTGAGGAGCTTTTGGATGAAGAACAGCCCCACCCCCAGCGATCTCCCCAGCTCCCCCGACCCGACCCGCCGCGATTTCCTTGAGGGCACCTTTGCCGTCGCCGGAACTCTGCTCGCAACACAGCTCGCCACGGCATCTTCCGCAGCGGAGCCAAAGGCCAGGCACAAGCGGCCTAATCTCATCTTCTTCCTCGGGGAAGGCCAGCGCGCCGATGCGCTCTCCATCGCCGGTCATCCCTTGCTCAAGACCCCCAACATGGACCGCATCGGCCACGAAGGCATGCGCTTCCGCAACGCTTTCTGCACCAACGCCCTCTGCGCTCCGGCCCGCGCATCGGAGATGACGGGCATGTACTCGCGCTCCACCGGCGCGCTGTCCAACGCTCATCTGCGTAAACCGCTTCCTGCAGACGTCCCTCTCTTCACGGACATGCTCCGCAACGCCGGCTACGACATCGCCATCGTCGGAAAAATTCACGCGCACAACGGCTTCGAAGAGCGCAACTGGAACTACTACTTCGGCCACAACGCTCCCGCCAACAACTACGCCAACCCGATCTTCAAGGAAGGCCGCAACGGCAAAGTCGGCGAAGAGCAGAAGTTCAAAAACGTCTACCCCGACGACCTCTCGACGGACCGTGCCCTCGCATGGCTCGAAGAAGATCGCGGCGATCGTCCCTTCTGCCTGCTCGTCTGGTTCGTCGCTCCTCACGAACCCTTCTTCCGTCCCCGCCGTCACTTCGATCTCTACCGCGGCGCCGTCGTCCCCAAACCCGGCACCTTCGACGACGATCTCAAAGGCTATCCCGGCAAGCCGCAGGCCTTCATCGACGCCGAGAACAAGCTCGGCACCACAGACTCGCATCCCGCCTGCGGCTCACTCGAAGGCGTCGCCAAGGACTACTACGCCGGCCTCGTTGCCTGCGACGATAACGTAGGCAAGGTCTTCCACTTCCTCGAAAAGAAGAACATCCTCGACGACACCGCGATCGTCACCACTTCCGACCACGGCTACTTCCTCGGCGAGTTCCGCATGTTCGACAAGCGCCTCATGCACGAGCCATCCATCCGCGTCCCGCTGATGATCCGTTACCCAAAGCGCATACCCGCCGGCGTCGTCCGCGAGGAGATGGCGCTTGACCTTGATCTCGCTCCCACGTTCCTCGATCTCGCCGGCCTTCCCATCCCGAAGCACATGCAGGGCAAGACCCTGCTGCCGCTGGCCAGCCAGCCCGACCCCACCTTCCGCAAGGAATGGTTCTATGAGTACTTCGAGTGGCCCAACCCCGAAGCCGTACGCCCCCACCGCGGCATTCGCGACCAGCGCTACAAGCTCATCCACTACACCATGGACCCGCAGGAGTACGAGATGTACGACCTGCTCCACGATCCGCAGGAGCAGAAAAACCTCTACGGCCAGCCCCAGCACGCCGCTTTGCAGAAGAATCTACTCAGCCGTCTGGACAAACTCGCAGCAGATCTCCCCACGCGCGCCGCGATTTAGCTTGCCTTCGCCTTCCTCGTACTTCTCTCGGTAGAAGTCCGCGGCGCCAGGCTTGCCTGCAGCACTACCTTGCGTATGTCGGTCGACGCATCTTCGGCCACCAGCTCAAGAATGAGCTTGCCGGTCCGCCGCCCAATCTCATTGCTCCTCTGGTCCACGCTCGACAGCGGCACCCGGATCAGCGTATCGAAGTGCAGATTCCCGCACCCAATCACCGCGAGTTCCTGCGGCACCGCCACGCCCTGCACACCTGCCTCCGCAATCACTCCTATCGCAACCACGTCGTTGAAGCAGAAGATTCCATCCGGCGGCCGCTTCAGCGCCAGCAACGCTCGCAGCGCATTCGCTCCATGCTTGTCTGCGTCAACGTCGCCGCTGCCGGCCTTCACCACATACTCCGGAGGCAGCGCCACGCCGTGCTTCTTCAGCGTGTCCACAAACCCCTTGAAGCGCCGGTTGCCCGGGCTGTTATCCGGTCCCTGGATATGCGCAATGCGCTTGCACCCACTCGATAGCAGATGCTCCGTCGCGATCTTGCCCGCGCTGTAGTCATCTGACCCCACAAAGTGCGCGTCGAACCCCTCGTAGTAGCGGTCCAGCAAAATCAGCGGCGTCTCGCCCTGCTGTACCCGCCGCAGCGACTCCGGCCCCCTCTGGCAGCTCGCCACCACCAGAGCGTCCAGCCGGTGCGCCAGCATGTGTTCAATCTCCTGCTCCTCCAGCGTCGGGTCCTCCTCCGAGGACGACAGCACCAGGAAGTATCCATGCTCTCTCAACACCGCGGACAAGCCCTTCGCCACATCGGCGAAGAATGGATGCAGCAAATCCGGCACAATAAACCCAATTAGCGACGACCGCCCGGTAACCAGGCTCCGCGCTGCAAGGTTGGGTCGATAGTTCAGCTCCTTTACCCGCGCATAAACCCGTTCCCGCGTCTTCTTGCTAATGTCGGGATGGTTGCGCAGGGCCTTGGAAACAGTCACCAGCGAGATCCCAAGATCCGCTGCAATGTCCTTCATCTTCACTGCCATGGCGAAACTATACACAATCGCCGGCCAGTTTAAGAGTTTCCCCAGCCCGTCTGCCGCAATCCGGAATTGCCACGCTAACTCCAGCGCTCCGTCATTTTCCCTGAAACCCTCGGCTTAACCCCCGCTCAGCGAGTAGATCCGATCCATCAGCAGCCACTTCTCGCCGTTGGTTGCCTGCGGCAGCGCCTGCTGGTAGCGCCACATCAACCGCTCCCACTCCTGCACCTTCGGGTTGGCCTCATCGGCTCTGGCCTTCGTCTCAAAGCTGAAGTCGTCATCGGTCTCAATGACCATAAAAAGCCTGTTGCCAAGCAGATAAATATCGAGTTCGTCGATCCCCGCGTCCACAATGCTGGTCCGCACCTCCGGCCACACGTTCTCGTGGTGCCGCTTGTACTCGGCAATCAGCAGCGGGTCATCCTTCAGGTCCAACGCCAGGCAAAACCGTTTCACGTAAATCCCCCTTCGCAACCCACATCCGGTAGTGCTGCGCGACCGGACTTCTGCCGCTCAAAACCGTCCCGGAATAACTAAAATCTATAACGCTAAAGGTTAGGTTGACTTCAGCACTTCGTCAACCCGGTAAGCTGCCTATTTTGGCTCCTTTTTTCGTCCACCCGGCCTGCCGCTGCGAGTCTTTGCCCGGCGGTGTCATACTTACCGTAGTCAGAGTCCGCATCGCTGCACCGCGTTCTCGCATAGCTGCCCGGCTCCTCTGCCGTTCGATGCGCACCGAGCCCTGCCGTGGAGGTCGTACCTGTGTCCGAACCCGAGGGGCCATTCGAGTCCGCTCCGCCCCCTGAGCCCAAGCCCTGCTGCGCCGGTGGCAAAAAGCCTGTCACCCTCGCCGCCGCTCCCACTGCGGAGTCCGCACCCCGCCAGCACGCCCGCGCCAGTTCGATCGACGGCATGGCCCAGCTTCCCGGTGGCGCCTTCCTCATGGGCACTGACCTCAAAGAAGGCTTTCCCGCCGACGGCGAAGGCCCCGTCCGCGAGATCACGCTCGACCCCTTCTTCATCGACATCGACCCCGTCACCAACCGTCGCTTCCGCGAGTTCATCGACGCCACCCGCTACAAGACCGAGGCCGAAAAGTTCGGCTGGTCCTTCGTCTTCGCCGGAGACATCCCCCCCAGGGACTACGCCCGCCTCGTCCAGGACACCGTCCAGGGGGCCGAGTGGTGGTGCCAGGTCAAGGGCGCCAACTGGAAGCATCCCGAAGGCCCCGAGTCCTCCCTCCGCACCCGCTGGGACCACCCCGTCGTCCACGTCTCATGGAACGACGCCATGGCCTACGCCCGCTGGGCCGGCAAGCGTCTACCCACCGAGGCCGAGTGGGAGTATGCCGCTCGCGGCGGCCTCGAGCAGAAAATCTTTCCCTGGGGCGACGAGCTCGAGCCCGGCGGCCAGCACCTCTGCAACGTCTGGCAAGGCACCTTCCCCGTGCAGAACACCGCTGAGGATGGCTACAAAAGCACATCGCCCGTCGGCGCCTATCCGCCTAACGGATACGGTCTGGACTCCATCACCGGCAACTGCTGGGAGTGGTGCGCGGACTGGTTCCACCCCACCTTCCACCGCACCGCCACGCACCGCAACCCCACCGGCCCATCCACCGGCAACGGCCGCGTCATGAAGGGCGGCTCCTACCTCTGCCACCGCTCGTACTGCAACCGCTACCGCGTCGCCGCGCGCAGCTCCAACACGCCAGACAGCGCCACCACCAACATGAGCTTCCGCTGCGTCCGCGACATTTGATCGAACGCCGGCGATATCTAGCCGTCACACTGCAGCCGTCATCCGTCACACCGCCACTAATTCTCCTCCCGCGTCCGTACACTGTTTCGAGCCCCCAACGTCACCGCGCCAATCGCAGCGCCACCACGAAGCCGGGCCAGCACCACACACTCCAATCGACAGGAAGTGCCATGCGCCGGATCGCCTTCGCCCTCTCGCTGACCCTCTTCAGCCTCGCCTCGCAGCCGCAGTCCCATGCGCAAGCCGCGCCGCAACTCCTCCGTGCCCCCTCCCTCTCAGACACCCTCATCGCCTTCCGCCACGCTGACGACATCTGGACCGTCCCGCGCGAAGGCGGCTCCGCGCACCGCCTTACCTCTACCGGCAACGTCGTCGGCGGCCCCTTCTTCTCGCCTGACGGCCGCACTCTCGCCTACGACGCCAACGTCAACGGCAACACCGACATCTACACCATCGCCATCACCGGCGGCATGCCCCATCGCGTCACCTGGCATCCCGGCGGCAACTACACCGTCGGCTGGACCCCCGACGGCCGCGAAATCCTCTTCCAGTCCATGCAGGACTCCTTCCGCACCTACTTCCAGCTCTATCGCGTCCACGCCGATGGCAGCGGCCTCGCCGAGCGCCTCCCCTTGCCCTCCGCTCTCGACGGCTCTTTCTCGCCCGACGCCACGCACCTCGCCTACAACCCCTGGCTCCAGTGGGAGTCCGACTCCTGGAAGCGTTATCGCGGCGGCCAGACCCAGCCCGTCTGGATCGTCGATCTCAAATCCCTCGACCTCGTCAAAGTCCCCCGCGACAACTCCAACGACACCAATCCCATCTGGCTCGGCGACTCGGTCTACTTCCTCTCCGACCGCAACGGCTCCATCGCGCTCTTCGCCTACAACACCCACAGCAGGGAAGTGAAGCAGCTCGTCACCAACCACGGCCTAGACTTCAAAACCCTCACCGGCCGCGGCCACACGCTCGCCTACGAGCAGTTCGGCGCCATCCACCTCTACGACATCCCCAGCGGCAAAGAGCACGAAGTCGCCATCACACTCGACGGTGAAACTCCGGCACTCATGCCGCATCTCGCCAAGATCACGCCCGACGAAATCCAGAACGTTGGCATCTCGCCCACCGGAGTCCGCGCTCTCTTCGAAGCCCACGGCGACATCTTCACCGTCCCCGCCGAAAAAGGCGACGTCCGCAACCTCACCAACAGCTCCAACTCCGCCGAACGCGAACCCGCATGGTCGCCCGACGGCAAGCGCATCGCCTACTTCTCCGACGCCACCGGCGAGTACAAGCTCTACCTCCGCGACCAGGACGGCATGAAAGCGCCGCAGGTCATCGACCTCGGCCCCGACCCCACCTACTACTACGGCCCCGTCTGGTCGCCCGACTCCAAACGCATCGCCTTTTCCGACAAGCGCCTCAACCTCTGGTACATCAACGTCGATGGCGGCAAGCCCGTGCACGTCGACTCTGACCTCCGCGAAGGCTTCGGCCCCTCTGGTTTCAGCGTCAGCTTCTCTCCCGACGCTAAGTGGATCCTCTACGCCCGCTCCCTCCCCAGCCTCGAGAACGCCGCCTTCCTCTTCAACATCGCCACCGGCAAAACCACGCAGATCACCGACGGCATGAGCAACGTCACCAACCCCGTCTTCGATGCCAGCGGCAAGTACATCTTCTTCACCGCCAGTACGGACATCGGCCCCGCCATCGACGGCTTCGGCCTCGGCAGCCTCGACCGCACCACCACCGCCAGCGTCTACATCGCCGTGCTCTCCAAGGACGAGAAGTCCCCCATCCCTCCCGAAAGCGACGACGAAAAAGCCAAGACCGACGACGACAAGAAGCCCGCCCCAACCGACGCCGCCAAGTCCGAAGAGAAGAAGGACGCCTCCGTCAAACCCGAAAAGAAGGACGACGCCAAGGCCGCCAAGCCCGATCTCCCCGAGACCAAAATCGATCTCGACGGCATCCAGCAGCGCATCCTCGCTCTGCCCATCCCCGCCCGCAACTACGTCTATCTCGAAGCCGGCAAGCCCGGCATCATCCTCCTCGGCGAAGGTGGCCCGGCTGCGAATCCCGCCAACGGCGGCGGTGCTCTCCGCGCTGTCTGGCGCTTCACGCTCGACAAGCGCAAGACGGAAGATGTCCTGAACAACGTCGGCGGCTACGTGGTCTCTTTCAACGGCGAAAAGGTGCTCTATCACCGCGGCGACAGTTGGTTCATCGCCTCGCAGGATGACCTCAAGCCCGAGGCTGCCGGCGGCGCTCCCGGAAAGCCCATCCACGCCGACCGCATGGAAGCCCGCATCGATCCCCGCGCCGAGTGGAAGCAGGAATACAACGAAGCCTGGCGCATCCAGCGCGAGTTCTTCTACGACCCCGGCTACCACGGTCTCAACCTCGCCAAGATCGAAGCGAAGTATTCCCCCTGGGTCGACGGCCTCACCACCCGTAGCGACCTCACTTACCTCATGAACGAGATGCTCGGCGAGATCACCGTCGGCCACATGTTCATCCGCTACCACCAGCCCGGTGGCGACGCTCCGGCCAACGGTCTGCTCGGTGCCAACTACGCCATCGAACACGACCGCTACAAGTTCGCGCACATCGTCGCCGGCGGCAACTGGAGCCCGCGTCTCTACTCTCCGCTCACCCAACCCGGCGTCAACGTCCACGAAGGCGACTACCTCCTCGCGGTCAACGGCGCCCCCCTCACCGCAGCCGACAGCGTCTACGCCGCCTTTGAAGGCCTCGCCGGCAAGCAGGTCAACATCACCGTTGGCCCCAACGCCGACGGCTCCAAATCCCGCGAAGTCCTCGTCGTCCCAGTCGCCAGCGAACGCGACATGCGCATGCAGGAGTGGATCGAAGGCAACATCCGCCGTACCACCGAGCTCTCCCACGGACAGATCGCCTACGTCTATCTGCCCGACACCGGCGGCTCCGGCTTCACCAGCTTCAACCGTTACTTCTTCGCCCAGACCGACAGGAAAGCCGTCATCGTCGACGACCGCTTCAATCAGGGTGGCGACATCGCCGACTACGTCATCGACGTCCTCAAGCGCACGCCCATGCTCAACTACGAGTCCCGCACCGGCCTCCGCACCACCGAGCCCACCGGCGCCATCTTCGGCCCCAAATCCATGCTCATCAACCAGAACGCCGGTTCCGGCGGCGACGCCATGCCCGCTCTCTTCCGCCAGGCCAAACTCGGCCCCCTCGTCGGCGAGCGCACCTGGGGAGGCCTCGTCGGCATTGGCGGCTACCCCGTCCTCCTCGATGGCGGCACAGTCACAGCTCCCCGCACCGGCCTCTACAATCTGCAAGGCGAGTTCGACATCGAAAACAAGGGCGTCAGCCCCGACGTCGAAGTCATGGACGACCCCAAATCAGAAGCCGCCGGCCACGATCCCCAACTAGAGAAAGCCGTATCGATTCTCTTGGAAGACCTCCAGAAAAACCCACCGCCCACCTTCCCCGTCCCCACCTACCCCAACTACCACAAGACCGACGGCCTGGGCGGCAAGTAGCTCGCACACAAACCGAACACCAAAGCAAAGGAGGGCCACCAGGCCCTCCTTTCGCTTTCTCGGATATCAACGTTTCTCAAACCGCATGCGCATACAGCACAATCGCCACCGCACCCCGCAGCCGCGCCAACCCACCATCCTTCGCCGGCCGTAGCGTCGGCACCGCATGCAGCGGATGCTTCGCAAACTCCTGCTGCACCACGCCCCCAAACTCGTGCCACATCGCCGTAATGTCGCCCACGACCACAATCTCCTTGGGCGCCAGCGCCGTCGCCAGCATCCGCATCCCTTGTCCCAGCGCCACGGCCATCTTGTTCAGCGCCTTCAACGCCGTCTTATCGCCGTTCTCCGCCATGCGCATCAGCGCGTCAAAGCTCGGCGCGTTCGTCCCCGACATCTCTCTGTAGTACCGCAGCCCCGCCCGATTCGACGCCAGCGTCTCCCAGCATCCATGCGCTCCGCAGCCGCACAGCTCGCCTTTCGGGTCCATCTGCACGTGACCAAACTCGCCGGCCATGCCATTCTCGCCGCGCACCAGTTGCCCGCCCATAAAGATGCCTGTGCCGATGCCTTCAGCCACGTTCACCACGATCAAATTCCGCGTATGCTCCGGCCCACCCGCCCACACTTCCGCAATCGCGCATGCGTTCGCAACGTTGTCGATCTCCACCGGCAACCCGATCGCGCTTTCAATCTGATCCTTGATGCTCAGCACCGGCCAATGCAGGTTCGGCGCGAAGATCAGCTTCTTCAAATTCAAATCAGCGCGCCCCGGCAGGCAAACGCCTACGCCAGAGAAAGTCCGCTCCGGATTGCTCTCCACCAGCTTCGTCACGGCGGCAAGCAGAGTCTTCATGCCACGCTTGGCATCGGGTGGCAGCTCAATCACCTGCTGCACGACAATCCGCCCATCCAGATCGGCAATCGCCAGCGTCGTCTGCGCCGGATGAATATCCAGCGCCAGCACCGAGCGCGAAGAGTTCAGCCGCAGATACGTCGGCCGCCTTCCGCGCGGCAGCTGTCCCGTCTCGCCTTCCACCACCCACGAGTCCGCAATCAACTGCTCCACGATGATCGAAATCGTCGACCGCGGCAACCCGCAAAGCCTCGCCAGGTCTGCGCGCGAGATCTCCTGGTTGCTCCGAATCAGGTTCAGCACCAGGTTGCGATTGATCTCCCGCGGCGTGCGGTTGGAGGCTGAAAGACGCTTCGACTCGCCGTTCACCGGCGTCAACGCAGCCTTCTTGCCGAGCTTACTCACAGACTGGACACCAGATGGACGCACGCATTCCTCGCAAAGCTATTATGCAGTGATCGACGACCGAAGGCAGTACAAAGTTCATTCTTGGGATTATTCGCCTTCGTAGCGTGCCCTCGTGAGAGGTCAATTCGGCACCCGCAAAACTATATCCCTGCTTCGGGTCTCCGCGCCACTAGCCAGCACACCAGCATCAGTCCAACCGCTCCCGCCAGCGGCGCAGCCAGCCCAGTCCGCAGCGATCCCGCCGCGTGCGAGATCACGCCGGTCAGCAGTGGCAGCGACGCTGCTCCCACTCCAGCAATCACGAACACCACGTTCCCTCCCTCGCCATGTCGCAGCACCAGCGCCAGCAGCAGCGGATACATTGGCCCCACGCCAATCCCCGCCACCAGCGCCCCGGCCAGCGCTCCCACGCCTCCATGCGATGCCATCACCACCGCCACTGCAATCACCATCAACACCGGCCCCCAGCGCAGCGTCGCCTTCTGCGTCGCCTCCGCAACCCGAACATGCGACTGCACCATCCGGCTCAGCAGCATCCCAGCCCAGAAGCACGTCACCGCCCCGGCCATCAGCCCCAGCGTATCGCCGGAGCGCTTCGCATACGTCGAAAGCCAGCCGCCCATCGCGCTCTCCGTCCCCGTCGCCAGCGGAACGGCGATCAGCATCAGCAACACCGGCAGAGCAATCTTCTGCTTTCCCGTGCTCGGAACCGCTTTCACCTCGGCCTCCGCATGCGGAACCGCAGCCCACACCACAACTCCAACCGTCGCGAAGAAAACTGCCGCCGCATCCAGTACCGCCGGCACACTCAAGGTCGCTACTCCCCGCAGCAACACCGGCGGCCCCACCAGCGCCCCCACACTCCACGCCATGTTCAGCCGCGCCATCTGCGCCGTGCGGCTCGCAGGAAACCGCCGCGACACCAGCAGGCTGATCGAAGTCATCACCACACCCATACCCACGCCGTACACCGGAATCGCTGCAAACGCAGCCATGGGCGAAGCCACCGCCATCGCCGCTGCACTCACCGCAATCGCGGCACAACCCATCGCCACTGTTCGCGGAAGCACACTCCGCGCCAGCAGCGCTCCACTCGTCGACCCCACAAAAAACAGGAACAGCAGCACCCCACCCTGCGCATCGTTCAACGCCCACCGCTCCAGCAGCAGCGGCAGCAGCGTTCCCGGCAGCACCACACCCACGCCGGTCGCCGCAAACGCACCGTAGACTACTGCGTTCGCCAGCGCTTCTCCACCGTCCGCACGCGCGCTCACTTGCTCTTCCGCACCCGCGCCGTCGATTCACGCACCACCAGCTCCGGCGCAATGCGCTTCACCTCCGGAACCTTCATCCCTTCAATCTTCTTCAGCAGCAGCGTCGCCGCCACGCTTCCAATCTCGCGCAGCGGCTGGCGAATCGTCGTCAGGCTCGGCGTATAAAACTCCGCCGCCGGAATATCGTCAAACCCCATCACTGAAATATCGTTCGGAACGCTCAGCCCCGCATCGTGGATCGCGCGCGAAGCTCCAATCGCCGACACATCGTTGAAGCAAAGCACCGCCGTAAACTTCCGCTTCAGCTCCAGCAACTGCTTCACCCCGGGATACCCCAGCTCCGGCGAGTGCGTATCCCGCTCCAGCAGAATCGTCAGATCAGCCGCCACCTCCAGCCCCATCTCGCGCGCGGTATGCAGCGTCGCCCGCCAGCGGCTGCGCGAGTCCGAGCTGAACAACTGCCCGCGCATGAACGCGATCTTCCTGTGCCCCAGCTCATACAAATGTCCCAGCGCAAGCTCTGCCGCGCGTTCGTGGTCCAGCACCACATTGGTTACACCCGCCAGCGGAGAATGTCCCGCCACGGCCACGGTCGGCGCCGTCGGCGGCACTTCCAGATGCGTGTCGATCGAAAGCAGCCCCTCGATCCGCCGCGAAAGCAGCAGTTGCGTGTACTCGGCGACCAAATCTTTCTTGTGCCGATGATGCGTCGTCATAAAGAAGTACTTCTCCCGCATGAACACGTCGGCCGCTCCACCCAGCACTTGCGAGTGGTACCCGTCGCCCAGCTCCGGCAGCAGTACGCCGATCGTGTGTGTGCGCTTGCCCTGCAGCGATCGCGCAATGTGGCTCGGCTGATAGCCAAACTTCTGCGCGGCCTCGCGCACCCGCTGCCGCGTCTTCTCCGGGATGGAACGGTTCGGCGCATCGTTCAGCACGAAGGAAACCGTGGCGGCGCTCAGACCCAGGTACTCCGCCAGCGTTTTCAGGCTGACGAGCTTGGGTCCGGTGTTTGAACTGGATCTCGGTGGCATGCGTTTTCGTCCGCTTCAGTGTAGTGCAGTTGCCTGAGCACTCACGCATCGAATCAAAGCTGCGCCTCAAAGCCGCGACGCCCCACCCCATCCAGCACCGCTCAATCTGCCAGCAGTTGACGTCAAGATAAACGTTTGTCTATGATGCGCCGTACGCCAAATTTGCCTCCGGCTCGCAGCCGGGCACCGCGCAGTCCCGCGGAGGCGTCGCTGTACGGGCTCACACTTCTCCTCCGTTCGGAGCTGTATTCATGTTGTTTTCGCCTCAGACGTTTGTTCGGCCCCGCACGAAATACCTGGGCCTTTGCGTCCTTCTGCTCTCCGCAGCAGGCTCCCTCACCGCTCAGTCCGCTCCGCCGGCAAAGCCGGACGCCGACCGCTTCGTCGATCAGCTCCTCGCCAAGATGACGCTCGCCGAAAAGCTCGGCCAGATGTCGCAGATGTCCTACAAAGACGTTGCCCCCGCCACCGCAGCCGCGGCCACCCGCACCGGCAACGTCGGCAGCTTCCTCTTCGTCACCGACCCCGCCCTCATCGACCGCCTGCAGCACATCGCCGTCGACGACTCCCGCCTCCACATCCCGCTCATCTTCGGCTTCGACGTCATCCACGGCTACCACACCATCTTCCCCATCCCGCTCGCCGTAGCTTCCTCGTGGGATCCCGCGCTCGCCGAGCGTGTGCAGAGCATGTCCGCCCGCGAAGCCTCCGCCGGCGGCATCAACTGGGCCTTCGCTCCCATGGTCGATATCGCCCACGACGCCCGCTGGGGACGCATCATGGAAGGCGCCGGCGAAGATCCCTTCCTCGGCTCCGCCATGGCCGCCGCCCAGGTCCGCGGCTTCCAGGGCCCCACCCTCGGCACACCCAACCGCATCCTCGCCTGCGCCAAGCACTTCGCCGCCTACGGAGCCGGTGAAGGTGGCCGCGACTACGACGCCGCCAACATCTCCGACGAGCAGCTCAACAACGTCTATCTCCCTCCGTTCCACGCCGCCGAGCAGGCCGGCGCCGGCTGCTTCATGAGCGCCTACATCGATCTCCAAGGCGTTCCCGCCAGCGGCAACCGCATGCTCCTGCATGACGTTCTCCGCGACCAATGGGGCTTCCGCGGCATGGTCGTCAGCGACTGGGCTTCGGTCGAAAGCCTCACCAATCACGGCTTCGCCAGCGGTCCCGAAGACGCCGCCGCTCGCGGCCTCCACGCCGGTGTCGACATGGAGATGGTCAGCCACGTCTTCCGCGACAACCTCCCCAAGGCCCTCAAGGACGGCCAGGCCACCATCGCCGACCTCGACAACGCCGTCCGCAACATCCTCCGTATCAAGTACGAACTAGGTCTCTTCACCAACCCCTACTCCGCGCGCACCCTCACCGCCGCCGAGCAATCCGAGCAGCAGCAAGTCGCCCTCCACGCCGCCGAGCAATCGGCAGTTCTCCTCCGCAATGAAGGCCACCTGCTCCCCCTCGCCCACGCGCTGCATTCGCTCGCCGTCATCGGTCCACTGGCCGACTCCAAGCCCGACACCATGGGCTCCTGGAGCCTCGCCGGCCACGTAGATCCCACCATCACCGTGTTCACCGGCCTGCAACACAAGCTCGGCGCATCGACCACTGTTACCTACGCCAAAGGCGTCGAGATCATTCGCCCCAGCACGTCCATCTTCGACGGCCAGTTCCCCGAGCCCGCACCCACGCTGCACACGCCCGAAGAAAAAGCCGCAGCCTTCGCCCATGCCATCGACCTCGTCCGCTCCTCCGACGCTGCCATCGTCGTCCTCGGCGAAGCCAACAACATGAGCGGTGAGCGAGCCTCCCGCGCCTCGCTCGATCTCCCCGGCGATCAGCAGAAGCTGCTCGAAGCCGCCGTCGCTACCGGTAAGCCCATCGTCCTCGTTCTGCTCAACGGCCGTCCGCTCAACATCGCCTGGGCCGCGCAGCACGTGCCTTCCATCCTCGAAGCCTGGTACCCCGGCACCGAAGGCGGCGCGGCCATTGCCAACCTCCTCTTCGGCGACGCCAACCCCGGTGGCAAGCTTCCCGTCTCCTGGCCGCGCACCGCTGGTCAGGAGCCCTTTTATTACTCCCGCAACCTCACCCAGGACCGCGAAGACGACCCCGATCGTTACTGGGACACCGTCAACACGCCGCTCTATCCCTTCGGCTTTGGCCTCAGCTACTCCACTTTCACCCTCGGGCCCATCCATCTGGATGCGGCCTCCATGCCCACCAACGGCGTCCTCACCGTCTCCGTGCCTGTCACCAACTCCGGCAACGTAGCGGGTGACGACGTTCTTCAGCTCTACACCCACCAGCGCGCCGGCACTGCTTCACGTCCCGCCCGCGAGCTCAAGGGCTTCGAGCGCATCCACCTCCGGGCCGGCGAAACCCGCGTCGTCACACTAACGTTGCGCGCCGCTGACCTCGCTTTCTGGAGCCCGCAAACCCATCACTTCGGCGTCGAGCCCGGCGTTTTCGACCTCTGGGCCGGAGACGACTCCACCGCCGCCAATCACGCCAACTTCACCGTATTGCCTTGAATCCATTACTCAAGCGCCATCCGGTCAAACAGATTCTCAGCCTCATCCGGAACACCAATTCCACGCCCTATGCTGACTAACGCTCATCTTCGAACAAAATGCTTGACAGCCGTATAGCGAATGTTCTCTTATGTTCCACGTTCAGCATAGGCCACACCGTATGAGGTGAGATTATCGTTTGTCTTGAAGCGGTGTAAGCCACAGGCGATCGATTCGGCTCAATTCTGTTTGTTTCACTTTTCTTGGAGGGTCCACCGATGTATAAGTTCGTCCGGGCAGCCATCTGCCTCGTACTCCTCTGCGCCGCGTCCATCGCCGCCTCCGCGCAAATTTCCACCGCCAGCATGTTCGGCACCGTGACCGATCCCACCGGAGCCGCCATTCCCAAAGCCACTGTCGTCCTCACTCAGACCGACACCGGCTTCACGCGTACCATCGTCACCAACGACGACGGCTCTTACCGCGCGGACTTCCTTCCCGTCGGCCCGTACAAGCTCACGGTGACCGCCGCCGGCTTCAAAAAGATGGACCGCGGAGGCCTGAACCTTACGGTCACCGAAAACGCCCAACTCGACCTCGCCATGACCGCTGGCGGTGCCAGCGAAACCGTGGAGGTCACCGCAGAGGTTCCGCTGGTCAATACCGGCAACTCCACCCTCGGCCGCACTGTCACCAACGTCGAAATCGACAACCTTCCCCTGGTCGACCGCAACGTCTACACCCTGCTCGATCTCACCCCCGGCGTGCAGAACAACAACGCCGCAGGCTCCGGCGGTAACGGCGGTGTCATCAACCCGCTCGGCGCTCCCGAGCAACACGTCAAGATCAACGGTTCATCGGACTCCGGCGTCGGCCAGGTGTCCTACTACCTCGACGGCGGCTCCAACATGAATGGCATCCGCAACACGGGCAACCCGCTGCCCAACCCCGACGCCATCCGAGAGTTCCGAGTCGACACCAACAACTACTCCGCGCAGTACGGCCGCAACTCCTCGGGCGTAGTCACCGTGCTCACCAAGTCCGGCACCAACCAGTACCACGGATCGGTTTTTGAGTTCTACCGTGGAAAGAACTTCAACGCCACCACCCACCTGCAGTCCAAGAAGACGGACTACAACCAGCACCGTTTCGGCTTCACGCTTGGCGGTCCGGTCCTGCACGACAAGCTGTTCCTGTTCGGCTCCTACGCCGGCTTCCGCTACAAATCCGCAAACATTTTCACCACCACCGTTCCCAGCGCGGCCATGCAGCAGGGCAACTTCTCCGAGAACCTCCCGGCTCAGACGCCGCTGCTCACGGGCGCAGCCGCTTGCGCCAAGCCTGTGACCGGAAACAACAACACGCCTCCGGCCGCCACCTCCACAAAGTTCTATGCCTGCGATCCCACCACCCACATCGCGTATGCCGGCAACATTGTCCCCCTCGCGAACCAGGATCCGGCCATCGCCGCCATCCTGAAAGCGGGCCTCATCCCCACCCCCAACCCCTCGCAGGCCAGCGACTCCATCTACACGCGCCGCGACTTCAGCCCCTTCAGCCAGTCGACCAACGAGCAGCTTTACAAGGGTGACTACCAGATGACGCCCAAGCAGCGTCTCACCCTCAGCTACTTCCACCAGACGGGCGATTACCTGCAGAACCCGTCCGGCAACAATATCCTCGGTTGGGAAGTGGAGAACTTCACCTTCTTCCAGCATGAAGCGAACGTCGCGCACACCTGGACGATCTCCAACAACACTGTCAACCAGTTGATGCTCAACTTCACCCGCATTCTCGGCGGCCGCATCGATTCACCCACGGACAGCCTCGCAACCTACGGTTCCAAGTTCGCCGAGCAGATCCCCAACGGCACCATCTGCGGCGTTCCCGCGCAGGCTGGTTGCACCCGTCCACAACTCGCTGTTAGCGGTTGGTTCCAGGCCGGCAACGCCATCACCGGTCCGGTTACCGGCGCCAACATCTACGCCATACGCGACGTCGTCAGCAGCACCCACGGCCATCACACTCTCTACTACGGCGGGGAAGCCAACCGCGAAACCGATCCTCAGCAGGTCACGCTCAACGACTACGGCGTCTTTTCATTCACCCAGGCCACAGCCGGCACCGCCAAGCGTTCCAGCGCCGCCATTACCGACTTCATCTTCGGTCATCCCAACAGCATGGCTCAGGATGTTCCTGTCTACGCCAATGTCAGCTACTTCAACTACGGCGCCTTCTTCCAGGATGACTGGCGCATTCTCCCAAACCTGACGCTCAACCTCGGTGTCCGCTACGACGTTCAGACCGCTCCAACCAATACCCAGAACATGCTCATGCAGTTCGTTCCGGGCAAGCAGTCCACCGTCGCCACTACCCTTCCGCTGGGCGTGCTGCTCCCCGGAGACAAGGGTGTGCCCAGAGGCGGTGTCGCCAACCGGCTGGACCACCTCTCTCCACGTGTGGGCTTTGCCTGGACGCCCTACCCCAATGGCCATACGGTCATCCACGCCGCTGCCGGCCTGTTCTACGGTTCCATCGGCGGCAACCTCTGGAACTATCCTTCCAACGGCGAGCCGTTCTCCGGTCGCCCCAGTTTCAGCCACGTCGTCTCGGTGGCTGATCCCTACGCAACCGATCCCACCGACTTCTGCAACGGCGACGCCACCTGCATCGCCGGCGGTGTAGGTCACTCTCCGTATCCCTTCATCTATAACGCCAAGAACCCCCAGTTCGTCGTTGTTCCGGCAGCGCTCATCTCCATCGATCCCAACTTCAAGTGGCCGGTCACCTACCAGGTCAACTTCGGCTTCCAGCAGCAGTTGACCAGCAGCTTCGCCTTCTCTGCGAGCTACGTCGCCTCGCTCTCGCGCAAGCTGCCCACCGAATGGGATCTCAACTATCCGACCTTCAACGTGACCTCCGCGGGCGCCCCCGGAGCAGCCTGCGCGGACACCACGCTGCCGTGCGGATACGCCAACTCCGCAGCCACCACCACCAACCGCCGCCCGTATAACTCCAAGGCTTACGGCGCCACCGCTGGCACCACAGCCGCAAATCCCTACTTCACCTCCATCTTCCAGATCCAGTCCTCGGAGAGCGCCAATTACAACGCCCTTCAGGTCACAGCGCAGCAGCGTGTCACCCACGGCATCAGCATCCAGGGCTTCTACGTCTGGTCAAAGACGCTGGATAGCCTCAACCTCGACGCCGCCGGCAATACCGGCAACACGGCTACCGATATGCCGGAAGATAACCACCTTCACTACCTTGATCGCCAGCGGTCCGACTACGATCAACGTCATGTCGTTGCTATCTCCGCTGTCTGGAAGCCGCACTACGGCATCAGCAACCGCTACGCCCGCTTGGCCGTGAATGGATGGACGGTCACCTCCATCATCCAGTTGCAGAGTGGCAATCCGTTCAACATCACCACCGGCGCCGACAACAATTTTGACGGCACAACCAATGACCGCCCCAACCTCGCCCCCGGGACCGTTCGTCCGAAGGTCAAGGACAATGGTGGCTCCCGCACGGCCATGATGAACCAGTGGGTCGATATGTCGCAGTTCTGCGAGTTTGACCGCACTCTCACCAACCCCGATGGATCCATCACACCGGCCTGCCCACAGAACGGCGCTGGACCGGCCGGCTCCGACGGCACCGTCCGTCAGGACACCCTCGACGGCCCCGGCCGCCGCGTGGTAGCCGCCTCGATCTTCCGCGAGTTCCCCATCACGGAGCGCATCAAGTTCCAGATCCGCGGTGAGTCAACCAACGTTTTCAACCTCACCAATCTCCCCAACCCTGTCAGCACGCTGAGCTCGGGCTCCGGCAGCTTCGGTCGCATCAATGGAGCCATCAATGCCGGAACCTTCGGCAACCGCGTCCTTCAGGTCGGTGGCCGTATCCTCTTCTAACCCTCACCCCTAACCGGGCGGCGGCGAAGCTTCTTCGCCGCCGCTCAAAACGTAGCGCTACTCCTCCGCTGGCCGCACTTTGGCCAGCGATTCTTTCTTAACCCGCATCGCTCCATCCACTCACCCGCAGGCAGTATCGTTGTGCCAGTTCGTTTCAACGAAGGTCCACGCATGCTGAAACTCCGCACCCTCCTGGCTTCTGCCTCGCTCCTCGCCTCCCTCGCACTTTCATCGCAGGCGCAGTACGCACACACCAAAGGCGAGCAGGTCATCGGCCGCGACAACCAGCCGCTCCTTCTCCGTGGCATCAACCTCGGCAACTGGATGGTACCCGAGGGCTACATGTGGCAGTTCGGCGGCCACGTCCAATCCGCGCAGGAAATCCAGCGCCTCGTCACCGAGCTCATCGGCCCGACCCGCAGCCGCGACTTCTTCCTCCAGTGGCGCGCCAACTACGTCACCCGCGCCGACATCCATCTCATCCACCAGGCCGGCTTCAACTCCATCCGCGTCCCCCTGCACTACGCGCTCTTCGAAACCGACAACGCCGAAGGCTTCCGCCTGCTCGACAACCTCATCCAGTGGTGCCATGACGAAGGCGGCATCTATCTCATCCTCGACATGCACGCCGCTCCCGGCGGCCAAACCGGCACCAACATCGACGACAGCGGCGGCTACCCCTGGCTCTTTGAAGACGCCGCCTCCCAGCAGCAGCTCATCGACATCTGGACCCGCATCGCCCGCCGCTATCGCAATCAACCCATCGTCCTCGGCTACGATCTCCTCAACGAACCCATCCCCACCTACCCCAGCCTGCAGTACCTCAACCCGCTCCTCGAGCCCCTCTACAAGCGCATCACCGCCGCCATCCGCACCGTCGACAAGCACCACACCATCATCCTCGGCGGCGCGCAGTGGGACAACAACTTCAACGTCTTCGGCCCGCCCTTCGACTCCAACCTCATCTACCAGTGGCACAAGTACAAGGTCGCCATCCCTGACGACAAAGTCGTCAAGCCCTATGTGGCTTTCCGCGACAAGTACCACGTCCCCATCTGGCTCGGCGAGAGCGGCGAGAACACCGACGACTGGATTGCCACCTTCCGCACCACGCTCGAAAAGAACGACATCGGCTGGGCCTTCTGGCAGTACAA
>JAZKBC010000250.1:0-8770 GCA_040388825.1 Acidobacteriota bacterium | reverse complement strand
ACTGGTGCACCGCAAACAGCGCCGGCAGCGAGGCAAACAGCAGCTCCCTCCGATGCTTCACCTGCGTCAACGTGGCCACTCCCACCGCTCCGAGCACACTACTCCCCACAAAGTTCGCTGTCGCCGAGAAGCACATCCCGCGATCATAGCGTCCGTTCCGCACCCCAACAATCCTGAATCGTCACGCTCCTCAGCGAATCTCACCACATGTAGGCCCACGAGCCAACCATGCCCCAATCCTTCTACGAAATCGCCTTCACCCCCGACGTCAAAGCCGAGCAGCAGAAGCACGGCAGCCGTGCCCAGTACGAGCGCATGCAGAAGCTCCGCGCCGGTGAGCACACCCTGGGCCCCGACGAGCAGCACTTCATCTCCCTCCGCGACAGCTTCTACATGGCCACCGTCACCGAAACCGGTTGGCCCTACATCCAGCATCGCGGCGGCGCTCCCGGCTTCCTCCACGTCCTCGACCCCACCACCCTCGCCTTCGCCGATCTCCGCGGCAACAAGCAGTACATCTCCGTCGGCAATCTCCACCACGAAGACCGCGTCGCGCTCTTCTTCATGGACTACCCCAACCAGACCCGCCTCAAGATCCTCGGCCGCGCCGAAGCCATCGAACCCGGCCCCGAACGCTCCACTCTCTTTGAAACCCTCCGCCCTCCCAACCCCGCGGACGTCGTCGAACGCGCCATCCTCATTCATGTCGAAGGCTTCGACTGGAACTGCCCGCAGCACATCACCCCGCGCTACACGGAAGCAGAGATCGCCCGCGAGTTGGCTCCGCTCCACAAGCGCCTCAAAGACCTCGAAGCCGACAACGCCGCTCTCCGCAAACAACTCGCCGCCCACAAGTAGCCGCGATATCCTGTCCTCATGAGTGATCGCCAGAACATCCCCGGCACCAGCCCCTACGAACCCATCATCGGTTTCTCCCGAGCCGTCCGCATCGGCAACGTAGTCCACGTCTCCGGAACCGGTCCCGTCGGCGCCGAAGACCTCTCTCCCGCCGATCAGACCCGTCACGTCCTCAAACTCATCGAGACCGCCCTCGCCCAGGCCGGAGCCACCTTCGCCGACGTCGTCCGCACCCGCATGTTCCTCGCCCGCGCTGAGGACTGGGAAGCCATCGGACGCGCCCACGGCGAAACCTTCGGCGCCATCCGCCCAGCCTCCACCATGGTGGTCGCAGCCCTGCTCAATCCCCTCTGGGCTGTGGAAATCGAAGCCGAGGCAGTCCTCGGACAGCCCTCTCTGGTCGTCCCAAACCTCGACGCCGAGCTCGCTCTTCCCAAGCCTACGAACTAATTCACTCCCGCAAAACAGACCCTCTCACACCCAAAGCAGCGAGCGGCAAACTCGCATGCCGCCACGCGCCGTTTCGTGTCGGCCTCTCCAAGTCCTTCGGATTCAGTCGATTGTCACCAGGCCAACATAGGCCGCGAATAGGCTCAACAACGCCCCCAGTTTCCGATCCAGAAATATGTCGCATAACGTTGTATCTACAGGACTTCCGTTTGCGCGCCTACAACTTTCGGGAACGCACAAACAGCGAAAAATTTCGTAACATTTGGGCTGTACACCGGCCACAGATATGCCTCATAATGGGGCAATCGCCCCACTAAAGCTGAGAAATTTCAGGTGCCATTTATTGGCCACCTGCTACTGGAGACCCATGCCCATGAAGAAGTACGCTCTGATCCTCTGTGCCGCCGCAATCTGCGCTTCGGCACTCACCGCCAACGCCGATCCCCTGAAGAACACCCTTGTCACTGGCACCCTGACCACGACCCCCGTTGGCAGCGTAGGTTTCAGTGCGAACGACTTCAGCGGATCTCCCGTAACCCTCGGAAATGGCGGTGGTAAAGAGTTTACCGCTGTCACCAACACCGAGACCGTTACCAAGAACAGCAAGACCTTCACGTTCACGGACACCTACACGGCGAACTTCGCGTTCATCACCAACAACCGTCCCACGGACGTCTTGAGCATCAACGTCGTCTGCACGGCCGGCACTGGAACCAACCCCTGCAGCAAGGATCCATACACTCCTTTCACGATGACCTTCACGGATCTCGCGTTCTACAACCTCCACTACCTGGTTGAGCCCGCGAACAATCCTGCTGGCTACCTCATCAGCCAGACTGGCGATACCCTCACCATCCAGTTCACTCCTGGTGGAACCAACCCTGCCGGCCCGCTCAAGCTGGATTTGATCGCTAATACTCCCGAGCCTTCCAGCCTGATCCTTCTCGGAACCGGCCTGGTTGGAATGGCGTTATTTGCTCGCCGTCGCGCGATCATCTAATCACCGTCTCCAGTTATCAGAAATCAGCGGAACGCTCGTACATCGAGCGTTCCGTTTTTCTTTGCCCTGCTCCTGCATGCTTCATGGGGATAGGTATCACCTGCTCAATCGTAGATTTGCACCGCCACCTTCCGTTTCCTGAGCTTGAATCTGTATTCTGTGAACAACACTCAGATTCGCCTATGCCTAAACTCACGATTCGCGATCTTGAACTCACCGGCAAGCGCGTGCTCATCCGCGTTGACTTCAACGTCCCTCTCTCCAAAGACGGACAGATCACCGATGACACGCGCATCCGTGAAACGATCCCCACCATTGTTTACGCTCTGCGCCGCAAGGCCAAAGTCGTCCTCGCCGCGCATCTCGGCCGCCCCAAGGGCAAGCGCGTCGACTCCATGAGTCTCCGCCCCGCCGTCGACCGCCTCCGCGCTCTGCTCGACCACCACCTCGACGAAGAAGAAAACGTAGCTTTCTCCCCCGACTGCGTCGGCCCCATCGCCCTCGAGCTCGTCAATAACCTCGAGCCCGGCCAGACCCTCCTGCTCGAAAACCTCCGCTTCCACGCTGAAGAAGAAGCCAACGACCCCGCCTTCGCCGAGCAGCTCGCCAACCTCTGCGACGTTTACATCAACGACGCCTTCGGCGCCGCCCACCGCGCCCACGCCTCCACCGAAGGCATCACGCACTTCGTCAAAGCCCGCGGCGGCCAGTGCGCCGCCGGCCTGCTCATGGAGAAGGAACTCAACTACCTCGGCAAGGCCGTCACCGAACCCAACCGCCCCTTCGTCGCCATCATCGGCGGAGCCAAGGTCTCTGACAAGATCGAAGTCATCAACGCCCTGCTCGACAAAGTCGACGCTCTGCTCATCGGCGGAGGCATGGCCTACACCTTCCTCAACGCCCAGGGCCAGACCACCGGCAAATCCCTCGTAGAGATCGACAAGATCGAAACCGCTCGCGCCGCAATGGCGAAAGCCGAAGCCCGCGGCGTCAAGTTCCTCCTTCCCGTCGACCACTGCCTCGCCGACAAGTTCTCCATCGACGCCCGCCGCCAGCTCTTCTCCGGCACCGATCCCTTCCCCGCCGAATGGATGGCCCTCGACATCGGCCCCGAAACCATCAAACTCTTCGCCGCCGAAATCGCCGACGCCGCCACCATCGTCTGGAACGGCCCCATGGGCGTCGCCGAGCTCTCCCCCTTCGCCAAGGGCACCAACGCCATCGCCAAGGCCTGCGCCGCCAACGAAGACGCCATCACCATCGTCGGTGGTGGAGACTCCGTAGCCGCTCTCCACAACTCCGGCGTAGCCGACAAAATCACCCACATCTCCACCGGCGGCGGCGCCTCCCTCGAATTCCTCGAAGGCAAAACCCTCCCCGGCGTAGCCGCCCTCACCGACAAGTAGCTAAAGCTTCCGGATAAGACCAAAGATCATCTTCCGCACCTCGATCACTTGTTCCGTCAAATCCAAGCCCATTTCGGGCGAAAGAATTTTCAAGTCTCCGGCGAGCAGCAGATAGTATTCCAACTCATTGCAGGCAGCTACGATCGATGCAAGTCTGTGGAGAAAGCATGGTTCGTTTCCCGCCCGCATCCTTCGACAATTCTCGCGGCGACAGACACCGCCGTGCGCCTCAGTAATCCCGTTACTCCGAACACTTCTTCGTTCGTTGCCGAACGAGTTCCCGCGTAAACCTTCAAGACCACTTCATGCGCCTTACGCCATGCAGCCAATTGGTGGAAATCCTGCATGCATCTCCTCCGCGAAGCACTCGCAACTCAAGACTCTAAACTCTAAACTGAATTCGTAGGTTTCTTTTCGATCCGGCAATTCCAGTCCAGGATCAAAACGAAGCAAATTCGCACAAACACCCGGAGCCACAACAGACATGCGCACCCCCGTAATCGCCGGCAACTGGAAGATGTACAAAACCCCAGCCGAGTCCCTCGCCTTCTTCGAAGCCTTCCTCCCGGTCGTCGCCGGCCACACCCGAGCCGACATCCGCCTCTACCCCAGCATCACCTCGCTGCACGTTTCGCTCAACGCCACCGCTGGCACCCACATCGCTGTCGGCGCACAAACCATGCATTGGCTCAACGAAGGCGCCTACACCGGCGAAACTTCCCCCACGCAGCTTCTCTCCATCGGCTGTCACAATGTCCTCCTTGGCCACTCCGAGCAGCGTCTCTACTTCGGCGAAACCGACGAGCGCATCAACCTCAAGCTCCGCGCCGCCATCAGCCACGGCCTGCACCCTGTCGTCTGCATCGGAGAGCTCCTCTCCGAACGCGAAGCCAACCGCACCGAAGACGTCCTCTGCCACCAGCTCCGCACCGCCTTCCGCAACGTCACTGAAGCCGAGTGCGCCAACATCGTCATCGCCTACGAGCCCGTATGGGCCATCGGCACCGGCCGCACGGCTTCACCCGAGATCGCCGCCGAAGCCCACGCCATCGTCCGCCGTGAGCTCGCTGCCTGCTGCGGCCAGCACGCAGCCGACACCACCCGCATCCTCTACGGCGGCTCCGTCAAACCCGACAACATCGCCACCCTCATGGCTCAACCCGACATCGACGGCGCTCTCGTAGGTGGAGCCAGCCTCGACCCAAAATCCTTCGCCGCCATCGTCAACTACTAAATCCATCACCACAAACAGAAAGGCGCAGCCACCGAGGCCGCGCCTTTTCTACACTCTACACTCTACGCTCTACACTCTGCCTTACCGAACGACGCCAGCCTGATCCATCGGCCAGTAAACAAACGCCGCCCGACCATAGATCAAATCCCGCGGCACCGGCCCAAAGTCACGACTGTCCTGCGAAATCAACCGGTGGTCGCCCATCACGAAGTACTCACCGTCAGGAATCGTCATCTCTGGCTGCGAGCGGTCGTCCTCAAAGTTCATCGGGACGTAAGGCTCGCGCAGCGCATGACCGTTCACATAAACGGTTCCATGATCGATCCGCAGCTCATCGCCCGGAGTCGCAATCACGCGCTTGATATAGCTCTTCGATTCATCATGCGGATACAGGAACACCACAACATCGCCGCGTTGGATCTTATCGAAGTGATACACAAACTTGTTGATGAACAACCGGTCCTGGTCCTGCAGCACCGGAAGCATGCTCGTGCCTTCCACCCTCACCGGCTGATACAGAAACAGAATGATGAACACCGACGCCACGATGGCGATCAGCAGGTCCCGTCCCCACGATCCCCATCCACTCACGTTGTTCGGCACCACCGGAGGCGCTTCGACTACAGGAGCCGCTTCCACAACAACAGCCGCCGTCTCTACCGGCGCTGCCTGCTCCTCGGTCTTCACATCCATCTCATCCATGCCAGCTCTTGCCGCTCCAGGCCCAAACTTCCTGTCAAACCGGAGCCCACCGCTCTCTTACTAGCTTAGACGATATCCACAGCCATCGGTCTACTTCCCCGCTGGCTTTCGTTCCTTCTCCGGCGGCCAGCTCTTCCCCGGCCCCATTCCCAGCCCCGGAACCAGCCGTCCCGCGTCCAGCCCCTTCGGCGACCACGCCGTCACCACGGCCCGCCCCAGCTTGGCAACCGTCATCTCTCCTTCGTTATCGACAGTCCATCCATGGTCCTGGTTGTCATACGTAAAGATCGACAGCACGATCGGCCCTGTCTTCGCCTCCACAATCGCCACATCGGTCCGCACAGCATCCAGCGACCCCGTCTTGCTCGCAATCGCGCTGCCTCCCTCCGTCGTGTCCACTAGGTCCAGGTACCGCGGAATGGTCTCGCGATAAAACTGGCTGCGCAGCATCTCCAGCGTCACCTTGCAAACGGCCAGGTCCTGCGCATCCGGTGCGTCGGCAAACTTCGCCTTCCCGTCGGCGCCCACGCCCTTCGCCAGCCGGCACTCGCCGATATCCTCCATCAGCCCTGCCATCTCGCGCGGAGTCGTCTTGCCCAGTCCAAACTTCGGCTGATCCGCCGGCAGCGGCCCCGTCGCCGGCTTCATCACCTTCTTGTACAGCCAGGTGTTCGGGAACCCCAGCTCCTTCATCCGCTCATTCACCGCGTCGGTTCCAAACCGATCAATCGCCATATTCGTCGCCGTGTTGTCACTCACGATCACCATCATCGTCAGCACGTCTTTCAGCGTCACCGTCAGCGGTGCGTCGAAGAAGTGCAGCATCCCCGATCCCCCCACCGCCTCGCCTGGCTTGAGCACAATCTTCTCGTCCCACTTGGCTTTGCCGTCGCGAACCTCAACCATCGCTTCATACAACATCGCCAGCTTGATGTTCGAAGCCGTCTTCACCACCGCATCCGGATCCACCGCCACCGTCTTGCCTGTATTCAACTGCACCCCATACATCGCGACCTTGCCGTGATGCGCCGCCACTATCGCATCCACCTGCGCCTGCACGGCCGCGTCCACCTGCCCACTCGCAACCGCGCCCCATCCCACCAGCGTCACCGCTAAAGCGCTCAACCATACCGTCCGCCGCATCCTTCTGCCTCCAGCCATCGATTCTTCCTTCCATCGCATCTTACCGGCTCGTCTACGGTTTGACAGCCCCAGCCTTCAACCGGCGCTAACCCGTCCACGTCTGAATGATTTAGTATGGAGTCACGCATCAACGTCATGGCCACGCTCACTATGTCTTCTCCGACCCCGCTCGACAACACCGTTGCTCGCCCGGCGTCCGATCTCCAGACCCTTCCAACCGAAAGGTTGAACGAGGCCTCGGTCGGGCTGGACACCAAGTCCGCCATTGATATCGCCCGCATCATCAATCACGAAGACGGCAAGGTCGCCGCCGCCGTCAAGAAGGCTCTCCCCGAAATCGCCATGGTCATCGACACCGTCGCCCGCTCCCTCCGTGACGGTGGCCGCCTCATCTACGTCGGCGCCGGATCCTCCGGCCGCATCTCCGCCCTCGACGCCTCCGAGTGCCCTCCGACCTTTTCCACCGCTCCCCAGCAGGTCCAATACATCATGGCCGGCGGCCCCAAGGCCCTCGCCTCCGCCTCCGACGTCAACGAAGACTCCCCCGAACTAGGCCAGCGCGACATCGCCCGCCGCCGCCCCACCCGCAAAGACATCATCATCGGCGTCTCCGCCTCCGGCCGCACACCCTACGTCGTCGGCGCAACCGAGTACGCCCGCAGCCGCGGAGCCAAAACCGCCGCCATCACCTGCAACCCCGACTCCGACCTCTCCCAGGTAGCCGACATCACCATCTGCGCCGAAGTCGGCCCCGAGATCATCTCCGGCTCCACCCGCATGAAGTCCTCCACCGCCCAGAAGATGATCCTCAACATGATCACCACCGGCGCCATGACGCGCCTCGGCTACGTCTACGACAACCTCATGGTCAACGTGCACATGAAGAACGCCAAGCTCGTCGAGCGCGGCATTCGCGTGCTCATGAAGGTCTGCGACATCGACCGCGACACCGCCATCCGCACCATCAAATCCGCCGGCAAGAGCATCCCCATCGCGGTCGTCATGCTCAAGGCCAACGTAGACAAAATGGAAGCCGTCCGCCGCCTCCAGAAATCCGACGGCAACGTCCGCCTCGCCATCGACGACTCCCGCCTCGAACTCTAGCTCACGATCAGCTCCACCCAGTCCGCAACCTGTCGAGCGTGTTAACGCTTTTGCGGTCGCGCACTTTCAATCGCCGTTGGTGAAACTCGAAATCCCAATTGCTGCAGGTCGGCAATCGTCTCATCAAAATTCAACCGTCCCGCCTCCGTCGCATCACGGATAACGCCCAACGTCCCGGTGAGCGCCAGCCCTAGGCGCGACGCGGCCTGCCGCGCCTCAAGATCGTCGGCCAGCAGCAGTCCAGCCTGCAACTGCACTGCAAGACTCAAAGCCTTTCGCTCGCCTAGATCAAGATCTGCAAGTTCCGGCAATTCGCTCGAAACAGTACGGATTACGAGCCATGCCGGCGGATTCTGCGCCCAGGATCGCACGGAGTCCGGCGTCCGAGCGTGTTGCAACTCGGCCAGAACCGCCGTGGGTATGTAGACGGCACCGTAAAACTCCTCGAGCAAACCGATTAGCCCGAGTCGAATCAAATAATTCAGCGGTGTCGTGTCGGAAACAACAATCACGCTGCAGTCTTTCGAGCAGCATTGGCCTCACGCGCTCTCCGCGAATTTTCGGCATCCCGTTCAATCTCTTCCGGTGTGATCTCGTAAAACACCTTGTGCTTCAACAGCAAGGCTTCCTTCTCGTGCCACGAAAGCCCAAGAATCTCCCGCAACAACCGCGTCCCGATCTTGTCCGCGCGATACGCTTCCACCACCGCATCTTCCAGCAGCATCCGCGCCGCATTCTCCTCGGTCAACCCAAGCAGCTTCGCCGTCTCATCCGGAATCTCGACAGTCACCTTCATAGCCAAACGATACACCTCAAAAACCCGCGCCGGAAGCCCCCTCCGGCTACCATAGACTCACCCGCGATGCCCACTCG
>JAZKBC010000249.1:0-2153 GCA_040388825.1 Acidobacteriota bacterium | reverse complement strand
CCCCGCATGCTCCCCAAACACCGGCGCATACGCCGTCTGCATCACCGTCGACAGCAGCGCCCTCCGCGCCTCAACATTCTGTGCGCTCAAAATCGCCGGCGACCCCATCACCGCCAGCACGCTCGCATTCAACCCCACATACAACACACCCACAATCGCAATCGAGATCAGCACCGCCCGCGGAATAGTCCGTCCCGGGTCCTTCGCCTCTCCACCCAGAAACGTAACGTTGTAATACCCCCAATAGTCATACGTCGCAATCAACATCGCCGACCCCAGCCCCACAAAAAATCCGCGATCTAACCGCCAGGCTCCCGCCGGATAAGCCACCACCCGCGCCCAATGCCCAAACACCACGCCCGTCCCAATCGCCCAAGCAATCGTCACCAGCACCACCACCAGCATCCCCACCGCCAGCCACTTTACCTCCTTCAAACTCCGATACAGCAACACCACCGCCAACGCCACCGCCGCCAGCGCCACCCAAACCACCGGCCCCGCGCCAACCCCCACGCTGTACCCCAGCAAGTGCGCCGTCCAGCTCTTCCCTCCACCCTGCATCCCCGGCGACAAAAACGTCGCATACTGCCCCAGCCCAATGCATCCGCTCGCCACGCTCAGCGGAGCCGACAAACAAAGCTGAAACACGAACAGAAAGCTAAGCCACCGCCCCACCTTGCCGCCAAACATCTCCCGCAGATACGCATAAGTCCCGCCAGCCTCCGGCATCGCCGCCCCCAGCTCCGCCCACACCAAGCCATCGCAAACCGCCAGCCCCGCCCCCAGGAACCACCCCAGCATCGCCTGCGGTCCGCCCATCGCTCCCAGCAGCAGCGGCAGCGTAATGAACGGCCCCACGCCAATCATGTCCAGCAAGTTCAGCGTCACCGCTCCCCGCAGGGTCAGCGTCCGCTCCAGCCCCGAGCTCTCGTTCTCACTCACGCTCTCCAGTCTAGCCACCCCACGCCCTCACCGCCGACAAATCGCCTGCACCTTCCAGCATCGTGTGAGACTCTAAATCCCATGAAGCAAGCCGCCGCCTTCGTCCTGGCTCTCAGCCTCGCCGCGCCCCTCACCGCGCAAACGGCCACCTTTCCCGACCCCGCCAACCTCGCCGGCACCCGCCCCTCCCCCGTCACCGGCTACGAGCTCCCCGTCGACCAGGGCACCCTCGGCCTGCAACAGCTCCTCCGCAAGCTCCAGACCCGCGCCTCCATCCTCAACATCGTCGCGCACCCCGACGACGAAGACGGCGGCATGCTCACCCTCAACGCCCGCGGCCTCGGCGCCCGCGTCGCCGACCTCTCCCTCACCCGCGGCGAAGGCGGCCAAAACGCCATGACCGGAGACTTCGAAGATGCCCTCGGCCTTCTCCGCACCCAGGAGCTCCTCGCCAACGACCGCTACACCGGCGTCACCCAGATGTTCGGCACCGAAGTCGACTTCGGCTTCTCCAAAACCAAGTCCGAAGCCTTCGCCAAGTGGACCCACGACCGCGTCCTCTACGACGCCGTCCGCGCCATTCGCATCTTCCGCCCTCTCGTCATCACCGCCACCTTCATCGGCGAACCCACCGACGGCCACGGACAGCACCAGGTCTCCGGCCAGATCGCCCAGGAAGCCTTCGTCGCCGCCGGCGAACCCAACGTCTTCCCCGAACTCACCAGGGAAGGCATCCTCCCCTGGCAACCCCTCAAGATGTACGCCCGAGCTCCCTTCGGTGCCGTCACCCCACAGGGCCTCTTCGACTACGCCACCAACCAGTACGTCCCCGCCAAGTTCACCAATTACATCACTCACGAATCTTCATCCACCGCACCCACCGCCGACATCGTCATCCACGAAGGCACCCCCGACCCACTCCTCACCATCGCTGCCGCCAATCCTAAAGACCTCCCGCCCTCGCTGGCGAAACAATCCCCGGACACCCAGCTCACCTACGTCCAGTTCGCCCGCCTCGGCCTCGGCCTCCAGAAGTCCCAGATAGGTCCCGGCGTCCGCGAAGCCCGCTCCGGCTCCTACGACGTCTCCTACCACCTCTACGGCTCCCGCCTCTGCAACGCCAAACCCGACACCCGAGTCCCCGACCGCAGCACGAATCCCACCGCCGCCGCCAAGAACCCCCTCATCCTGAGCGGAGCGAAGGACCTCTG
>JAZKBC010000248.1:810-2121 GCA_040388825.1 Acidobacteriota bacterium | reverse complement strand
AGGATTTGCCATCCAGGCAGACGCGCCGGCGGCTCGCGTGGTGGGGTTCGTTTCGTTGTCGCTCATGCTTGGTGTTGTGGGCGACCCGGCTCCCACATCTTCGGCTTCGTATGATGCTGGGATGACCGACAGATCGAATGGATATGAGGAGCATGCGGAAACCTTCCTGCGCTGGCGGCATCCGCGTATTGGGCAGGGCATTGCGCGGGAGTGGGCGCGGGAGCTCTCGCCCGGGGAAGCGGTGCTGGAGCTGGGATGCGGCGATGGCGTGATTTCGCAGGTGTTGATGGATGCGGGCCTGGCGCTCTATGGTGTGGATGCTTCGCCGACACTGCTTCGCGCTTTTCGTGAACGCTTCCCTGCTGCACAAGCGGAATGCGCGGCAGCGGAGGCATCCACGTACTTCGATCGCACCTTCGATGGAGTGGTTGCCGTGGGGCTAATTTTCCTACTGACGGAGGATGCACAGCGAATTGTGCTTGCCAAAGTTGCACATGCGCTCAAGCCGGGTGGGCGTTTCTTGTTCACGGCACCGCGCGATGCGTGCAGCTGGACAGATGTGTTGACAAAGCAGGAGTCGCGCTCGCTGGGCGCGGAGGTGTATGAGCGGCTGCTGCGTGAATTGGGGTTGCAGGTCTCGTCCGGACGCGTGGACGAGGGAGACAATCATTACTTCTTCGCAGTGAAGCGATGAATCAGCCTAATTGGTGTAGATGCGGACGTAATCGACGAGCATTTCTGCGGGGAATTTTGTGGTGGCGTCGGGGGCTTTGGGCCAGTCGCCGCCTATGGCGAGGTTGAGCAGGAGGTAGACGCTATTTCCGTTGTCGAAGGGCCAGACGGCGCCGGGGCGGGAGAAGTCGGCCGGGGTGTTGGTGGCGTAGATGTTGAAGGGCGAGTCGACGTAGAAGCTGATTTTGCCTTTGGTCCAGATGATGCCGTAGGTGTGCCAGTCGGCGGCGGAGAATGCGCGCTCGGGCGAGTCGCTGTAGTGCGCGGTGGTATCGCCGTTAGTGCCGTGGAGCGAGCCGGCGATCCAGTCAGGTTTGGGTGCGTTGATGTGCTCCATGATGTCCTGCTCACCACATGCGGGCCACTTGTCGATGGTGATGTTGTTGCCGAGGGTCCAGAAGGCGGGCCAGGTTCCCTGCCCTTCGGGGAGTTTCATGTGAGCTTCGATGCGAATGCTGCTGGTTCCCGGGGCGGCGCTGAAGAGACCTTCGCTCTTGAGGCGGGCAGAGGAGTAGACGCCGGGCGTGGGCTGGAGCGCGACGATGTGGAGGTAGCCGTCGGATGCGACGAAGGCATTGG
>JAZKBC010000248.1:0-800 GCA_040388825.1 Acidobacteriota bacterium | reverse complement strand
GATTGCCGAAGCCGGAGTGGCCGCTGTCGTAGGTCCAGGTGGCGGGATTCGGACGGGCGCCGTGATCGGCAGCGTCGTTGAATTCGTCGCTCCACACCAGGGTGCCAGGAGGAATGGCTGGAGCAAATTTTTCTGTGCTCACCTCGCCGGGCTTGCCGTCCGCGACGGCGACTGCCTTGACGGTGAGGTCGGAAGCGACGAGGAAGGGTGCGAGGTAGCGCGTGGATTGCGCGGTGGGGGTTGCGCCATCGGTGGTGTAGTAGAGGGTTGCGCCGGGTGTGCTTCCCGCGATGGCGACGATGACGGCGTGGTTGAGAGCGGGCGTGGTGGTGATGGAAGGCGCGGCGGGAGCCACGGCCTGGGCGACGGCTGCCGCCGCATATGCCACAGTGAGTGTTGCGAACAAGATCGCTCTCATGGTCTTGATTCCTTTCCGGCGCGCAGGCTTCCGCGTAATAGTACCGTTTCCGATGCCCGGAAGGCGCTACCTCTTTCGCAGGAGGGCGCGGGCGGCATCGCGCGCCTGGGTGGCGGCGGGCGAGAGCGGCGTCTGGATTGGCATGCGGGCGAGCAGGGCTTCCAGCAGATAGGTGTGATTTTCAAAGAGCGCGAGTTGGACGGGGTCAGGCGGTGATTTCTGCCAGACAGCGCTGTCCTGCTGCAGGGATTGGAGCCAACTCTGGTAGGCGGCTAACTGGAAGTCATCACGTGTGATGATGCAGAGGAGCGCGACGGCGAGGCGATCCTGTTCGCCGTAGGTGTAGATGCGGCCGGCGGAGGCGAGGCGCTGCTCGACAACA
>JAZKBC010000247.1:0-3702 GCA_040388825.1 Acidobacteriota bacterium | reverse complement strand
TTGCCTTCCTGGATGAGGTCGAGGAACTGCAGGCCGCGGTTGGTGTACTTCTTGGCGATGGAAACGACGAGGCGAAGGTTGGCTTCGATGAGCTCGCGCTTGGCCTTCTCGGCGTCCATGTCGCCCTGAATGATCTCGCGCTGCGTGCGCTTGAGGTCTTCGAGAGGGATGCCCGAGTCCTGCTCGATGCGCTCGAGGTCGATGCGGCAGTTCTTCTGCTGGCGGCGGTACTCCTTCTTGAGCTCTTCGGAGCGGGAGGCCTCATGCTTGTTTTCGAGCGAGCGGATCTGGCGCTCGAGCGTGCGCATGGAGTCGACGGTCTTGTTGACCTTGTCGAGCAGGCGCTTCTTTTCGCCGTTGGTGTACTTGAGCTCGCGGACGATGCGGGAGATGTAAACGTGCTCGCGGCCCATGAGCCAGCGGTTCTTGCGCTGGAACTTCTGCTTGGCCTTGGCGTCCTTGCCCTGGGGCTCGTTGGCCTTGGCGTCGTAGTCGGCGGCCTTCTTCTGATGCTTGACGAGCTCGTCAATGCGGGCGACGGTGGCCTTCACGCGGGTAGCGAGGATGTCTTCGGTGAGCTCTTCTTCGTCGAAGGTGACGACTTCCTTGATATTGCGGACGCCGCGCTTGAGGTCTTCGCCGAGGCCGGTGATTTCGCGGATGACGATGGGCGAGCGCGAGACAGCCTTCATGACGCGCATCTGGCCGCGCTCGATGCGCTTGGCGATTTCGACTTCGCCCTCGCGGGTGAGCAGGGGAACGGTACCCATCTCGCGGAGGTACATGCGGACGGGGTCGTTGGTCTTTTCGAGGGTGCCGGGCGAGAGGTCGAGTTCGACGTCGTCGGACTCTTCGCCGCTCTCGTTGTCGTGCTCATCGCCGGCGGAGGCTCCGCGGCGGCCTTCGGCGAGAACGTCGATGCCCTGGGTGTTGATAGTGGTCATCAGGTCATCAAGTTCGTCGGGCGAGGTGATGTCGCCGGGGAGCAGATCGTTGACCTCGCCGTAGGTGAGGTAACCCTTCTCTTTGCCGGTATCGATGATGCGGTCTACGTCTTCTTCGTACTTGTCGAGTTCTTCTGCCACGGTGGGGCGCTCCTAAGTGCACTCGCACGGCGGCGAGCGCTAAAAATTTTGCCGGGAGAGAGGCGCATTTACGATCTTGCGCGAAGGACTCCCTGGGTTAAGTCGGGGTTCGCTGGGACGAAGGTTGCGGTCAAGGCCGCGGGCGCAGGCGAAAGCTACATTTGACATCTGGAAGGCCAGGTCAGGGAAGGCTTAAGCAGCTCGAAGGCGCACGTCTCCAGCGAAACATAGTGTAGCACTTATTTAGACGGCAGCCGGGGTTAAAAAGATTCGGGAAGCCGAAAGCCCCGCGGGTGGCGGGGCTTTGATCGGCAAACGATGAAGCGGGGATTGGGGTTATGGGCGGTTGACGTTGGCCGTGCCGTAGGGGGCGGAAAGGTTGGCGCTGATGGGAGTGGCGACCGGGGTGGCGGCTCCAATGAGGATTTCGAGGTTGCCGTCGAGGCTGTTGCCAATCCAGACGTTGCCTGAGCCGTCCACGGCGATGCCTGAGCCGCCGGTGATGCTGGGCCCGGAGAAGCTGGTGGAGTTGAGCTCAGGATTGCTGGACATGTATCCGGTGGATGGGCTGATCGCTGCGCCAGAGTTGGCGAACTCGGCGACGCAGCTCTGGTCGCCGTTCTGCGCCTGGGATTTGTTGAAGTTAATGACCCAGACGTTGCCTGAGCCGTCGACGGCGAAGCCGAGGGGGTCGTTGAGTCCGCCGCCGGTGTAGGAGCCGACCGTGGCGCCGGGCGTATGAGGTGTGACCGCGCTGAAGCCGTAGAGACTGACGATGGCGGTGAGGCTGGAAGCGCTGGGGCCCCAGACGTTGCCGGCGGCATCGCTCGCCAGCGGACTGAAGGCGCTGATGGTGGAGGAAGCGACTGCGGAACCGGTGAGCGGAGAACCGAAGGTGCAACCGGAGTTGGTGGTACAGAACTGGGAGAGGCCGTTGAGGCTGCCGGCCCAGGCATTTCCGGTGAAGTCCTGCAGGACAGCGCGAGCGCCGGAGACGCCTCCGCCGGTGTAGCCGGAGGGGGTGACGGGATCGCCGGGGTTGTGCGGGGAAGGGGCGTTCGAGCCGTAGAAGACGGACAGGCTGTTATTGCTGCCGTAGTTGGCGACCCAGATGTTGCCAGCCGAGTCGACTGAAACCCAGAGCGGGCCGTTGAGGCCGCCGCTGGTGTACGTGGCAACGAGAGTGCCTGGAGTGGTGGGGGAAACGGCGTTCGCGCCCCAGTACTGGGAGAGCGTGCTGCCGGAGTATTCGCTGACCCAGATATAGCCAGCGTTGTCGACGGCGGCGCGGACGCCGTTGGCATTGGTATTGGGACCGAAGTTGCTGGCGGCGAGTGGAGCGCCCTGCGGCGTGAAGCCCGCGACCTTCTGGCCGGAAGCGAACGCGTTGCCCTTGCTGTCGATAAAGATGCTGGTGGGGCTGGTGAGGCCGCTGTTGTAGATGCTGACGCCGATGGTCCAGTCGTTAGGAGCCGAAGAGAGGGCAGGCAGGAAAGGCGTGCCGATCCCGGATGCGTTGTTGTAGATGGTGCCGACGGAGGTTCCCGGGTTGTGGGCGATGTAGATGGCCTCGGTAGCGGTGTCGGTGGCCACGTTGCCAGTGGAGCCGGTGCTCTTGACTGCGTTGAAGAGGCTCGTGGTGCACTGCGTGGAGGTGGAGCCTGACGAGTTGACGCAGGCGGCGAGCGAGTTGGCGAGGGAGTTGATGCCCTTGTACGCGACTACGCTGTTGCCGGTGTTGCCCGGGAGGAAGATGTTGGCGGTACCGTTGTTGGTGGCGCCGGAGATGTCGTAAAGCATGGCGGCGTTGGCAAAGGAGTTGGCAATGCCGGTGAGAGCGAGCGTGGAACCCTTGCTGGAGACGTGGGTGGCGTCGGTGGCGTAGCCGGAGAGAGCGTAAGCGGCGGCGATGGTGGAGACCTCGTTCATAACGACCGTCGGCGTGAGAGTGGCCATGGTTCCTGACGCTGGGCACTGGCCGAGCACGCCGAGCAGGCCGGCGGCGGAGTTGTTGGTGCCCGCGCCGGTATCGCCGCCAAGGGCGTAGAGGTAAACCTGCGTGCCCTGGGTGCAGGTGTACTCACCGCCGAGGGAGAACTGGCCAAAGGCGTTGGTGGTGACGTAGTAGTCGCCGTAGGTGGGGTTGGTGAGCGCCGAGCCGGTGAGATCCTGCGTGGTGGGGAAGCCTGCGGCGCTGGAGTTGGTGAGCAGCGAGGTGGACTTATTGCTGGCGGAGGCAGCGATGCCGGGGCCAGCGTCGGCTGTGGTTCCGGCCGCGAAGACGAAGATGTGTGCGCCGATGATGGGCTGGCGGCCTCCGTTGAGCTGGCCGGAGATGGACGTGACGAAGATGTCCGTGTCGCCGATCGGGACCGCGCCGACGATCGACACGCCGATCTCCTGCAACTGAAAACTGCCGTTGTCGAAGCAGGTACGACGCCCGTACAGCTTTCCATCTTGCGAAAAGGCGAAGCTTCTCAAGTTACGCTTATTGCGCGTCCGATCGAAGACGGCGGGGAAGCACTCATTGGAATTTCGATGGACAGAGTGGGTACGATCAAATACGGATTTTTCCAGGCTATCGGCAAAGGTGCAGTCAAAACTGTCGTCAGTTTGA
>JAZKBC010000246.1:36985-38973 GCA_040388825.1 Acidobacteriota bacterium | reverse complement strand
TTATTGCGTCGAGCGGAACAGGCAGAGAGGTGCAGCTCGCTTTGAAGGTGCTGTTCTAAACGCGTTTCATCTGCGTGGGCCTGGAAGCGGCGCACGCGTTTGATATCCCACCCGTCGTGACGAGTCACGACGGGTGTGCGTTTTTGCTAGGGATGCAGAGCGGCTTTGAGGCGGTCGCCTGCAGGCCAGGGGGTGGGGGCGTCCTGGCGGGGGTCGTAGAAGAGCATGCGGCCGCAAGTTTCGCAGTTGAAGATGCTGTTGGCGAACTCGCCGTTGGGGTCGCGGTCGGTGAGGTCGTTCCAGCGCTGGGGGCGGACCATCATCTGGCAGGCGGTGCACTTGTGGTTGACGGCCTCCGAGATGGCCGTGCCTTTGCCCTTGGCGATGCGGTCGTAGTTGGAGAGGGCGCGGTCGCCGTCTTCTGTCGAAGCGATGGATGTTCGGAGAGTCGCGCGCTCGGCTTCTAGCTCGGCGATCATTGCGGTGTTGGTGGTGGTGAGGGCGGCGGCTTTGGCGCGCTGGGCTTCGAGGGCGGAGGTGGTGAGGGCGAGGAGGTCCGTGGAGGCGGCGCGGGCGGCTTCCTGCTGGTCGGTGCGTTCGAGGGATTCGAGCTCCTCGTCTTCGAGCTTGGAGATGGCGGCCTGGGCGAACTGGACTTCGTGCTCGAGGGCGGTGATCTGGGCGGCGGAGGTGGCGGACTCGAGCTGCTTGTTGAGGCGGGCGATCTTGCCGCGGTGGGTGGCAGTGTCGGTCTGCTGGGAGTTGCGGAGGACCTGCTCCTTGGAGAGGGCGGTCTTGGCGGCGTTGAGAGCGACTTCGGCCTTGGCGCGGGCGGTCTGGGCGGCGAGGACGCGGACGGGGGCGTCGGCGAGCTCGGCGCGGAGGCGCTTGAGGTCGATGTCGAGGGCCTGGAGGAGGATTAGGTTTTCGAGGTCGGCGTTCATGGTGGTCCTTGAGTGCTAAAGGCAAGGGTAGCACTGGGATTGGAATGAGATGATGGAGCTATGACTTTGCGGCTGCCCGAAGGGGCTTTCAAGGCTTACCTGTTTGATTGCGATGGGACGATTGCGGACTCGATGCCGATCCATTATGTGGCGTGGAAGAAGATTCTGGGGGAGTGGGGATGCGATTTTCCGGAGCGGACGTTTTATGAGTGGGGAGGGATGCCGGTAACGGATATCCTGGCGACGCTGAACCGGCAGCAGGGGTTGGAGATGCCGGTGGATGACGTTCATCGGCAGAAGGAAGCGATGTATATGGAGCTGGTGGGGGAGCTGAAGGCGGTTCCGGAGGTGCTGGAGCATGTGCTGGAGGGGCATGGGCGGATTCCCATGGCGGTGGTGTCGGGGAGTACGCGGGAGTCGGTGACGCGGTCGCTGGAGACGCTGGGGATTTTGGAGAAGTTCGATGTGCTGGTTTGTGCGGGGGATTATGCGCGGGGGAAGCCGGATCCGGAGCCGTTTTTGATGGCGGCGCGGAAGCTGGGCGTGGCGCCGGGGGACTGCCTGGTGTTTGAGGATACGGAGATGGGGATTGAGGCGGCTACGGCGGCGGGGATGGCGAGTGTGAAGATTCTGCAGCCGTGGGAGAGGGCGGAACGGGATGCGGCGGGAAAATAGTGCATCCGCGGCGGGGGTAGGGGAGTCTAGTTAAAGACTTCATGGCAGCCGCAACCGCAGTTGAATTGTCTCCACCCAAGGCCCCGGTTTTAGCGGATGTGCCGTGGCGTCCGAAGATCAATCCGTGGATTGTGGCCATGACGGTGACGCTGGCGACGTTCATGGAGGTGCTGGATAGCTCCATTGCGAACGTGTCGCTGCCGCATATTGCGGGCGGGTTGGGTGCGACGCAGGATGAAGCTACGTGGGTGCTGACCGCGTACCTGGTTGCGAATGCGATTGTGCTTCCGGCGGGCGCTTACCTGACGACGTTCATCGGGCGGAAGAAGTTTTACATGATCTGCGTGGCGCTGTTCGGGATTTCTAGCG
>JAZKBC010000246.1:23745-36975 GCA_040388825.1 Acidobacteriota bacterium | reverse complement strand
AGCGCGCTGTGCGGGCTGGCGCCTACGCTTCCGCTGCTGGTGTTCTGTCGCGTACTGCAGGGTGTGGGCGGAGGTGGGCTGGCTCCGAGTGAGCAGGCGATTCTGGCGGATACGTTTCCGCCGGAGAAGCGGGGGCAGGCGTTTGCGATGTATGGGTTGGCGGTGGTTTGCGCGCCGGCGATCGGGCCTACGCTGGGTGGGTACATTACCGACAATTTCGATTGGCGATGGATCTTTTATCTGAACGTGCCGATCTGCATTTTGAGCTTGTTCCTGGTGTCGAGGATTGTTGAGGATCCGCCGTATGTGAAGGAGCAGGTGAAGAAGACGCAGAAGGAAGGCATCAAGCTGGACTTCATCGGATTCGCGCTGCTGGGGCTGACGTTTGGGTCGCTGGAATTTGTACTGGATAAAGGCCAGGAGGATGACTGGTTCGGATCGAAGCTGATCACGTTTTTTATCGTGACGATGGTGGTCGCGTTCGTGTCGATGATCTGGTGGGAGTTGAAGGAGCTGCGCGAAGGCAAGCGGCCGATTCTGAATTTGACGCTGTTCAAGCGGAGGCAGTTTGCGATCAGCTTCATGCTGATGTTTGTGCTGGGCTTTGCGCTGTATGGAACGACGATTTTGATTCCGCAGTTTGTGCAGACGCTGCTGGGTTATACGGCTGAGCTGGCGGGGCTGGTGCTGTCGCCGGCCGGGTTCATGATGATGGCGATGATGCCGGTGGTGGGATTTCTATCGGGGAAGATCGATCCGCGGAAGCTGATTGGGTATGGGTTCTTTATGCTGACGGCGTCGCTGATGTACATGGCGCAGCTGAATCTGCAGTTGAGCTATGGGCAACTGGTGTTCATGCGGATTTTCCAGGCGTCGGGGCTGGCGTTTTTGTTTATCCCGATCAACACGATTGCTTACGTGGGTGTGAAGCAGAGTGAGAACAATGATGTTTCTGGGTTGACGAACCTGGCGAGAAATATCGGGGGATCGTGCGGGACGGCGTTCATGGCGACGATGCTGACGCGGAAGATTGCGGCGCATGAAAGCACGATGACGCGGAATCTGCAGTCGGGCAATCCGGGGTTCAATGCGCAGGTGGGGAAGATGGCGGGGATATTCAAGCCGGGCAATGGGACAGGGACGCCCGGCGGGCCGATGGGCGGAGCATCGCATGGAGCGATTCATCAGGCACAGGCGTTCTTCTACAACCAGATGCATCGGCAGGCGTCGACGCTGGCGTATGTGGACATCATTCGCGACTTGACGATCTTTTGCGCCTGCATGATTCCTCTGCTGTTCTTTATTCCGCGGCCGCCGAAGGGGGCGCAGGGCGGGCATTAAAGGCAGGGAGTAGGGAGTAGGGAATAGGGAGTAGGGAGTAGCAAAGACGGGCTGCGCTGATTAGCGTGGCCTTTTTGTTTTGGTGGGGGTGGTGAGGAGGGTTTGGAGGGTCAGGGCGTTGGGGGTGGCGTGGCCTAGTGCGGTGTTGTCGAAGATGATCCAGGTTTCGGCGTGGCGGGGGTTGGTCTGGATGGTTTTGGCGAAGGTTTTGAGGAAAGCGCTGGTGTAGTCGGAGTAGTAGGTGCGCGGGGAGCCGTGGAGGCGGAAGTAGCGGAGATGTGGAGAGCCGGCAGGTTGGGCGGCGAGTGGGGAACCCTTGGGGGGATCAGCGGCGGCGCGGGCTACTTCGAAGTCGCGGAGGAGGCGAGAGACGGGGGCGGTGAACCAGGAGGCGTGGCGAGGTTCGAAGACAACTTGGTTGGTGGGGCCATCGGTGGGGTAGAGCTCGCGGAGGGTGGTGAGGAACTCGTGGGCGAGGCCTTCGTCGAAGGCTAGTTTGGGTGGGAGCTGGACGAGGAGGGGGCCGAGCTTTTCACCGAGGCCGCGGACTTCGTCGAGGAAGGTTTGGAGGAGGGCACCGGTGTTGATGAGTTTGGCCTGGTGGGTGATGGTCTTGGGGATCTTAACGGCGAACCGGAAATCTGTCGGTGTGGATTCCGCCCAGCGCTGCCAGGTTTTGAGCATGTGCGGGCGGTGGAAGCTGGAGTTGATCTCGACGCAGTTGAAGCGCGCGGAGTTGCGCTGGAGATGCGAGAGCTTTTCGCCGGTGGGGCTGATGGGTTCGGGGAAGTGGTGGGTGTGTTGCTTGGGGAGCGTCCATCCGGCGGTGCCGATGCGGGGTTGCATGCATCTTTGATGGTAGAGGATGCGCTGATGTGGGGAGGAGCGGCCACGCGGCGAGGGTGGATGGCATCTTACGGAGTGCCGCTACCTGCGGCGAGGTGGCTTTGGAAAACAATCGGGCCCGAGGAGATGTGATGAGCAGAGCACTGGATGGACGGAAGATTGCGATGATTGCGACGGATGGTTTTGAGCAGTCGGAGTTGCTGGAACCGAAGGCGAACCTGGAGAAGGCGGGAGCGCGGGTGATGGTGCTGTCGTTGAAGATGGGTGAGATCAAGGGATGGGACCACACGGACTGGGGATTGAGCGTACGTGTGGATGGCGTGGTGAAGGAAGCGCGGCCGGATGCGTTCGATGCATTGGTGCTGCCGGGAGGTGTGATGAATCCGGACAAGCTGCGTATGGATAAGGACGTGGTGGCGTTTGTGAAACAGTTTGCGGAGAGCGGCAAGCCGGTGGCGGCGATCTGTCATGGGCCGTGGACGTTGATTGAGGCTGGTGTTGTAAAAGGGCGGACGATGACGTCGTGGCCTTCGGTGAGCACGGACCTGAAGAATGCGGGAGCAAAGTGGGTGGATAAGGAAGTGGTTGTGGATGGGAACATGATCACGAGCCGGAAGCCGGATGACATTGCGGCGTTCAGCAAAGCGATTGTGGATGCGGTGAGTGAATATAGTGCGCATGCGCGGGCTGCCTGAAGTTTGCGCGAAAGATGGAGAGGGAGCAGCAGGGCGGAGCGTGAGGCTTCGCCCTGTTTGTTTGCGTGGGATCGTGGTTGATTCGTTGCTGGATGGCGCGATGTGTCGTGTTGCAGAGTGTTGACACGGTGGAGGCGGCGGTGGAGAATCCTCATACTCCGTGTGGCTCGATTGAGATTGGCGCCGGTGTTTACCCGTTGCGAGCCTGCGGTTCGGTTGGGCCCGATTCCATGAAACTCCGGTTGTGGGGCACTGCATTTGCGGCTAGGTGAGGCAGAGATGTCTGCCACTCTGCGGCGATGGTGAATTCCGCGGCCGCATCTTGCTGAATGAGGACGGTACTCAAAATGAATGCGATGAAGAATGTGTGCTGCGTTGCAGCGGTTACGGCTTGTTGTCTCTTTTCGGTTGCGACTCCCGCGGCCTTTGCTCAGGACCATAACGTGATGGGACCGCCGCCGGTGTTGGTGATCAATCGGGAGTTTACGAAGCCGGGCAAGGGTGGCTTACACGCAAAGAGTGAGAGTGCGTTTGTGGCGGCGGCGAAGGCCGGCAAGGCGCCGTTTCACTACCTGGCGATGACATCGATGACGGGACCCGATCGGGCGCTGTTCTTCAGCGGGTACGATACGCTGGCGTCGTTTGAGAGCGAGATGAAGGCGACGGACAAGATGCCGGGCCTGAATGCCTCGCTGGATCACGCGATGGTGAGTGATGGCGACATGCTGTCGGCGACGGATTCCAGCGTTTGGATGCGGCGCGACGATTTGAGCCTGAATGATCCTGGGCTGCATGGTGCGCGCTATATGGAGATTGAGCAGTTCATGGTGAAGCCGGGCCACATGCATGAATGGGACGAGCTGGTGAAGATGTACGTGGCCGGGTTCAAGAAGATTCCGGGAGCGCACTGGGAGACGTTTCAGCAGGTGTACGGCACCAACAGCAACTCGTTTATTGCGGTGACGATGCTGACGAGTCTGAAGGATGCGGACGCGGAGTGGGCATCCTATGGACCGTTCGCGGCGGCGGTTGGCGCGGATACGATGAAGAAGATGTCCGCGTTGGAAGCAGCGTGCATTGAGAGCGAGCAAAATAACCTGTTCCACATCAGTCCGTCGATGAGTATTCCGATGGAGGAGTGGGTGAAGGCGGAGCCGGAGTTCTGGGCGCCGAAGAAAATGGCGGCGCCGGTGAAGAAGGCTGCGGCACCGGAGAAAAAGTAGAGGAACGAGTTGTTAGTTCTTAGTTGTTAGTGAAGAACACAGATGCGGCCGCCGCTTTGTTTGTGGAACGGGTTATTTGGTGCGGTCGTAGACGAGGTACTGGTCCCACTTCTGGCCCTTGGCGGTTTCGGCGACGCACTTCTGGAGAAACTTCTTTTTGTCAGGCGAGAGGGAGAAGTGGCATGTCAGAGTGACTTCGCCGGGCATCTTGTAGATGCTGACGTCGGTGGCGGGGTCGGTCTGGAAGGTGCTGCCGGGCATGCCGGTGATGGGGTGGGGTTTGTTGTCGGCGGGGGCGCTCCAGGAGGACTTCCAGGTTTTGCCATCGGAGTCGACCATGACGTCGGTGTACTTCGCCCACTTGTCGGTGTCGACAAACATGACGAAGTGCTCGCTTTTGGTAGCGGGGCCGCCACCGAATTTGGACTCGGTGGTGTTGAGGGTCCAGGTGCTGGGAGTGGCGAGGTGCGTGTGCTGCGCGAAGAGGTTGAGAGAGGAGGCGAGAAGCAGGGCGGGGACGAGGTGCGTGAGGCGCATGAGTTCTCCTGGGTCGGTGCAACTGTCTGCGGGTTTGAGGGACGCAGACAGTATGTACCGGCGAGGAGGCTTGTGTCCGAAATGATTTTCGGCGGGGGACTTAGACGGGACGGGGGTTGCGGTCTTCGAACTGGCGTTGGTGCCAGTAGGGGTAGGCGAGTGGGAGTTCGCTGGCGGCGTCGAGTTTGGCGATTTGATCCTGTGTGAGGCGGAAGTCGACGGCGGCGAGGTTGGCGCGGAGTTGCTCCTCGTTGCGGGCACCGATGACGAGCGTGGAGACGGTGGGGCGGGAGAGGAGCCAGTTGAGGGCGAGTTGAGGGACGGTGCGGGAGGTTTCTGCGGCGACTTCGTCGAGGGCGTCGACTACTTTGTAGAGATAGTCGTCGGCGGGAAGAGGGCCGTTGTCGACGACGGTCTTGTTGTTGAGGCGGCTGTCGGCGGGGAGGGGTTGCGAGCGGCGGATCTTGCCGGTGAGGCGGCCCCAGCCGAGCGGGCTCCAGACGAGGGCGCCGACGCCTTGATCGAGGGCAAGGGGCATGAGCTCCCACTCGTAGTCGCGGCCGATGAGCGAGTAGTAGACCTGGTGACCGACGTAGCGGGACCAGCCATAGCGCTCGGAGACGGAGAGGGATTTCATGAGGTGCCAGCCGGAGAAGTTGGAGCAGGCGATGTAACGGACCTTGCCCTGCTGGACGAAGTTGTCGAGGGTGCGGAGGGTCTCTTCGACGGGCGTGGTCGCGTCGAAGGCATGCATGTGGTAGACGTCGACGTAGTCAGTGTTGAGGCGCTTGAGCGAGCCTTCGAGGGCGTTGATGAGATGGTAGCGGGAGCTGCCGACATCGTTGGGACCGGTGAGAATGCCCTGGCGGAAGGTGGCCTTGGTGGAGATGAGGACGTCTTCGCGGCGGAGGTGCGATATGGCCTGGCCGAGGACCTCTTCGCTGCGGCCGTCGGAGTAAACGTCGGCGGTGTCGAAGAAGTTGCAGCCGGCTTGCATGCAGATGTCGATGAGGTGGCGGGCTTCTTCGGTCTGGGTGTTGCCCCAGGCTTTGAAGAACTCGTTGCCGCCGCCGAAGGTGCCGGCGCCGAAGCAGAGCTCGGGGACTTTGAGGCCGGAGCGGCCGAGAGTGCGGTATTGCATGGTGGCTCCTTTGTTGCAGGGGTGAGGAGAGCGTAGAGCGTAGAGCGTAGAGTGTAGAGCGTAGAAAAAGCCGACGATGCCAATGGGTGGTTGGATGCGCTGGATGGGTGGTTGGGAGCGGGGATTTTCGGGTGGGAATTTACGTGAGGAACGTAAGGGTTCGGGGTAGACTGTGGGGCATAGAACAAGTGATGTCTGGGCCGTGGCGGAGACTTCCGTTCAGGAGTGGAACGATGGCTGATGTGGCTGTTGCACCTCATGTAGTGCGCGCGTACAAACCGAATCGTGCAGCGGACCGGGTGTTCTTTTCGGTGATGCCGCTGGTGATGATGGCGATGGTGCTGTACGGGTTTGCGCGGACGTACTTTCTGGCCGGGATGGTTGCGGCTCCGCTGCCGAACAAGCTGATCCACTTTCATGGTGCCGCATTCACGTTGTGGATGATTCTGTTGATCGTGCAGACGGCGCTGGTTTCGACCAAGAACGTGAAAGTGCACATGAAGCTGGGGCTGTTCGGGTTCGGGCTTGCCGTGGTGATGGTGGGGTTGGGGCTGACGGCGGCGGTGGATGCGATGCGACGCGGAGAGGCTCCGCTGGGTCTGGACTCGGTGACGTTCTTCATTATTCCGGTGACGGCGATTGGCTTGTTTGCGGTGCTGGTGGGGGCGTCGTGGAAGCTGCGGAGGAATCCGGAAGCGCACAAGCGGCTGATCACGATTGGCACGATGGCGCTGATGGATGCGGCGATCGGGCGGTGGCAACATCCGGCGATTCTGCAGCGGATTCCGCCGACGCAGGATATCGTGATGCTGCTGTTGCTGCTGACGGTGGTGTTCTATGACGTGTATGCGCTGCGGCGGGTGAGCAAGTACACGGTTGCGGGTGTGGTGCTGGTGATGGCGGTGCATTTGACGCGGGTGCCGTTGGGGCATACGGCGGCGTGGCATGCGTTTGCGACGAAGCTGTTGTAGAGGCAGGGAGTAGGGAATAGGGAGTAGCGAGTAGGAGAGGCGCTAGTGATGGTGGGAGAAGTTGCGGCTTAGGTGGAGGGCAGCAGCGGCTTCGTCGAGGGATTGTTGGGTGCGGAAGAATTGGTGATGCGGGTTGGAATGGGGAAAGAAGCGGATGAGGATTTCCGGGTGGGTGACGGAGCCGTGTTCGCCGTCGGTGAAGGGATAGCCGAGGGATTGCAGCAGGTGGAGTGAGCCTTCGTCACCGGAGGGGTTGCCGTCGTCGCCGACGATGGCGAAGACGGAGGTGTGTTTGCGCGTGGAGTAGACAGCGGCGAAGTCTCCGAGGCGAGCGCCGCGGCGGCGGGCTTCGCGACCGAGGACGACGTAGTTGATGCGGGTGGCGTCGACGTAGCGGAGGGGGTCGGAGGGGCGGTGGCGGAGGGGATCGGTGAAGGCGGTTTGCGAGATGTAGAAGCCGGGAGCGGGGTCGTGCGGGCCCTGGAGGATGGGGATGCGTTCGTCGTCGTCGTCGGTGAGGTAGCCGACGATGGGGCCGTGTGAGTTGCGCTGGAGGTGGGCGTTGTGGAGGTTGTCGAGCGGGTGTTTGGAGGCGGGGCCGTAGGCGGTGGGAGCGCCGTCGACGTCAACGTCCATGCGATGGGTCTGGAGGGTGAAGGACGGGCGCTGGGCTTGCGCGGTGAGGGTGAATGCGAGAGCGAGATGGAGGGTGAGGCTCCGCAAAGGGTTGGCTCCTGCGGGTTGGACGTTGGCGCGGGTGGGAAGACGCGGAGAGTCGGGAGTCAGTGTTTGTGTGGATTGGGATTGGTTCCGATGAGGGAAACAATGGTGGGGCCGGCATCGGGGACAGGGATGTCGACCCAGGTGCGGACGACCCCGTGGCGGTTGGGGGAAAAGGTAATGGTGACGGTGCAGCTATCCTTCGGCTCGAGGAGTTTTGGGCAGGCGGGTTGGGCCTGGAAGACGTCTCCTTTGGCGTCGATGGGAATGACGGGTGGCAGAACGCGGATGGTCGTCGACCCGGCGTTTGTGAGTGTGACGGTTTGCGGCGGAGCAGAGGTTCCGGGTTCGGCGGAGAAGTTAAGGATGGTGGCGGAGAGCGAGACGAAGTTGAGGGGCGGCGGTGGAATGACCGCGGGGTGATAGCCGAGGCCGCAGGCGCTGAGGAGTCCGAGCGACGAGACGACGATGGCGATGGTGCGGGGAGTGGTGAGCTGGTTGGGCATGAGCGGCCCTCCTGCGATGAGATTGGCAGATTGCGGGTGCGGATGCCACGAGGTTGTGACAGTTTTCAGAAGTGATCGGTGGGTCTGTGGCATCCAGACGAATTGTGCTTGCGTAGAGAGAAGCGATGGTGCAGTCTGGTGGCGAGGATACTGTTGATGGCCGAACGCGAAGGCGAGATGCAGTTGGTGGAGAAGCATCCGCGAGCGATCCGGTGGATGCACTGGGTGAACTTTCCGGTGCTGTCGATCATGATCTGGAGCGGGTTGCTGATTTATTGGGGCGACTCGATTCCGCCGTACAGTCATCCGCATGAGGTGTACCGCGTTGGGATTGGGCACTGGACCTTGTTCCGGTTGTTTCCCGACTGGTTCTGGAACTGGTTGAATGCGCCGTATCAGTTGACGACCGGGTTGGGCTGGCACTTTCTCGTGATGTGGATCTTCGCGATTAATGGTGCGGCGTATGTGCTCTATCTCGCGGTTTCAGGTGAGTGGAGAGTGCTGTGGCCGGAGAAGAGTTCGTTTCGTGATGCGCTGATGGTGACGTTGTATGACATGCATGTGCCGTGGGCGCGGAGGCAGGGTTTGCCGGCGCAGGGCAAGTACAACGGAGGGCAAAGGATCGCGTATACGGCTGTGGTGATCATGGGAGCCGGTGCTCTGCTGACCGGGCTTGCGATCTATAAGCCGACGCAGGCGCATTGGCTGACGTCGATGCTGGGCGGATATGAAATGGCGCGATGGCTGCACTTCTGGCTGGCGATGGGGTTCTGCGGGTTCTTCCTGGTGCATGTGGTGCAGGTGATTCTGGCGGGGTGGAACAACTTTCGGTCGATGGTGAGTGGGGTGGAAGTGCAGGGAGTAGGGAGTAGGGAAGAGGGAGTAGGAACGGTGGTGGGGAATGAGTGAGCGCGAGAAGGTGATTCTTCAAGGCGATGCGGAGACGGTGAAGAGGGAGAGTGCGCGGCGGACTCGGCGAAGTTTCTTGACGGGAGGCGTTGCTGCTGCGGCAGGGTACGGGGTTTGGCGGTGGGTGAACAATTCGCCGATGGTGGATCGGTTGCAGGGCTCGTTGCGGAAGACGCTGGGCATGGATGCTGCGGTGGATCGCGCGGTGTTTGGGTTTCGCGGGCTGGCTCCAACGTATGCGATGAGTGAAGCGAAGCCGCTGCGGCTGAATGGCGTGATCGGGCTGATGCGGGAGCTGGAGCCGGATGGTTGGCGGCTGCAGTTGGCAGGCGTGGATCAGGCGGAGAAGTATGCGCAGTATGCGAAGGATGTGACGGCGTGGGAGTACGGATACAAGGCGGCGACAGGGTCGAGTCCTTTTGATGCGCCGCCGGATTTGAAGGCGGCGCCGAAGGGTAACGATGGGCTGGCGAAGGCCGGTGGGGATTTGAAGGCTGCGCCCACGGTGGGTGGGCGGCCGCATGTGGACCTCGCGGCGCGGTTCGATGCGATGGCGGCGGAGGAGACGGGCAAGAGGCACCAGGGATCGGCGGAGGCGGGAGCTTCAGCGAGTGCGCTGAATATTGGCACGCCGGGGTTGCTGTTGACGATGGAGGACCTGAAGAAGCTGCCCAAGGTGGAGTTCGTGACGGAGTTCAAGTGCATTGAAGGATGGAGCGAGAAGACGCACTGGGGTGGAGTGCGGCTGCGCGATTTGATTGAGGCGTATCCTCCGGCGAAGGTGAATGGGCATGCGCCACGGTATGTGTACATGGAGACGCCGGATGGGGACTTCTACTGCGGGTATGACATGGAGGCGGCGATGCATCCGCAGAGCTTGCTGGTGATGGAGAGCTTCGGTCAGCCGCTGGGGCCGGAGCATGGAGCACCGCTGCGGCTGCATATGCCGATCAAGTATGGATACAAGCAGCTGAAACGGATCGGCGTGATCGCGTACATGGATACGAAGCCAGAGGACTACTGGGAGAAGCTGGGGTACGACTGGTATGCGGGGATTTGAAGACAGAGTGTAGAGCGTAGAGTGTAGAGCGTAGAGGAAAACAAAGAGGAAGGCCGCCATCGCAGGCGGCCTTTCGTTTCTTTCTACGCTCTACACTCTGCCTTTACGGGGCTTTTGGGAGGCCTAGCAGGGGTGTGGCAGTGGGGGTGGCGAGGCCGAAGAACATGACCACGTCATTGCCGCCGTCGTTGGCGATCCAGAGGTTGCCGCTGGCGTCGGGGCGGATGGCGTTGGGGATTACGAGTTTGGCGTCGAGTCCGTAGCCGCCGGGGACGGTCGCGGAGACGAATACGGGGGAGATGCCGGTGCCTGCCGGAAGGGTGTTGCTGTTGCCGGCGAGCTCGGAGATGGTTCCGTTGGTGTGGGTGGCGCGGTAGTTGGTGAGCCAGATGTTGTTGCCTGCGTCTACGGTGACGGCCGAAGGCGAGACGACACCGCCTCCAGTGACGGAGTTGAGGACGATGGTTCCGGTGGAGGAGACCTCGGAGACGGAGTTGCTGCCGTAGTTGGCGGTCCATGCGTTGCCGCTGGAGTCGACGGCGACGCCGTAGGTCTGGGCGCAGCAGGCGGGTTGGAAGGTGGCGCCGCCGGAAGCGACGTGGGTGATGGTGTTGTCACCGGAGTTGGCCATCCAGAAGCCACCGGAGCCATCGGCTGCGACAAAGGTAGGGAAGGCGGAGGCGCCGAAGGCGAGTCCGCCGGAGATGAAGGTGGCGTTGTCTTTATAGATGGTGGCGGTGGAGTTGCCGTAGTCTCCGATGAAGATGTTGCCGAGCGCGTCGGCGGCGATGCCCTGGGGATAGTCGAGCGAGTTGTCGAAGATGGAAGCGAAGATGATAGCGCCTGGTGTGGCGTTGTTGGATCCTGTGAAGATGGAGAGGCTGCCGGTGGTTCCGTTGTGGGGGAAGTTGTCCCAGTTGGGGACCCAGACATTGCCGTTTGGATCTACGGTGACGCCGAAGCTGTCGTAGAGCGTGCCGATGCCGTATCCGGTAGAGCTGAAGGGGATTCCCTGAGGGCTGAAGGCATGCATGATGCCGTTGGGATAGACATTACCGGCGGCGGTGTTCTGGCCGACGACCCAGACGTTGCCGGCGCTGTCGATGGATAGCGCAGTCGGCGAGAAGAGGCTGTGGGCTGTAACGGTGAGGCTCATCGTCCAGTCGTTGGGCGGATTTCTTTGCGTGGTGGCGAAGGGCGCCTTGGCGTTGATGCAGTTGAAGACGGCAGTGACGTTATTGGCTGGGTGCTTGACGATGTTGAGCGCGGCGGTAAGGCTGTCCGTGGGCGCGCTGCCTCCGCTGGGGGTGGCAGCGGAGAAGAGAGCGGAGCAGCCGGTGGTGCCGTCGGAGTTGACGCAGGGAGCGATGACGTCGGCGAGGGCCAGCAGCTTCTGGGACTCTACGGTTTGGTTGGCTGCGAGTGTGGGGATCTGGCCGGACTCGGGGTCGGCGAGCAGATGGGCGTTGAGGAAGGCGTTAGCGAGGCCGGTGGCGTTCGTGGCAGAGGCGCCAACGTGATCGTAGGAGGTCATAAAAGGAGCCAGAGCGTACGCGGCGGCGACGGTTGTGATCTCGTTGATGGTGATGTAGTAGCCGGAGGTGAGCAGATTGCTGCAGGTGCCGAGGGCGTCAATCATGACGAGCGCGTTGTTGGGTGTTCCTGAGCCTGAATCTCCGCCGGCGGAGACGATGTAGACCTGGTCGTTGGGATGGGTGCAGGTGTAGTCGCTGGTGATGTCGAAGTAGCCGATGGAGTTGGTGCTGCGAGGTGCGACCAGCATGGAATGGGCGATAGAGCCGTTGCCACCGGTTCCCGCGGTGAAGAGCATGATGGAGGATCCGGTGACGGGCTGCTGGCCTCCGTGGACGATGCCGGAGACGGAGATGTGGCCAGACACCGAAGTGGCGACGGGCCCGACTCCGCAGCCTGCAAGAATCGAGGCGCAGAGCAGCGAGACGGGGAAAATGAGGGAGAACTTCCGCGGGAGGGAGGGAATCGCTCGGGCCATAATGGGTTCCAGTCTAATTCAAAGAGTAGGATGCGCCAGAGGGGATTGCTGGTCTCTTGAAACGATAGTTTGCTCAATATTGATGCGGGTTTTGTGCAGGCGGCCCGTAAGCCGAATTCTGTTTTAGACGATCATTCCTCTAGGCGACACATTACTGAGCCGCTCGAGCAACCTACCCGCGGGTTCCGGCTGATGCTTGCGCATCCTAACTCTTCACCTTGTCGCACCGGGCCGGTACGCGTTCGCAGCAGAAGAGATGCCCTGCGAATCCCTGCCTATTTGGTCTTGCTCCGTGTGGGGTTTACCGTGCCGCCGACATTACTGCCTGCGCGGTGGGCTCTTACCCCACCGTTTCACCCTTACCGCAGAGGGCTTGCATGGGCGGAGCTTCGATTTCCCGAGGGTTACCGAAGTCGCTCATCCTTCTGAGGCGGTTTCTTTTCTGTTGCACTTGCCGTCTTCGAACCTTGACGATCGAATCCCGGACGTTATCCGGCACACTGCCCTGCGGAGTTCGGACTTTCCTCCCCCCCGCGACCGCTTGCGCGACGCGGGGCAGCGATCATCCAGCCGCCTGCACGGGTTTAGTGTACCGGAGGGATAAGGTTGCAGAGTGAGTTTTCGAACCGGAAACCGGAGCGATCTCCAAGATAAAGTATTGAGTTGGAACATAAAATTAATGGAGCGTCGGCTACCGCGCCGACAAATAGCCGCGATGCTGGTAGCGTGTCCGTGCGGTTGATATGCAAGGCTTTAGGCCGCTCGGTGAAGCGATGAACGTTCCGCTACGCGAACTGGTTTCTGCGCTGGAAAATGACGAGATTGTCGCCCATTTCCAGCCTATTGTGGAGCTCGACTCCGGTATGGTGCGCAGTTTTGAGGCCCTCGCGCGGTGGAACCACCCGCTGCGCGGGCCGATCCCGCCGGAGACGTTCGTCGCCATGGCCGAAACCAGTGGGCTGATTGGCACGCTGACGCACCAGGTATTTTGCAAAGCCTTTGAAGCTGCTCGCTTTCTCCATGAGCCGTTAACGCTGGCGGTCAACATCACCCCGAGCCAGATTTAGTACGAGAGCCTTCCGGTGCAACTGTTGAACTGCGCGAACGAGGCGGGCTTTTCGCTGAACAGGCTGGTTGTGGAGATCACAGAAACGGCGCTGGTGGGCAACATCGAACGGGCGAGCCGGATTGCCCATGAGTTGAAAGAGCTGGGATGCATGCTGGCCCTGGACGACTTCGGGACCGGATACTCGAGTCTTCGACATTTACA
>JAZKBC010000246.1:6354-23735 GCA_040388825.1 Acidobacteriota bacterium | reverse complement strand
CATTTACAGAGCTTTCCTTTCGACAAGATCAAGATCGACCGGAGTTTTGTAGCGACGATGAACTCGAAGCGCGCGAGCCGGAAGATCGTCGGGGCGGTCATAGGGTTGGGCCACAGCCTGGGCCTTACCACGGTGGCTGAAGGGATTGAGGAAGATGAGCAGGTGGCCATGCTGCGGCTGCTGGGCTGCGAACTGGGGCAGGGGTGGCTGTATGGCAAGGCCCTGGGCCCGCAGTCGCTCGCCGACGTCGTCTCGGCCAAGCCCCATGTAGTGCCGAACGACATCATGCATGCCTGGGGCACGTCGGCTGCCTCGTTGCTGGAAGCAATGCCGACGCAACGGCTGGGACAGATGCAGGCGATCTTTGAGGGAGCACCGGTGGGTCTGTGCTTTCTCGACTCGCACATGCGCTATCTCAGCATTAACCAGCAGCTGGCGGAAATGAATGGGCTTCCCGTCGAGGATCATCTGGGGCGGAAGGTGGCCGACCTGTTTCCACGATGGTTTCCCAATGCTGAGGGCCACATAATCAATGCGCTGCGGGGAAACGGTGTGAGAGGAGCGCGGATTGTCAGGCCGTCGTCAGTGGAAGGACATCCGGACCGTGTGGTTGTTGCCAGCTATCAACCGGTGTGGGACGAAGTTGGAGAGGTAGTCGGCGTGCTGATTGCGGTACTTGAAGAGATGGGCCACCAGACCGCTGACCCAGAACTGGTCAATTCCGCGATATCGAGCGTGATGGAGGCAGGGGGCATTCGGCTGTCGAGTTGAAAATGTCTTGTCCAGCCATAAATCTGAGTGCCCGTGGCCCAGAACGAGTCGTTTGCATCTCAAAAGGAGGAGAAGGGGGCCGATGGTACTCGAAGTGGATGGTTACCTACGGGGGGTTAGCTTGGCCGGTTCCTTGTAGGGCCGAACAACTTTCGCGGCATGCGCGAATCTCTCAACGCGCATAATCTTGGACATATGTTCGCGTCGCTCAGCGAGTTAGTGTGCGCCCTGGAACAAGACCAGGTGATTCCGGCCTTCCAGCCGATTGTAGAACTGCGCACGGGCAAGCTGCGTGGGTTTGAAGTACTGGCCCGGTGGAATCATCCCGATGTGGGACCGGTGCTACCGGAGAACTTCATCGCGCTGGCCGAAGACAATGGGCTGATTGGCGAACTGACCAACCAGGTGTTTCGCAAGGCCTTCCTGGCAGGGCGGCAGATTGGCGACCTGCGGTTGGCGGTCAATATTTCTCCGCGGCAGATGCGCTACTCGAGCCTGCCGGGGCAGATCTGGAACTCGGCTGAGGATGCCGGCTTCCCGTTGAACCAGTTGACGATCGAGATTACAGAGAGCGCGCTGCTGGAGAACCTGGAGCAGGCGGGCAAGATTGCCTGCGCGCTGAAGGAGATGGGCTGCCGGATGTCGCTGGACGACTTCGGCACGGGCTATTCCAGCCTGAAGCATCTGCAGGCGCTGCCGTTTGACCAATTGAAGATCGACCGCAGCTTTGTGGAGTCGATGGCGACACGGCGCGAGAGCCGGAAGATTGTGGCGGCGATTGTAGGGCTGGGTCACAGCCTGGACCTGGTAACGGTGGCCGAGGGCGTGGAAGAAGATGACCAGGCCGAGCTGCTGCTGAGGCTGGGGTGCCAGCTCGCGCAGGGCTTCCGCTACGGCAGGCCGTTGCCGGCGGATTCGCTGCCGGCAGTGATGGTGGCGAAGCCGATCTCGGTGGCGATCAGGGCTTCTGAGGATGCGATATTGGATGCGCTGCCAGCGCAACGGCTGGCGGAGATGCAGGCGATCTATGATGGCGCGCCGGTGGGGCTGTGTTTTGTCGATCGCACGCTGCGCTATGTGAGCTTGAACCGGCGTATGGGAAAGATGAATGGTCTTCCGGTGGAGGAACATCTTGGGCAGAGGATCGTGACGCTGTTTCCGCAGTGGTACAAGACCCATGAGTCGTACCTGCAGGCGGCGCTTGCTGGGGAGGCGGTGGACCGCATCGAGATTGAAGAGCCGGGAGAGTACCGCGGACGGCCCGGCCGCAAGGTGCTCGCGTCGTTCTACCCGGTGAAGGATGAGGCTGAAGAAGTGATTGGGATCTCGATGGCGCTGATGGAGATGCGGCGGCGGACGATGCCGACGGCAGAAGAGGCCGCAGCGGCGGAGCTGGCGCTGGAAGCCGCGCAGGACTAGGCGACCGTTCGCGATCGAACAAAATGAAAGATAAACGAAATCGAGGATGACCCGTTATCCTGAACGAACTTCTTCAGGTGAGGTCGTTCTATGCTGCGTTTAAGGTGCGCGTTGGGATGCGTGTGTGCTTGGATGGGCGCTGTTGCGCTCACGGGATGCTCCACGAGTTTCGCGCCGGCGGTGGGTGCCAGTGTGAGTTCAATGGGAGCACTGGCGGGCAGGGTGAATGGCGGACGGCAGCCGATCGCCGGAGCTCACGTGTATCTGTATGCGGCTGGCGTTGGTGCAGCGGGAACGAGCAGCGTTTCATTGTTGCAGGCAGCGGCCAACGGACCGTATTCGACTTACAGCGACGGCACCGGAAGCTACTACCAGTTGACCGGGAGCCAGGGGCAGTTCGACCTGGACGGCGAGTACCACTGTACGGCGGGGACCCAGCTCTACCTGTATTCGCGCGGCGGGGATGCGGGAAGCGGAAGCGATAACGAGTCAGCGGGGTTGATGGCAGCGCTGGGGGAGTGCCCCGCTGGAGGAGCGCTCCCGAGCACACTTTCGCCGATCTACATGACGGAGGCGACGACGGTGGCGGCGGCATATGCGCTGGCCGGCTTCGCAACGGATGCGACGCATGTCTGGAGTTCAGGAAGCGCGCAGGCGGTAGTGGGAATCCGCAATGCGTTTGCGAACGCGGCGCAGATGGTGACGCTGAGCAGCGGAGCAGCGGGGGCTTCGCAGACGACGAAGGGCGGCTACGGGACGGTGCCCTACGCGGCGGTCAATTCGCTGGCGAACTCGCTGGCGGCGTGCGTGAACTCAGTCGACGGGAGTGCATGCACCAGCCTGTTCGGTTGGGCGACGGCGGATGGGACAGCCGGAGGGATGCAGCCCGTCGAGACCGCTACGGCCGCGATCAATATTGCGCATTATCCGGGGACGTCGCACGTGGCGGACATCTGGGGGCTGGCGCCGGGAATTGGAGCGCCGTATCAGCAGGCGCTGGGCTCGGCTCCGAACGACTGGACGATGCAGTTGGTGTTTTCGCCCGCAGGTCTGACGAAGCCCTGGACGGTGTCCGTGGATAGCCAGGGCAATGTGTGGTCGGCGAATGAGGCCGGCAGCGAGGGCCTGTTCAAGTTGTCGAGCCTGGGAGTGCCCGCGTCCGGATCGCCGTTCAAACCGACCGGGTTGAATGTGACGTTTGGTCTGGCGGTGGATGGCAGCGACAACGTGTGGGCAACGGACGTCGAAAGTTCCGGCGCGCTGATTGAAGTGGACAGCAACGGAAATGCATTGGCCGGAAGCCCGTTCACCAGCGGTGGACTGACTGAGCCGCTAAGTGTGGCGCTGGATGTGAGCGGAAATGTATGGGTGGGGAACTTTTTGAACAACACCGTGGCGAAGTTTTCGGGCTCGGGCGTGGCCGATCCGGGTTCGCCGTTCACGTTGGATCCGAACGCCCAGATCGCGATCGCTCTGGCGGCTTCGCCTTCGGGGAGAATGTATGTGGCGCCGAACTTCGGCGACGAGCTGACGGCGCTGGATAGTAACGGAAGTGTGCCGGTGGGATTCCCGATTACGAAGACAAGCATTATCTATCCGCAGTTTCTGGCGGTGGACGCGGATGGGAACGTGTGGATGCCGCATTACAAGAATGGCGAAGTGTGGAAGTTCAATACGACAGTTACACCTTACGGTGGAACGACTGTATCGGGCGGAGGGATGTATGAGCCGCACGGCGTCGCCGTCGATGGTTCGAACCGCGCGTGGGTCAGTGACCTGGAGGCGACGTGGCTGCTGAGCGAGTATGCGGCGGATGGCACAGCGTTGACCCCTGGCACGGGACTGGGACAGAACCCGGGTGCTGGAGCGGGTACAACCGGAGGCTACGGTACGGCGATCGACGGGTCGGGCGATGTTTGGGTGGCGACTTGGCCGGCAGGCCTGGTGGAGTTTGTGGGCGCGGCCACTCCCGTGGTCACTCCGCTGGCGACCGCGGTCAAGCTGAACAAGTTAGGGCAGCGGCCTTAGAGGCAGAGAACAGGGAGTAGGGAGTAGCCCGCGCTGAGTGCGATGATGGCTGGATGAACGTGGCGATGAAGGCATCGAGGCGGGAGTTTTTGGCGATGGGGGCGATGGCTGGGGTGGCGTCGCTGGCTGGATGTGCGCGGCACACTGGAACGGCTGCGGTGGGGACGGCTCCGGGGATCGAGCGGGCGTCGCTGCGGCGGGTGGGGACTTCGCGGGGAATTCTGGTGGGCTCAGCGGTTAATATGAAGTTGCTGCGAACGGTGCCGGAGTATGCGGCGCTGTTGCGGGAGCAGGTGGGGATCGTGGTCGCCGAGACGGCGATGAAGTTTGGCCCACTGCGGCCTTCGGCGACGGAGTTTTTCTTTGACGAAGCCGATGCGCTGGTGGAGTTTGCGCACGTCAACCGGATGAAGGTGCGCGGTCACAACTTTGTGTGGCATCGGGCACTGCCGAAGTGGTTTGAGGAAGAGGTGACTGCGGCTAACGCGGAGCAGGTCCTGGTGGAACACATTGAAAAAGTGGGTGGACGCTATCGAGGCAAGATCCATAGCTGGGATGTGGTAAATGAGGCGATTGAGCTGAAGGATGGTTTGCCGGGTGGGGTGAGGAACTCGCCGTGGCAGAAGGTGTTGCCGGGTGAGGGCAAGGTTCCGAGGTATATCGAGGTGGCGTTTCGCGCGGCGCGGAAGGCTGATCCGAAGGCGCTGCTCTGCTACAACGACTACGGAATTGAGACCGAAAGCGCAGAGTCCGACAAGAAGCGCGCGGCCGTGATGGAGCTGCTGCGGGCGATGCAGGCGAAGGGGGTTCCGCTGGATGCGCTGGGGGTGCAGTCGCATATTGAGGCGGGCAAAGGGCAGGTTTATGGCCCGGGGTTGCGCGGGATGATTGCCGAAGCGCGGTCGATGGGGGTGAAGGTTTTGCTGACGGAGATGGATGTAAACGACCGTGCGCTGGGTGGGGCGATTCCGGAGCGCGATGCGGCTGTGGCAGCGGCCTATGCGAGCTATCTGCATGAGGCGCTGGAGGATCCGGCGGTGATTGCGCTGCTGACCTGGGGGATTTCGGACCGGTATACGTGGCTGAACAGCGAGGGCAAGCGCAAGGACGGGCTGCAGGAGCGCTGCCTGCCGTTCGACGCGGAGATGAAGCCGACGGCGGCGTTCGAGGCGGAGATTGAGGCGCTGCGGAAGGCTCCGCGGCGGCATTAGGGGAACCGGCGGCGGTTGTGGTGCGTAGAACATGTCGGAGAGGTGTCGGCGGACGTGGCACGGTAGACTGAATGCTGGTCTGCAGAGTGAAAGCGGCGCATTACGACTGAAGCTGGGTAAAACGGCTCAGGCGGTGCCAGGCGTGAATTTCTGATGGAAAAGAAAGAAGCATTTCGGATCGCGCTACAGTCGCTGTGGGCGAACAAGCTGCGCAGCGTTCTTACGCTGCTGGGCGTGGTGATTGGCGTGGCCAGCGTGATTGCGGTGGTGACGCTGATCAACGGCGCGAACGTGTACGTGGCGACCAAGATCAATCGCCAGGGCGCGGACGTGCTGACGGTCAGCAAGCAGCCGGCGTTTACCACCAGCTACAAAGAGTATCTGAAGTACCAGAAGCGCAAGAACATTACGCTCGAAGAGTACCGCGCAGTGCAGAGCGAGTGCACGGATTGCCTGCAGGTAGGGGCGTTCCAAAGCACTACCGGGACGATTGTGTATGGATCGCAGTCGAGCACAGACACACAGATTCGCGGCTACACGGCGCTGATGCCGGAGATGCAGAACCTGAACATCGTGCAGGGGCGCAGCCTGACCCAGGCGGATGAAGATCATGCAGCGCACGTTGCGCTGATTGGCGCGGACATTGAAGACAATCTGCTGAAGGACGTGGGGCCGCTGGGCAAGGAGATTCGTGTGGGCGGCGTGCCGTACACGATTATCGGGCTCGGAGAAAAGCAGGGCAAGACGCTGGGGCAGAGCCAGGACAACTGGGTGGCGATTCCGTTGACGGGCTATCAGAAGACCTACGGCACGATGAAGACACTGACGATCTATGCCAAGGCCGTGAGCGGCGCCAAGGGCATGGACGCGGCGAGCGACCAGACGCGGGTGATTTTGCGCGGGCTGCGCCATGACCGGCCGGGCGAGGATGACAGCTTTACACTTTCGCAAAGCAGCGCGCTGGCCGGGCTGCTGGGACAAATTACGGGGATGATCGGCGGCGTGGCGGTGGCGATTGCGGCGATCTCGCTGGTGGTGGGCGGCGTCGTGATTATGAACATCATGCTGGTGAGCGTGACCGAGCGGACGCGCGAGATCGGCGTACGCAAGGCGCTGGGGGCGAGGCGTGGGGATATGTTGATGCAGTTCCTCATGGAGTCGTCGATCTTGTCGCTGGTGGGTGGCGTGTTTGGCGTGATCCTGGGGGTGAGCGCGGCGAAGGGTGTGGCGATTGTTGCGGGCTTCCCTGCGGCGATTGCTTTGTGGAGCGTGTTTGCGGGTTTAATCGTCGCGCTGTCGGTAGGCGTGTTCTTTGGCGTGTATCCGGCGCGCAAGGCGGCTGATTTGGATCCGATCGTTGCACTGAGGAGCGAATTCTGATGCGAGCGAGTGATCAACGCGAGTCGGTAAGAATGGCGCTGGATACTTTGCGCACCAACAAGGTGCGGTCGGGGTTAACGATCCTCGGCATTGTGATCGGCGTGATGACGGTGATTGCGATTTCGTCGGTGATCAACGGGTTGAACTCGTCGGTGTCGAACCTGGTGGCTTCGTTTGGTACGAACGTGCTTTGGGTGTTCCGGTTTCCGGTGATTGGGGTGCGGCCGACGGCCGAGATGCTGTCTCGCAAGCAGCTCACGTATGAAGACATGGAAGAGATTGGCAAGCTGCCGCATGTGACGGCAGCGGCGGCGGCGCTGCAGTACACGAACTACCAGTTCAACGCGGGATCGGTAGTGGCCAAGTGGGGGCTACGCAAGGCGGACAACGTTTCGCTCGAGGGAGACACAGCATCGAGCGCCGCGGTGTACGACAAGATCATCTCCTCGGGCCGCTACTTTACGCAGATGGACCAGGACCGGGCCGCCGATGTGACAGTGCTGGGCAACGATGTGGAACAGGACCTGTTTGGCACCGTTGATCCGATTGGGAAGGAAGTCGTCATCGATGGCCGGACGTTCACTGTGATCGGCGTATTCGAGAAGCAGAAGACAGCGTTCGGCGGCGGAAAGAATCCCGACGACAGCTACGCGTACTTCCCGGTGACGACGTTCAAGAAACTGCATCCGGAGATTCTGGATTACTGGATCAGCGCGAAGTTCGACGACCAGAAGTTCAAGCCGGTGGTTGAGGACGAAATTCGTGACCTCCTGCGGCGGCGGCGCAAGGTTCGCAACTCGGCGGAGGATAACTTTGCGATCTTCAGCTCGGACTCGATTACGAAGCTCTGGACGCAGATTACTGGCAGCCTGTTCCTGCTGATGTTTGGCCTGAGCGCTGTGGGCCTGATGGTGGGCGGCGTGGGCGTGATGAACATCATGCTGGTGAGCGTTACGGAACGAACGCGCGAGATCGGCGTGCGAAAGGCGATCGGCGCGACCAAGAATGTCATCCTGATGCAGTTCACGCTGGAAGCGATTGTGCTGTGCGCTGTGGGTGGACTGATCGGGATCCTGCTGGGGTCGGGACTGGCGTTCGGGTTGAAGTACCTGATCAACGTTGCGGTGAGCCCGCTGTGGGTGGCGACGGCGTTCCTTTGCTCGTGCGGGATTGGGTTGGTGTTCGGGATTTATCCGGCTTACAAGGCGGCGAATCTGGATCCGATTGAAGCGCTGAGATACGAATAGCGCAGAGTTTAGAGCTCTGTTCGACAGCTACACTGGGTGCATGGATTTGCTTGCGCTGGTGATGGAGATTTTTGCTGTAGGGATGACGATCGGGGGGATCGTCTATTCGCTGCTGGCGCTGCGGTCGGCGCAGGACTTTGAGCGGGTGAGGCCGGGCAAGATGGAGCTGACCGGGCTGGTCCCGGGTGTTTCAATTTTGAAGCCGGTAAAGGGTGTGGACCCGCGGATGTACGCGGGGTTGGCGAGCCATTGCGTGCAGCAGTACGCGGGCGAGGTGGAGCTGCTGTTCGGCGTGAGCTCGGTGGAGGATGAGGCGGTGGCGCAGGTGGCGCGGCTGCGGGTGGAGCATGCGGATTCCGACAGGCTGACGATTCGGCTGGTGGAGTGCACGGAGCGGCTGGGGACTAATGGCAAGGTTTCGAACCTGGCGCAGATGTTGAAAGAGGCGCGGTTTGAGCATGTGATTGTGAATGACTCGGACATTGTTGTATCGCCGAATTATCTCGAGCGAGTGATGGCTCCGTTTGCGCGGCAGGGTGTGGGGTTGGTGACGGTGCCGTACTTTGGGCGCGCGGAGAATACGCTGTGGTCGCGGATGGAAGCGCTGGGAATAGCGACGGACTTTATGCCGGGCGTGCTGGTGGCGCGGAAGCTGGAGCACGGGCTGCACTTCGGATTGGGTTCGACGCTGGCGACGACCAAGACGGCGCTGGCTTCGATCGGCGGATTTGAAGCGTTGGTGGATCAGCTTGCCGATGACTATGAGTTGGGTGCGCGGCTGGCCAATGCGGGATGGCAGGTAGAGCTGGTGCATGAGGTGGTGGCAACGACCGTTCCGGCGTATACGCTGCGGGGGTTCTGCGAGCACCAGTTGCGTTGGGCTCGGTCGACGCGGGATTCGCGGCGCGCAGGGTATGTTGGTTTGGGCGTGACGTATGTGCTGCCGTGGGCGTTTGCGGCAGCAGTGGCGAGCGGGTTTGCGCTGTGGAGTTGGACGCTGCTGAGCCTGGCACTGCTGTTGCGCGTGGCTGTCGCGCTGAAGGTTGGTGTCGGTCTGCTGCGCGATGGGCAGGTGCTGCGCGATATGGTGCTGCTGCCGCTGCGCGATTGCTTCGGGTTGATGTTCTGGGCGTGGAGCTACGCAGGAGACACAATTGTGTGGCGCGGCGAGCGGTTCCGGTTGCAGCGTGGGAAGCTGCAGAGAGTGGCGGAAGGTAGCTAAAGGATGGGGCGCGGACCGCAGGCGGCGATCGCGGAAATGGTGGATGCGGCATTCGGGGTTGATCGCATGGCGGTGTGCGATGAGTTGGTGAGAATGTTGCGCGACCCACGCAAGCCTGCAGCGGAGCGCGCGGCGCGAACATTGAAGAAGATATCCGAGGCAAATGCAGGCACGCTGAATGCATGGCGTAAAGAACTGCTCGCGGAAGCGTATCGTGCAACCGATGTGCGGGTGCAGTGGAACCTGTCGATTGTGCTGGGACGGCTTCCGCTCAAGGGCGCGGACAAAGCGCTGGCGGTGGAGTTGATGTTCGAGCGTCTCAGCGATGTGAGCGGGTTGAATCGAACGCTGGCGATGCAGGCGTTGATGGACTTTTCTGTAAACGATGCTGCCTTGCGCTCGCGGGTGTTGCCGATTGTGCGCGAGGCGCTGGAGACGGGGACGCCGGCGATGAAGGCGCGGGCGAAGAAGTTGTTGAAGGTTGTGGATCGTAGATCGTGACAATCGGCGACTAATCGCAAGGGACGGATCGGGCTCGCAGAATGAGCCGGTCGATATTGAGTTCGGAAGCTTGGACTATTGTCAGGAAGTCCCGCTGGGCTTCCAGTTCATCTTTCATGAAGCTCGAGGCCTCTATTCCCTTCTCAATTTCGGGCGTAATCGCGGTGTACGGAAGCCACAGCTCTTCCGCGGCAGCTACGTCAGCCGTGTCTCTTCCAAGCGAAGCGATCCAGAAAATGTCCTTGGCCCTTCGAGTTTCCAAGAAGTTTGCCAGGTAGGCCGCCATCGCTGCGGCGTTGAGGGCGAAGCTTGATCGTTTAGATGTGAAGTCCTCTGTGTCAGGCATGGCCTTCTCGCAACTTGCGGCGAACCCTGAAGTTGTCACTTGCTCGCCATGAATTACTTTCCATGCAGCATCGATTGTCGCGCGCAGGCTCGCAGAATTTCCCCAATGTTCCTGCTCGACAAATCTCAGATAGTGGGGGAAGTGACGTTCGCAACAGGCCGCGCCGAAGGCACACTGGCGATCGGCGGACAACCCCGCGAGCACGGAGGGGAGTCGATCAAGGAAGTCCTGAAAATGACCAGCCATGATTCGCTAACCTTGCGGCTCGTCGTTGCTGCGGAGTTCGCTGGGGTGGAGGTGGCCGTGGATGTCATGGACGACGTCCGTTAGTAAGAGAAGCTTGCGGCTGAGGTTCTGGATTTCAGCCTCCGCGCGGCGGTTGACGTCGAAGTCGAGCTCGGAGCGGACGCGGTCTTTCTTGTCCTGGCGGTTCTGGCTCATCATGATGACCGGCGCTTGAATCGCGGCGAGCATGGAGAGGAAGAGGTTGAGCAGGATGAAGGGGTAGGGATCCCAGGTTTTGCCGCGGTGGGCGAGCAGGTAGACGTTCAGGCTGACGTAGGTGACGAGGACTGCGCCGAAGGTGATGATGAAGGTCCAGGAGCCGCCGAAGCTGGCGACGTGGTCGGCGATGCGCTCGCCGAGGGTCTCCTGATCGTCGATGATCTGGTTGGGGTCGCGGAGGGCGCGCTCGCGGATTTTGCCTTGCGCGGTATGGATCTCGCGGGCGAGGACGGTGAGCATGTCGAGGCCGGCCATCGGCTTTTTGGCAATCAGGGCTTCGATGTCGTTGTGGTCCACCTCGAGGCAGGTGGTGGGTTCGATGGTAACGGCGGTGGTCTGGTGCGGGATGCCTTCGAGCATGGAGGCGAAGCCGAAGAAGTCGCCGTGGCGCGGCTCGGAGAAGGTGACCTCCTGGCCGTCTTCGTCGATGAGCGTGACGTGGACGCCGCCGGTCATGATGACGAAAGCGCGGGTGCTGGGCTCGCCTGCTTTGTAGATGCGCTGGTTGGCGGCGAACTCGCGCAGCTCGACCTGTTGAGCGAGGATGGCGAGCTCGTCGTCGTCGAGCAGCGAGAAGAGAGGGACGTGGCGGAGTTCGTTGGGATTGCAGGGCATAGGGGCAGAGTGTAGAGCGTAGAGTGTAGAGCGTAGAGCGTAGAAAGTGCTAAAGACAGCTTAGCGGTTGGGTTGATTGCTGACGATCTCTTTTCCGCCGGATTTTACGAGAATGTAAACCGGGCCGGGAAGAGGGGGGAGCTGGCTGGGTGGATCGGTTCGGGATTGCCAGAGGAAGATGCGTTGCGGGCCTTGCCACTTTTTTGCGAGGCTGTCTGGCGTCTCGAAGATCTTCGGGCTGTCGGGGAAGAAGCTGCCGTACCAAAGGTTGGAGCTGCGGCCCTCGAGGATGTGGATGTCGGCGCGCTGGAGATAGAAGCCGAGGGTGCTGCCGGATTCGTACTCGCCGTGGATCGCGATGAGGTCTTGCGGCTGGAGTTGCGGGGCGATGGCTTTGGCTAGTTGGGCGGAGGTGAGGACGGGCGAGAACGTGCGAAGGCCGAGGTGCGCGGCAAGCAGGAAGCCGAAGGCTCCGGCGGCGAGGGCTAGGTTGGCGGCGTGCACATGGTGCTTGCGACCGAACCATGCTTGTGCGAGTCGCCTTCCGAAGACGCGAACGGCTGCCATTGTAAAAAGCATCGCTAACGGGCTGACTGATACCGCCTTCTTGCGTAGCAACAGAGAGATGAACGGGCCAAGGAAGAGACTCAATGCGGCTAAAAGCAGCGGAAGGCGGAAGAGTCCGAGGGCCCGAGCGTTGAGATCGAGGAAGTGGCCCATCGAGAGGGCGTAATCGCCAGGGTTCTGCTGAAGGAGTGCGGCGAGGTCGGTGTTGGGCGCGGGGGATTTCGTGTGGATCAGGAACCAGGTTGCTACAACGGCGAACGTTGCGCCAAGAACAACCCACGCAGCGGTTGCACGATAGGCTGCGTGGCGATGCTGTTCGGCCTCTCGTTTGGTGGCCGCGCGTTGTGCGAGCCAACCAGCGATGAGGATTGTGAGCGCCGGTAAAGCTGGAAGAACGTAATACTCCTGCCGGGTCGAGAGAGAGAAGAACGCCAGGACGAGGGCAGACCAAATGACGAGCAGGAGAAGACTTCTCTGCTCGGTGCTGAGAGTTCGACTGCGAAGTTGAGAACGCCACTCTGAGTTACGCCATGGCGTTGCTGCGTCAGCGGCTTTGAAGACGAAGGCGGACCACGGCATCATCCAGATGAAGCAGAGACCCCAGAAGAGCCAGAGTGGCGAGGTGTCGTAGTCGTGGGGGACGCGGAGGTTGAGGTAGCGGAGCAGGTGCTCGTTCATGAAGTAGAACCAGAACCAGCCGCGGACGTTGCCGTCGGTGGGCAGCGGAACTTGCCAGTGTCCATGGACGAAGTGGAAGGGCGTTGGCGAGCCTTGCGTGGGGTTGGCGAGGCCGGCGGCGATGTGCCACGGAGCGGCTATGGCGAGGAAGATGAGGGTGCTTGTGAGTGGGTGGAGGTTGCGGAGGCCTTTGAGGGTGGCGCGGAGGCCTCGGGTGAGGAGGAGGTAGATCGTGATGATCGCTGCGGGGAAGACGAGGCCGATGAGGCCTTTGGTGAGGACGTTGAGGGCGCAGGCGATGGCGAAGGTGTAGCACCAGCGGCGATTGCTGGTTGGGTCAAGCTCCTCGGTGCGGTAGAAGGCGTAGAGGGCGAGGGTGGTGAAGAGGCAGACCATCGCGTCGGGGATGAGGATGCGGGTGAAGATGAAGAGGCCGAAGCTGGAGAGGGTGATGAGGGCGGCGTAGAGGCCGGCGCGCTGGCTTCGGTAGAGTGTGCGGGCGAAGGCTTCTACGAGGAGGGCCAGCGCGAGCATGGTGAGGGCTAGAGGGATGCGGGCGGCGGCGGCGAGTGCGCCTGGTCTGGTTGCGCCGAAGAGTTGGGAGAGCTTCATGCTGGCGGCCATCGACCAGTAGAGGAGCGGGGCTTTCTCGAGGTAGCGGATGCCGTTGGCGTAGAGGGTGATGTAGTCGTGGCGGAGGAGCATCTCGCGGGCGACTTCGGCGTGGACGGAATCGGCGTCGTCGAGGAGCGGAGGGGTGAAGAGGGTGAACGAGGCGTAGAAGGCGAGCCAGAGCAGCAGGATCGTGAGCAGCGTGGAGCGCGACCTGGTTGGCGTGGCTTGAGGCATTGGGTTCCAGTGTATGCGGTGGTGCTGTCTGTGACCGCGGGCACGAGCTAAGTGTTGGGGTCGCGTAAACTGAGCGCGATGGGTAAGATGCGGCCAATTCGTGTGACCGAAGAGACTTTGGTCCAGATTGAGGATGCAGGGCGCTCGGCTCCAGCGGCTGAACTGGTGTTTGGCGATTGGTATCCGGCGATGCGCGTGGATGGAATGAAGCGCGGCGCGGTTGAAGTGACGATGCTGCTCGGGATTCCGATGCTGGTGGGGCGGAAGAACGATGGGACGCTGTTTGCGATGCGGGACCTTTGTCCGCATCGAGGGATTCCGCTTTCGGCGGGTTGGTTCGATGGAGAGACGGTGCAGTGCAAGTATCACGGCTGGCGATTTGAGCCGTGTTCGGGGCGCTGCGAAGAGATTCCTTCGCTGACGACGTTCGATTCACTGGAGCCGACGAAGATTTACGCGAACTCGTTTCCGGCCGTGGAGCGGGACGGGTATGCGTGGGTTTATGTGCCCGAGGCCGGGGTTGGACGGATTGTCGATGAGAGCTTGTTGCCGCCGGTTCCGGAGCTGCCGAAGTTTGGGAAGCGGTTTCGGTCGGCGCACCTGGTGGCTGATCTGCCGTGCAATGTGGACCATGGGATCATCGGGCTGATGGATCCGGCGCATGGGCCGTTTGTGCATCGGGCGTGGTGGTGGCGTTCGGCGGCGAGCATTCATGAGAAGACCAAGCGGTTTGAGCCGATTGTGGATCCGGTTGACGATCCGGCGAATGCGGGGCGGAACGATGGGTTCCGGATGAGCGCGCATGCGCCGAGCTCGAACAGCCTGCCGTACAAGATCCTGGGCAAGCCGGTGACGACGATCGACTTTCAGTTGCCGAATCGGCGGTTTGAGACGATTCGGGCGGTGAATGCGAAGGGCAAGGAGCGGTGGTTCGCGTCGATGACTACGGTGACTCCGGTGACCGCTACGAGCTGCCGGATTGATGTGCTGGCGGCGTGGGATATTGGGTACTACGTTCCGTTCGTGCTGCCGGTGGCGAAGTACTTTGGCCGGAAGTTCGTGCAGCAGGACCAGGAGACGATGGTGGAGCAGGCCCGGGGACTGCGGTCGCATCCGGGGCTGATGCTGATTGACGACGCGGACAAGCCGGCGAAGTGGTACTTTGCGCTGAAGCAGCGGCGGTTGACGGGTGCTGGTGAGCATCCGCTGAGTGGGCCTGTGGAGTTGCATTGGAGAAGCTAAGAACAGGGAGTAGGGAGTAGGGAGTAGGAAAAGCTAGACCCTCCCCCCTCCCCCCTAATCAGTTGCCCGGGGCTAAGTGGCTTGGTTTCTGTTGGTTGTAGGCGGAGATCTGCGATAAGCGATTCATTCTAAATGGGTTACCTGTCAAGTATTTCATTCTGCTGGGGTTAGGTGTGTTTCTGGGCCTCTGGGTGCCGCAGCCAAGCTTTTGGTCGAGGGAGTTCGGGCTGGCGGCGGGTTGGCCGGGTCGAACGGGTTTGTATCTCCTACTTCAATTGTAGCTAGTGGGGAGGAGCAAGTGGGCCAAGATTCTGAGAGACAAATCTCCAGTGTTGATGGGGGTTTTGGTGATTGTGACGGCTCCTGGGGGCTTGACACGATTTTTGGTTGAAAAGGTCTATGTCGGCCGCCAAACACGTCGGAGTCAGAGTAGATTTTAGGTGTCCAGCGGAATTTGAGAAGTGGTTGTGGAGGTTCGGTGATGAAGCTACTGCGGGCGGTGCTGGCTTTGGGAGCGATGACCGCTGCGGTGGGTTGCGGCATGCAGAGTGGCCCGGGTGGGGTTGAGCAGCCGTTGGGAGCGTCGCTGAGTGGACGGGTGCATGGCGGGCAGCAGCCGGTGGCGAACGCGACGGTGCAGTTGTATGCGGTGGGAACGGGTGGGGATGGATCGGCGGCGACACCGCTGCTGGCTCCGGCGCTGACTACGGACGCGAATGGGAACTTCAGTTTGAGCCCGGGAGGGACGCGGTTGTATTCGTGCACGAATGCGACGCAGGTGTATTTGGTGGCGACGGGAGGGAATCCTGGAGGAAGCACGCCGAACCCGAACCTGGCGATGATGACGGCGCTGGGGCCTTGCACTTCGCTTTCGACGAGCGGGTTTATTACGGTGAATGAGTTGACGACAGTGGCTGCGGTGCAGGCGCTGGCACCGTACATGAGCGGGTATGCGAATGTGGGGTCGGGGAGTGGGGACGCGGCGGCGCTGGCGAATGCGTTTACGCTGGCGGGACAGTTGGTAAATACGTCGACGGGTGCGACTCCGGGGGTGAATGTGCCGAGCGGGTACACAGTGCCGACGACGCTGCTGAATACGCTGGCGGATATTGTGGCGGCCTGCATTAATTCGACGGGGGGAGTGGCTACGGATACGTCGACGAACTGCGGGTCGTTGTTTTCGCTGACGACTCCGCCTAGCTCGGCGGCGCCTACGGATACGATTGGGGCGCTGGTGTATCTGGCGCTGCATCCTACGATGAATACGGGAGCGCTGTTTGGGCTGGTTCCGGCGAATGCGCCGTTTCAGCCGACGGCAGCGCAAATGCCACCGGATTTTCGTGAGCGGTTGATGCCGGATTCGAGCAGCGGGTACGTGTTGCAGGTGAGCCCAACGGCGCTCTTGTTTCCGGCGACGATACCGGCGAGCCCATCTACAAGTCAGACGGTGTTGATCTCGAACAGCGGATTATCGATGCTGACGCTTGGACCGATTGCGGTGACGGGAACGAACGCAAGCGATTTTGCGATTACGAGCGGGTGCTCCGGAACGGTAGCGGCTGCTGCGAGCTGTTCTGTCCAGGTGACGTTCGCCCCAACGGCAACGGGAGCGCGCAGCGCGTATGTTTCGGTGGTATCGAGCAGTCCTGACAGCCCGCAGTATGTGGCGGTGTCGGGGACTGGAGTCTCGGTGCTACCGGCGAGGCTCTCCACCGGTTTGCTCCGGATGGGTGTCACGCAAGGTGTAACCCGCGATGTGACGCTGACCAATTCGAGCAGCTCGACGCTTGGGATCACGAGCGTGGCGACGGCGACGCCGTATTTTGTGGCGACGAGTCATTGCGGAGCTAGCGTGGCTGCAGGTGCGTCGTGTGCGATCTCGGTGACGGACTTGTCCCCGGTGCCTACGATTACGACCGAATTGGGCACAGAGAGCAATTGGGCGGTGGATGTGCTGACAGTGACGACAAGCGATACGTCGCACCCGATGACTGTGCTGCTGGAAGCGAGCGATTCACGGCTGTGGAGTTCGAGTAACGTGATGTTCCCGCCGACCGCGGTGGGGGGTACGGCGGGCTCAACGATTTCCTGGTCCAGCCCGCTGGGCGCCCTGATACCGAACGAGGGTGTGCCGGGGTTCACGCCGGCCCCGACGATTGTGGGCGCGAATGCGAGCGATTTCACGGTGTCGAATGCTTGCCTTTCGAACTCGCCGAACGGCTATTGCACGCTGAGCCTTACCTTCACGCCGAGCGGAGCGGGGGTCCGTACCGCGGAGCTGGTGACGGATTCGAGCGGCGACTATATCCCGCTTTCGGGTGCAGGCGTTAGCAGTGTGCCGACGACGCTTACCTTCTCGTCCTCGGCGGTGTCGGTGGAAGACTTCTACACGCAGCAGGTGACGCTGACGAACCCGACTTCGACGGCGTATCCGATCACGCTGAGTACGACGAGCGGGTTAGCGGAGACGGATACGTGCAACGGAATGTCGTACGGGCAGTCAGTCTGCACGGTTACGGTGAGCACGACGCTGACGCAAACGGGTGGCGTTCAAGGCTTGCTGAGTGTGACGGGAAGCTTCGGCACGGAGGCGATCCCGGTGTCGGCAATTGTTGACCCGATCACTGACTTCGGCGTGTGGGCGCTGGGGCAGACCAGTACTTTGACGCGTTCGCTTTCCGCGGTCACGTATCAATCCAATGGACTCCTCTATGGGAACACTACCGGTGATTTCATCGGGGGTAGCTGCATTGACCGGAGCGGGGCTGACGATCCTGACCACCGTTGAAATTGAGGACACG
>JAZKBC010000246.1:0-6344 GCA_040388825.1 Acidobacteriota bacterium | reverse complement strand
AATTTTGGGTTCAAGCCAACGGCGACGGGTGCGCGGCAGGGGTTGTTGACTGCTGTCGTCAATCCGGGTCCGAAGCAAGCCAACTATAACTTTTTGCTGACCGGAACCGGAGCGGCCGATGGGCCGTTGTTGACGTTTGATGTGCCCACGACTCCGTGGGAAGCGGGGTCACAGGATTTGATTTACCTGTATGTCGCGAACTCCGGAACGACGGCGGTCAATCTGACGAACGGGCTGTCGATTTCGGGGACGAACGCGGGGGATTATTCGCTGTACCGCGGTTGCGGTGCTTTGGCTGTGGGGGCGAGCTGCCAGGTGGGGTTGTATGTGACGCCTGCTCAAACAGGTTTGCGCACGGCGACCGTCACGCTGACCGATTCGGTTTCGGGGTTGAGCTTCAGCACACCGATTACGGTGCTGGGAACGTACAGCTCTGCGTTGAAGCCTACGCTTAGTCCTTCTCCTGTGCAGCTACCGTTGACGGCGGTGAACGACATCAGCGCGCCGGTTGCTGTGACGGTTACACGGCCGCTGGGCGATGCGGTGGTGGGGAGCTTTACTCCGACGACACCGGATCCTGGGTTTGTGTTGACGAAGTCGCAGTGTTCGGCGGATGAAAATCCGTGCGTGCTGGAGATTGTGTTCAAGCCGACTGCGGCGGGTTCGCTGGGCGAGTACATGAGTGCGACGGATGTGGAGACGGGGCTGACGGGGCCGGTGTATGTCTATGGGCTGGCGGGTGTGGGACCGATTGCGTCGGTGCCTACGTCGCCTATCTCGTTCTCGAGCCGGCCAGCGGGGACGCAGTCGATTGCGACGAGCGTTACGTTGAGCAATACGGGCGATGCGCAGTTCTATCCAACGATTTCGCTTGGAGGAACGAATCCAAGTGACTTTCTGCTGACGAACGGATGCGGTCTGGTGCTGAACGCGGGCGCGAGTTGTTCGATCAGCGTGGCGTTCGCGCCGGGGACTTCCGGAGGCAAGATGGCGACGCTGAATATCAGCGGGGACTCCGGTGTTGGGATTCCTGTGGCGAACTTGCCGGTTGCGGTTTCGTTGAGCGGGACGGCGTTTTAGGGTCTGCCGGTGCGACACGAGGCTCGAGGTGTTGGGCACCCACGGCTGGAACTGGGTGCAGGTGGGCGGGTTTCATACGGTGCCGGGGGCGCGGGCTTACACTGGAGGTATGGCGGTGAAGACCAAGTCGAATGGGCCGATGCAGCGGATTCTGCAGGTGTCGCTGGGGCTGACGGCGATGTACATTGCGGCGACGCTGTACTTTGGGCTGCGGTCGCATTCGCTGGCGTTGATTTCCGAGGCGGGGCATAATCTTTCGGACTTTGCGGCGTTGGGATTGAGCTTTGTGGCGGTTTGGCTGCAGACACGGCCGGCGACCGACGAGCGGACGTTTGGGTATCAGAGGGCTGGAGTGCTGGCGGGGTTTGTGAATGCGCTGGGGCTGATGGTGCTCGCGGTGTGGATTACGGTGGATGCGGTGGGGCGGTTTCTGCATCCCGTGGCCGTGGAGCCGCGGCAGATGATGGCGGTGGCCGCGGCGGGTGTGGTGATGAATGGCGTGATCGCGGCGCTGCTCTGGAAGTTTGCCGGGGATGTGAATATTCGCAGCGTGTTTGTGCACATGCTGGGGGATACGATTTCTACGGCGGCGGTGATTGTGGGCGGGCTGCTGATTGCCGTGACGGGGATGCAGTGGATTGACCCGCTGCTGTCGCTGATTATCGCGGTGATGATTCTGTGGAGCTCGTGGGGGATTGTGCGAGAGACGCTGCATATCCTGCTGGAAGGGACTCCGCGGGGGCTGGACCTGAATGAGGTGCGGTCGGCGATGGCAGGGGTGCAGGGCGTGGTGGATGTGCACGATCTGCATGTGTGGAGTTTGACCTCGCAGAGCCATGCGCTGGCGAGCCATGTGCAGGTGGTCGATATGCAGGTAGCGGAGTGCGAGGTGGTGATGCAGAAGATCAATCATCATTTGCGCGATCACTTCGGGATTCACCATACGACGATCCAGATTGAGGTGACCGACTGCGCGACGGTGGATGGATGCGTGTCTCCGCCGGAGGCTCCGGTGGTGGATGGGCACTCGCACCATCATCATGGGCCGGGTGGGCATGATCATGCGCATGCGCATTGAAGACAGGGAGTAGGGAATAGGGAGTAGGGAGTAGGAAATGCAAAGGCCCGCTGAGTGCGGGCCTTTGGTGTTGGTGCGTGCAGAGGCTATTTGCTTTTGGCGTGGAAGGTGTAGACGAGGGAGAGGGTGGGTTGGCTGGAGAGGGTCATGCGGCGGGCGGGCTCGAAGCCGAAGTCGGCGAACTTGTAGAACTGGCCGCGATACTCGGCGCGGAGAGCGAGGGCGGGAGTGAGGTGGTAGTTGACGCCGATGCTGCCGACGGCTTCGGGGCGGTAGTCGACGAAGTAGCCGGGCTGGGCGGGGAGGTAGGCGAGGAAGCCGGCGCCAGCGGTGACGAAGCCGGTGAGGCGGGGGGAGAGCTGCTTCTGGCCGAGCCAGGCGAGGCTGGCCTCGTAGACGTTGCTGTGGATGGAGAAGTTGAACGGGGTGCCGGGTTGGGCGTTTCCGAGGGTGTAGGTGCTGGTGGTGCGGGCGTAGCCAAGGTTGAGGGAGTAGCCGAGCCAGGGGGTGAAGGACTGACGGACCGTTCCTAGGACTCCGGCGGCAGGGCTGGTGCTGAGAGTGGTGAGGGGAGCGGAGTTGTTGTTGATGATGCGGGAGGAGGTGAGGTCTCCAAAGCCGCCGAGGGAGATGGAGGTTTCTACGTGGCGGTGGGTGGGGTGAGGTGCTGGTGCGGGGGCGGGAGGTTCGGAGAGGGGAGCGTCGGGGAGGGGGTCGGAGCTTGAGGAGGCTAGTTGGGATTGGGCGTGGAGAGTCGTGGTGAAGAGGATCAGGGAGAGGATTTTTGGGAGGGTTTTCATGGGGAGGCTCCTTGGTGATGGCCCGGTGTGGCGATTTTTGGGCGTGGTTGGGGTGGGGCCGCAGGTGGAGGTCTGCGGCGGCAGGATGATTCGGGTTGAAAGGGGTTGGGAAGGCTGGCCGGGCCGAGAGTCGTGCAGGTCCTTCGGCTGCGTGAGCCGCAAAGAGCGCGGCTCACTTCGCTCAGGATGACGGAGTAAGGGTGGTTGCGAACTTCGAGAGGAGTTTTGAGTTTATGGGCGGATGAGGGAGTCGAAGCGGTAGTTGAGGCTGATGGTGGGTTCGCTGGCTACGGTGTAGCCGGTGACGACAGGGGTAGAGGTGCTGTCCCCGAAGTTGGGGGACTTGAAGAAGAGGGCGCGGTACTCGGCGCGGAGGCTCCAGCGGCGCTTGATGTGGTAATCGACGCCGATGGTGAAGAGGCCGGCGGGGCGGAGGACGCGGTGAGTGGTGGTGGAGGAGGAAGGGACGAAGTCGAGCGCGCCGCCTCCCGCGGTGATGTGGGAGGAAATATGACGGCTGTGCGGGCCGCGAATGGCGTAGGCGGCGGAGACCTCGTAGGCATTGGCGAGGAGCAGGCCCGACTGAACACCGGTTGAGGAGGTGGTCGTGGTGTTGAAGGCCTGGCGGGTGTAGCCCGCGGCGACCTGGTAGCCGGCGAAGGGGCGAAGCTGCTGGTGGAAGGCCACCAGGACACCGGCTGCGGGATCTACGGTCTGGCGGGTGGTCTGGGTGGAAGGCGAGGATCCGATCGCGCTGATGACGCCGGTGAAGGATGCGGTGCTGGCGGTGTCGAGGGAAGCGTAGACGCCGAGCGAGACGTCGGTTTCACGCTGGCGGACGGGGTGGTTGGTGAGTGTCGGGGGCTGGGTGGTTGCAGAGTATGTATGGAGGGTCTGGACGGAGTCGTGCAGAGGGACGCTGTTGGTGATGCTGGCCCGCAGGGGCGGCTCGCCGGCGGTCGACTGTGCAGATACGGCGATGGTGTCGGCGGCGGCGGATTTGGACTGGAGAGGTGCCGCCGGAGCGGGCGATGCGGGAGACAGGGCGAGGGGAGCCTTATCTTCGGCAGAGATGATGGTGTTCGTCGGGGATAGGGCGGCGTAGTTTCTGGCGGCGCTGCGGAGGCTGCTCGCAGTTGTTGGGGAAGCTGCGGGTCTCTCCGCTCCGGCCGCAGAGAACGCGGCCTCCGGTCGAGATGACAGATTTGTGATGGGTGCGCCGGTGGCGTGTCCGGCGGAGGTGTTGTCGGTGGGCTTTGCGGTGGAGGGTGCGGAGTTGGTTGTGATGGTGTTGGGTGGGCGAACGGGGATGTGCTCGGTGGCGAGGAATGCGACTCCGATGATGGCGGCAGCGGCTAGAACGAGGCCGGTGGCGAGAGTGAGGGGGCGGCGCCAGAAGGAGGGCGTCTCGGCAGGGAGGGCGGTGAGCGAGGGGCGGAGGCTGTTCCAGTTACGGTCGAGAACGGCGGCGTCGACTGTGGGAGTGGGCGCGTGGCTGAAGGCGCGGAGGGTCCAGGCGATGGCTTCAGCCTCGGCGGCGAGCTCGGGGTCGGCGGTGAGAGCGCGCTGGACGGCGCGGGAGCGGCGCGGGGAGAGCTCGTTGAGTTGATAGGCTATGAGATCGCTCTCGTTGACGGTCATCGTGGTTCCTTGGCGAGGGTGGAGTGAGAGAAGCGGGCCGGTGGGCTGGGACGAGCGGGAGCGAGTTCGCGGCGGAGCTTGGCGACGGCGCGGAAGACGGCCTGCTTGGCGGAGTTGAGACTGACGTTGAGACTTTGGGCGATGACGGCCATGGGCTGGTCTTCGAGGTGGCGGAGGACGAAGGCGGTGCGCTCCATGGGGGTGAGGGTGAGCATGGCCTGCTCGCGGCGGCGGATGGCTTCGCCGGTGAGGAACTCGGCTTCGGGGTTGGGGCGTTGGGAGACGGGGATGTTGGCTGGGTCGGGGTCGTGGTCGAGCGGGACGGCGCTCCAACCGAGATCGCGGGTGCGGCGTTCGAGGAGATTGAGGGAGCAGTTCATGGCGATTCGATAGACCCAGGTGCCGAAGGCGGCGTCCTCGCGAAAGGACGGGAGCTTGTTGTAGGCGCGGAGGAAGGCTTCCTGCGCGGCCTCTTCTGCGTCGACGTCGTTGCCGGTGATGCGCAACGTGAGACGAAGGATGGAGGGCAGGTGACGGTCCATCAGGATGCGAAACGCATCCCGATCTCCGGCGATGGTGCGCCGTATGGCCTCTTGCTCCACGCTCTCCATTTGCGGGTTTAGACAGAAGTGGAGAGGGATGGTTAGGCGTGGGACGGAAGATTGTGGGGTGGGGGTTACCGGGGGGAACCCGCTGAGCGATGCGGAGGTGGCGGCTGCCGGGGGCTTTGAGGCGATGGTGAAGCCGCCGATCAGGGTGCACTGGGGAAATGGGTGCGACGCGATGGCTGAGACGTCATCTCATTAGGGTCAGGTGCGGTACCTGGGATGGGTGAAATGGAAGCTGAATCGAACGGGATGCAGGAGATTCTGGCTGCGGTGGGACGTCTGCAACAGCAGGACAGAAGCCGCGGCCGTGCTGAACTGCTGGCTTTGTGGGAACGCTGTGGCTCGAACGGTTCTGCCCTGGAGGTCTGCACTCTGGCCCACTTTCTCGCGGACACGGAGACGGACGCGGCGCTTGAGTTGGAGTGGGATCTGCGGGCTCTTGAAGCAGCGACTGGCGACCGTGGCGCCAGCCGTCGCGAGCCGGTTGCATCGGTTCCGGTGGCCTTTTTGGCATCGCTTCACCTGAATGTCGGGGACTGTTTGCTGCGCGCAGGCGAAGTCGACCGTGCTGAGGCTCACGCGCGCGCCGGACTGAATGCCGCTGCCGACCTGAAGGAAGATGGCTACGGGCGGTTGACGAGCAATGCCCTGCGGAGCTTGTGCGAGCGGATTGACGCCGCGCGATTGGGCGACGAGGCCCGCCAGAGGGACGGTGAGCCCGGGTGAATCGTCGTGGTTCTGGCGGACGAATGAATACGACTTGCCACGAGGAGAAGATACGAAAGTTGAAAGCGCGACCGAAGTCGCGCCTTGTGGTTTGGCCGATTGGATTCTGAGGTGGACCCACATCTCAGGAGCGAGATGTGGGCACCCGTTGTGATGGTTAGACGAGCTGGGCGTCGAGGGTGATTTCGGCGGCTTTGAGGAGGCGGGAGATGGGGCAGCCCTCCTTGGCCTTCTTGGCGAGCTCGTCGAACTTTTCCTTCTCGATGCCGGGGACGCGGGCGCGGGTGGTGAGGTGGATCTTGGTGACGGTGGGGCCGTCGTCGGTCTTTTCCATGGTGACGACCGCGGTGGTTTCGAGCGAGGCGGGCGGGTGTTCGACCGAGGTGAGCTGGCCGGAGAGCGCCATGGTGA
>JAZKBC010000245.1:27126-27463 GCA_040388825.1 Acidobacteriota bacterium | reverse complement strand
AGTGCGGCGAAACAGCTGGTTGTGAGCGCGGCGTTTGTGGCGAGTTCGGGATCTCAGGCTCTGACGATCGGGGCTGGGAAGTCGGGCACGGTGAACCTGGTACTGACGCCGGGTACGGGCTACACGGGGACGGTCGCGATGGCGTGCTCGAGCCCGGTGGCGTATGTGACGTGCTCGGTGAGCAGCGCTAGCGTGACGCTGAATGGTACTTCGGCGACGACTGTGACAGGGACCATCAACGTGGCGGCTACGACGAGTGCGCTGGCTTCGCCGAAGATTTATTGGGCGATGCTGGGGCCGCTGGGGCTACTGTTGTTGTCGCGGCGGAGGAAGATGC
>JAZKBC010000245.1:14965-27085 GCA_040388825.1 Acidobacteriota bacterium | reverse complement strand
TGGGCGCGGTGAGCGGATGCGGCGGTGCAGCGGCTGCGGGCGGAGGAACGACCAGCAATGCTCCGACTGGGACGCAGATTGTGAACTTCACGGCTACTGGTGGCGGGTCTACGCAGACGCTGCAGGTGGTGGTGACGATTCAGTAAAGGCAGGGAGTAGGGAATAGGGAGTAGGGAGTAGCAGGGGCTCGCAGAGATGCGGGCCTTTGTTGTTTGTTGTGGGGGGTTAGAAGAAGTAGGGGTAGAGGAGGAAGAAGAGGATCATGGTGACGGCGAGGAGGTCCATGTTGAGGAAGAGGAGGATGGCGGCGTGGTAGAAGCTCCAGCGGCGCTGGAGGCAGCGGGCGGTTTCGGCCATGCCGAGGATGGAGCCGAGGGCGGGGAGAATGAGCCAGGCGGTGGGGCGGAGGTTGGGTGCGTGGGAGATGCGGATGGCGGCGAGAAGACTGCCGAGGACGAGGATGTTTCCCCGAGCGAGCGATTTGCTGCGCGGGTTGAATAAGGCAGGCCGCAAGAGGTCAGTTTAGCGCGAGGTGTTGGGTGCTGGTTGCGCGGGCGCTGGAGTTGGCGGCGACGGCTTGGCTGGGGCTGGGGCTGTGGTTGAGGTGGATGTGGTGGATGCGGGCTGGCTGGGATAGACCGCGGGAGAGAGCCTCTCGACGCTGGCTACGGGGATTTCGACAACGCCGAAGCGGTTGGTGGGGAAGTCGTGGACGCCGATGCGGAGGTAGGCTTCCGCGCGGACGGGGACGCTGACTTCGAAATGCATGGCGAGGGGGTGCTTGAGGAACGCCTGGTGCATTTCCTCGGTGAGGTTGAGGCCGATGGTGTTGCCGGCGACGTTGAGCAGTTTGCCCTGGTTGTCGTAGACGAAAACGTTGAACGAGATCTTGCCGGTCCAGCGACCGTCGGGTTGGTGGTCGACGTGGAAGCTGTTGCCAAGGGTGAAGATGTCGACGTCATAACGGCGGAAGGGGCCGGTGAGGCCGCCGGGAGGTCCCTGATTGCCGTCGGCGAGCTTGGTTTCGGTGGAGAGCGAGGCGGGGAGGACCTGGGCTTTGAAGATGATGTCTGCGGGCTCGGGAGCGCCGCGATCCATGGCGTTGTAGGCGTAGGCCTGGGCGGCGTGGGAGTCGGAGGTGTCGAGGTCCTGGGTGGGATGCCTGGCGTCGGGAGCGAAGTAGCCGTGGCGGTAGGCGAGTTTGTAGCCGTTGGCTGCGGCGGCGCCGACGAGCTCGACGCGGATGTCACGATATTCGCCGTTGTCCTTTTTGTCCGTGGGTGTGTAGGTGAGGGTGTAGTAGTTGGAGCCGGCGTCGATGGCTTTGGTGACGGCCTGCCAGAGGCCGTTGGTGTTGTAGAAGGCGTGGCCGCCGGTGTCCTCGGCCATCTGGTCCATGGTCATGTGCTCGGCGATCTGCGACTGGCTGAACTGGGCGATGGCGTTGCCCATGGCATCGGCGTGGCGGGTGAAGCCCCCGCCGGACTGCGCGGCGCTGAAGGCGGGGTTGTTCATGAGGCCGCGGGCGTCTATGGGATAGATGGCGACCTGGGCGCGGGTGAGGAGGCCGGTGGTGTCGCGGAGTTCGGCGGAGTAGTCCGCCTGCGGGCCGAAAGGATCGGTAAGATCTTTGTCCGGCATGACGCTGAGGGGGAAAGAGCCGGAGAACCACATGATGTTCTTGCGGCCGGGGAAGGCGCTGAGATACTTGCCGAGATTGTGGAAGGCGTCGATGGTGTAGCGGACGCGGAGATCGAGCTGAAAGCCTTTGGTTTCGGCCTCGAACTGAGCGAGGTTGGCGGCGGCCTCGGTTGACTGGACGACTCCCATGTCGTCGAGAGCGCTGGAGAGGGAGAGGTTGGCGATGCCGGCGGCGGGATCGTCAAGCACGACGGAGGAGCGGGGGATGAGCTTGTGCTCGACGGCGTTCTTGAGGATTTCAGGGTTGGCGGTGAAGCCCTGCAAGAGGGTGAGGTGCGAGGTGAGGCCGAAGATGGCGATACGGATTCCGGGCTGGGCGTGCTTGACGTATTGCTGGAGCTGGGAGCGGACGAAGGACTGGTCCGCCATGGGAGTGTTGAGGGTGTCGAGCAGGAGGATGTTGAGCGGGCCGCCGGTAGCTACGGGGGAGTAGTCCGTGAACTGGCCGGGAGGGAGATGCGGCATCTGGAGAGGATGCGCGGGGGGCTGGGCGGAGTTGAAGGCTTCGAAGTTGCGGATGGTTTGCGGGTTTTTCACTTCCTTGACGAGGAAGTCTTCGCGCTTGAGGCCGTGGACGGGGTTGCCGGCGCGGTCCTGGACGACGACGTCGAGGATGACGAGCTGGGAGCTCTGGCGGAGGACGGTGGCACCGGCAGGCGGTTCGGTGCGCTGCTGGAGCTGCGGTGCGGGTGCCGCCGGCTGCTGAGTGGCTTGGGCTGCGGCGTTGGCGGCGAGGCTGGCCAGGATCAGCGCGGGGTGGACGAGCAACGACTTCCGAGAGCGGAGCGGCATGGCGGTTAGACGAATCATAGAGGAGGCAAGTTCCGGACTCATACGCGGGAAGGGAGAAAATTCCCTACCGGATCGCTGCGGGATGTGGCGTGACGGAGGTGCCCGGGAGTGCTGAGCTACCGCTTCGGGTGGGGAAAGCGCTGGGATGGTGTTTCAGGCTCGGATCCTTCCTCGGCGGAACTGAGATGCGCGAGGCTGGCTACCGGGACTTCCACAACACCAAAGCGGTTGGCCGGGACGTCCTGCAGAGCGATGCGCAGGTAGGTTTCCTTGTGGGTGGGAACGCTGACTTCGAGATGCATGGTGAGGGGTTTGGGCCGGACGGTCTTGTAGGTTTCGGGAGTGAAGTCCATGACGACGCTGCGGCCGACGCTGTTCAGGAGCCTGCCGTTGGCGTCGTAGACCAGAACCTTGAAGGCGAATTTTCCGGTGCGGTGGCCGTTGGATTGAAGGGCGGTAGAGAAGTAGCTGCCGAGGGTGACCATGTCGAGGTTGTAGCGGCGGAAGGGGCCGGTGAGTTTTGCGGAGGTGACCGGCTGGTTGTCGGGCAGGATGGAGGGCTCGGTCTCGGCCGAAGCGGCGCGGATGCTGACCTTGAAGAGAATGTCGGCGGGCTCGGGCGCGCCGCGATCCATGGCAGCCTCGGCGTAGATGCGGGCGGTGTGGGCGGCTTCGGTTTCCGTGGTGGAAGCGGCGGGGGTGTCGATGCCGGGGCGGGGATGTTCGTTGTCGTCGGCGTAGTAGCCGCGGCGGTAGGTGAGCTTGAAGCCGTGTGCGGTAGCTTCCGGGGTGAGATGGACGCGGATGTCGCGGTAGCTGCCGTCGGCTTTTCGGTTGGTGGGGTTGTAGCTGAGGGTGTAGAAGTTCGAGCCGGCGTCGATGGCTTTGGTGACGGCGTCGGCGAGGCCGTTGGTGTCGTAGAAAGCGTGGCCGCCGGTGTCCTCGGCCATGCTGTCCATGGTGTTGTGCTCGGCGACGCGCTGCGCGTTGTACTGCGAGATGGCGGTGATCAGGCTGTTGGGATTGCGAACGTAGTTGGGGTTGGCCTGGGTAGCGTCGAGCGCGGGATTGGTTTGGAAGCCGCGGGAGTCGATGGGATAGACGGCGACCTGGGCGCGGTTGAAGAGATTGGTGGTGTCGCGCACTTCTTCTTCGAAGTCTTCCATGGTGGAGAAGGGATCGGAGAGGGAAGCGTCGGGAAGGATGTTGAGCGGGAAGGCTCCGGAGAACCACATGAGGTTTTTGCGGCCGGGGAACGACGCGAGGTAGACGGCGAGGTTGTGGAAGGCATCGAGCGTGTATTCAACGCGGAGACGGGTTTCAAAGGAGCCGATCGGTGCGGTGAAGTCGCGGATGTTGGCTGCGCTCTGCTCCATGGCCGCGGAGACGCCGGCGGGAAGGCCAAGGAGATCGCTGGGGTCGGCGACGGTCTTGGAAGGGTCATCGGGAAGCGTGGCTGCGCGGGGATTGAGGTTGTGGTCAATGGCGTAGCGCAGCACCTGGGGGTCGGCGGTGAAGCCCTGCAGAAGGATGAGGTGGGTGGTGAGGCCGAAGATGGCGATGCGGGTTCCGGGGTGGGCCTTTTTGACGAACTCCTGCAACTGCTGGCGGACGCGGGGCTGCTCGGTAACGGGGGTGTTGAGGGAGTCGAGCAAAAGGATGTTGATCGATCCTGTTTCGGTGACTGGAGAGTAGTCGGTGAAGGTGCCGGGGGGAAGCTGCGGAAGCGCGGGCGTGGGGGTTCCGGGAGGCGGAGCGGTGAACTCCTCAAAGGTGTGAATCTGCTGCGGCTCTTTGTTCTCGGTGACGAGGAAGTCTGACTGGTGGAGACCGTGGATGGGCTGGCCGTGCTTGTCCTGCACGACGACGTCGACGACCACGAGATGAGTGCTGGCGTGGAGCACGGTGGCACCGGGAGGCGGTGACTGGGTGTCGGCGGGATGCTGCTTGAGCGTCTGGGCAGGGGCCGAAAAGGCGAGTAGCGTTGCAGCGAGCAGGATCGCGGTAAGCGGCGATAGCTCGAGGGAGCGGCGAAGGGGTCGCTGACGAAGACAGGTCATGGTTGGGAAGACAAACGGTGGGGACAAGAGTAGCAGTCCGGGCGCCTGTCTTTCAGACCGAATCACAATTTAGGTGTCAGACGAGCTTCGCCGCCTGCGCGATGGAGTCCGTGAAGGGGGCACGGAGGACACCGCGTTCGGTGATGATGGCGGTGATGGATTTGGCGGGGGTGACGTCGAAGGCGGGGTTGGCGATGTTGACGCCGTCGGGAGTGACCTGCACGCCCTTGACGTGGGTGACTTCGCGGGCGGCGCGCTCTTCGATGGGGATGCCCGCACCGGTGGCGGTGTTGGGGTCGATGGTGTTGTAGGGAGCGGCGACGTAGAAGGGGATGCCGTGCTCTTTGGCGAGGATAGCGACGGAGTAGGTGCCGATCTTGTTGGCGGTGTCTCCGTTGGCGGCGATGCGGTCGGCGCCGACGATGACGGCCTTGATGCGTCCCTGGCCCATGAAGTAGCCGGCCATGTTGTCGCAGATGAGGGTGGTGGGGATGTTGTCCTTGACGAGCTCCCAGGCGGTGAGGCGCATGCCCTGGTTGAAAGGGCGGGTCTCGTCGGCGAAGACGTCGATTTTTTTGCCGGCTTCGATGGCGGCGCGGATGACTCCGAGGGCCGAGCCGTAGCCGCAGGCGGCGAGGGCGCCGGCGTTGCAGTGGGTGAGGATGGTGCCTTCGTCGGGGAAGAGTGCAGCGCCGAGGGCGCCGAGCTTTTTCAGGTTGGCGATGTCTTCGTCGTAGAGACGGTTGGCAAGGGCTACCACCTGGCGCTTGATGTCGGGGATGGGCGTGTTTTTGGCGGCGAGCTCGGTGTAGAGGTCGCGCACCTGGGCGATTCCCCAGAAGAGATTGACGGCGGTGGGGCGCGTGGCGGCGAGGGTCTTGCAGATCTCGTCGACTTCGGTGTTCAGGGTGGGGATGTCGCTGGCGGTGGAGCGGTCGATGCCGATGGCGACGCCCATGGCGGCGGAGACGCCGATGGCCATGGCTCCGCGGACGATCATGTCGCGGATGACGGTGGCAACCTGTTTGTAGTCGGTGGCGAGGACGTAGGTTTCTTCTTGCGGAAGCTTGGTCTGGTCGAGGAAGTTGACGCCTTCAGGCGTCCATTCGAGCGTAGGAATCATGTCTGTACCAGTGTATCGAAACGGGCAAGGAAAAGCCCCCGCGAGGGTTGCTCGCGAGGGCTTTCGGTTGAGGGTGTGGCTTAGCTGATGAAGCGGCGGCGCGCGATGCCGAAGACTCCGAGGATGCCGGTGCCGAGCAGAGCGAGCGAGGAGGGTTCGGGGGTGGTGCCGATCACTGGGGATGCGCCACCGTCAGCGATGTTCAGGTCATAGCTGAAGTTGTCGCCGGTGCCGACGAAGGTGGTCTTGTATGGGTCGCTGACAAGGTTTGGCAGGTATGTCTGGCCGATGGTGTCGTAGAAGTCCCTTGCGTTGTTGATGACGAAAGCGACCTCTCCCATACCGATGACCTGGGATCCTGATGCCGTATCAATCTGCACGTAGGGCGGAGACGAGTACGGTGTGCCGTTGTAGGTTTCCGTGACGCCGGAGATGAGGCCGGAAGACATCCCGGAATTGGGATCGAAGGTGCCGTTGTAGTACAGGGTGCTCCCGGACTGATCGTACGGGTCGTTTACCGTGTCGATCGAAAACGAGAACACGTCGGTATAGGAATTACCGGAGCCAGACGACACGCAGTTGGTGCATGTCAGCGTGAAATCGTACTTTTCAGCATGTGCCGTGGCGGTTAGGAGGGAGGCAGAAAGCAGGAGGAGAGAAGATAGCCCGAGTCGCATGAGTGGCCCGTGAAACAGGATTGTGAACCGATGGGACGATCTTATCGTGATGCAGGTTGTTGCGGGAGATTATTCTCGCTCGCTGCGGGTGCAGTGTTGTCTATATGACGGAAGGAGCGAGCTAGCGCGTGCCTTTGAACATGGTGAATTCGCGGTAGCGGAACTTGCACTCGTAGCAGCGAAAGGGCCGGAAGCCGACGAGAAGGTATTCATAGAATCGGCGATGAGAGCGGTAGACCTGAATGGAGCCACAGCTCGGGCATTTTCGCAGGGTCGGCATACGAAACCTCTTCAAACTATTTTAGGGCAGATGGAACTTTGATGATGCTACGAGGTTAGTTTGCTGAGGTGGTGGAAGGCCCCAGTCTGGATGAAGATTTCGAAGAAGATGAGGGAATCGTAGGCCGCATGGACAAGGGCTGCGGCGGCGACCGAGCCGGTGCGGATACGAACGATGGAGAAGGCTACGGATGGAACGAACAGTACACCGAGCGCGCCCCAGGCCCAGTGCAGCTGAAAGCCGTGCAGGGCAACAAAGAAGAGACTGGTGATGAAGGTGGAGAATATCCACGACGATGTGGTGTGGCTGGTGGTCTGCCGCCACTGCTGCATGGCTGCGGGAGTGCGGGGGAGACTGAGCCAGTCGTAGGCGGTAGCGAAGGCAGGAAGAAGGAATCCGCGGAATGCGACCTCTTCGAAGAGCGGGATGAAGATGCCCCCGAAGATGGAGGTGAGATACGCGGCGAATGGATTGCGGAAGAGTTCGACGACGTCGCTGTGGGCCGGGCTCTTGACGATGTAGCGATCGGCGAGCTGGCAGATGAGGCTAAGGCCGACGCCGAGCAGGATGAGTTTCCACCAGCGCAGGCGGGCTGCGCGGTAGACCCAGTGGATGCCATCGAGGAAGCTGCGCTGCCAGAGCAGGGGAAAGAGCGGGAACGAGATGCCGAGCGTGGTGGCGTAGGTGAACAGCGTGTCCAGGCCACCGACGTAGGCGCCGGCGGGTGAGTGCGCCGTCACGGTGACCTTGTAGACGCTCATGGCGATGACGATGAGGACCATGCTCCAGCCGAAGAGCGTGAAGGCGGTGAGCGAGAAGAAGATTAGAGCGTGGCCGAGATGAGGAATGCGGCGGGCGACGCTGTGGTCGCTTTCCGGGTCGGTGTCGTGCTGGACGTCCAGCGCCTGGTCGGCGTGTACGGGTTCGGGCAGAGAAAGATCGCTCATTGCAGCCTATGATCGCACTCGCAGGGACGTGCCGGGAACGGTAAATGCGTGCGAGTGCGGTCGACTTTCGTGTTAGTTGGTGCGCTGCGTTACTTCGCGCGGGTGGATTTCTTTGCAGCTTTCTTGGCTGCGGTCTTTTCGGAGGAGCTCTGGGGCTTGACCTTCGAGGCAGTGGGGACGCCCATCTTCTTTTCGGGCTTGATGAACTTTGGCTTAGGCGGCTTCTTTTCGAGGTCGGGCAGCTCGATGGGCGGCAGGTGTTTGCTGGCGGCGAGGGTTCCTGCGCCTTCATAGTAACGCCGGAGGAAGCTGCCGGTGTGCGAGTCCTTTGCATGAGCGACGAGCTCGGGCGGGCCCTGGGCGACGATGCGTCCGCCGCCTTCACCGCCCTCGGGGCCCATGTCGATGAGGTAGTCGGCGTTGCGGATGATGTCGAGGTTGTGCTCGATGATGATGACGGTGTTGCCGAGATCGGTGAGGCGGTGGAGGACCTCGAGGAGCTTGCGGACGTCGTCGAAGTGGAGGCCGGTGGTGGGCTCGTCGAGGAGGTAGAGCGTGCGGCCGGTCTGACGCTTGGAGAGCTCGCGGGCGAGCTTCATGCGCTGGGCTTCTCCGCCGGAGAGCGTGGTGGCGGACTGGCCGAGGTGGATGTAGCCGAGGCCGACGTCGACTAGAGTTTGGAGTTTCTGGTTGACGGCGGGGATGTCCTTGAGGATTGGGACGGCGTCTTCGATGGGCAGGTCGAGTATGTCTGCGATGGAGTAGCCGTTGAACTTTACGGCGAGCGTCTCCTGGTTGTAGCGGCGGCCGTTGCAGACCTCGCACAGGACGTAGACGTCGGGGAGGAAGTTCATTTCGATGCGGCGCTGGCCTTCGCCCTGGCAGGCTTCGCAGCGGCCGCCCATGACGTTGAAAGAGAAACGGCCGGGCTTGTATCCGCGTTCGCGGGATTCGGGGAGCATGGCGAAGAGATCGCGGATCTGGGTGAAGACGCCGGTATAAGTGGCGGGGTTGGAGCGCGGGGTGCGGCCGATGGGGGACTGGTCGATCTGGATGACCTTGTCGAGTTGCTCGGAGCCGTGGATGGCCTTGTGCGCGCCGGGCTCTTCGCGGCTGCCGTAGAGCTGCTTGGCGAGGGAGCGGTAGAGGATGTCGTTGACGAGGGTTGATTTGCCGGAGCCCGAGACGCCGGTGACGACGGTCATGATGCCGAGCGGGAAGTGGGCAGTGACGTTCTGCAGGTTGTGGCTGGTGGCGTCCTGCACGGAGAGCCAGTTGCCGGTGATGGGGCGGGGGGCTTTGTCGGGCGTGGGGCGCGTGACGATATCTATTTTCCCTGACAGATATTGCCCTGTGACACTGTTGGGGTTGGCCATGACTTCGGCGGGTGTGCCGGAGGCCATGACGAGGCCGCCGTTTTTGCCGGCGCCGGGGCCGAGGTCGATGAGGTAGTCGGCCTTGCGCATGGTGTCTTCGTCATGCTCGACGACGAGGACGGTGTTGCCGAGGTCGCGGAGGTCTTCGAGCGCGGAAATGAGGCGCTGGTTGTCGCGCTGGTGGAGGCCGATGGAGGGCTCGTCGAGGACGTAGAGGACGCCTCTTAATCGAGAACCAATTTGGGTGGCCAATCGAATGCGCTGGCCTTCGCCGCCGGAGAGCGTGGCGGCGGAGCGTTCGAGCGAGAGGTAGCCGAGGCCGACGGCGTTGAGGAACTCGAGGCGTTCGATGATTTCGCGCTGCAGGCGGTCGGCGATGAGGCGGTCGCGGCCGACGAACTGCATGGAGCGGGCGCCGAGGAGAGCGCGCTGGAGGGAGAGCGCGGTGAAGTCGGCGATGGAGGCGTCGACTCTGTCATCAGCGATGGTTGGCGTTGGCGGCGGAAGACGGTCGAGCGCTTCGGCGCTCGATACCCCGCCCTTCGCAAAAGGCGCGAAGGATGGGCCACCCACATTTTGCAGGGGGATGGTGACGGCGAGGGACTCCGGGCGCAGGCGCTTGCCGTGGCAGATGGGGCAGACGCTGGCGGACATGTACTGCATCATGTACTCGCGATAGCCTTCGGACTTGGTGTCTTCGAGGGTGTCGCGGAGCCAGGCGAGGATGCCGTGGAAGCCGGTGCGGCCGACCTGCTCGCGGGGCGGGCCGTAGAGCAGGAGGTCCTGCTGCTCCTTGGGCAAGTCGGAGAAGGGGAGGCGGAGGTTGATCTTGTACTTTTCCGCGGCGAGCTTGATGAGCTTGAGCAGATACTGCGAGGCGGAGCCGGGGCCCATGGCGCCGTCGAGCAGGGGTTTGGACCAGTCGGTGATGGTCTTGGCGGGGTCGAAGTCGTAGATGCTGCCGAGGCCGTGGCACTCGGGGCAGGCGCCGTAGGTGGAGTTGAAGCTGAAGCTGCGGGGCTCGAGGCGGGGGACGTTGATGCCGCAGTCGGGGCAGGCCATCGACGAGCTGAAGAGGGTTTCTTCGTATCCGCCGCCGGGGGTCTGGAGGCCGATGAGAATGAGGCCGTTGGCGAGCTGCAGGGCGGTGGCGACGGCGGCCTGCAGGCGGCGGGTGTCGAGCTGGGTGCGGCCGTCGGCGGTGGGTGTGCCGGGGATGGGCTTGAGGATGATGCGGTCGACGATGGCTTCGATGGTGTGGTTCTTGCGCTTTTCGAGGCGCATGCCCTCTTCGACTTCGGTGATCTCGCCGTCGATGCGGACGCGGTAGCCCTTCTTGTCGAGGGCTTCGAGCTCTTCGCGGAACTCGCCCTTGCGTCCGCGGACGACGGGAGCGAGGACGGTGATGCGCTCGCCGGGGGAGTCGGCGCGGTTGCGCTCTACGATTTGCGAGACGATCTGGTCGGCGGTCTGGCGGGCGATGGGGCGGTGGCAGTTGGGGCAGTGCGGCTGGCCGACGGAGGCGTAGAGCAGGCGGAGGTAGTCGTAGATTTCGGTGATGGTGCCGACGGTGGAGCGGGGGGAGCGGGAGGTCGTCTTCTGCTCGATGGAGATGGCGGGGGAGAGGCCGTCAATGGAGTCGACGTCGGGGCGCTCCATTTGATCGAGGAACTGGCGGGCGTAGGCGGAGAGGGTTTCGACGTAGCGGCGCTGGCCTTCGGCGTAGATGGTGTCGAAGGCCAGCGAGCTCTTGCCGGAGCCGGAGAGACCGGTGACGACGGTGAGGGTGTTGCGCGGGATGGAGACGGAGACGTCGCGGAGGTTGTGCTGGCGGGCTCCGCGGACGTGGATGTGAGTCAGGCTCATAGCGTGTGTCTGGGCAGTTCGGACCAAAACTCTAGGATACAAGGTTTTGGGTGGGGGATTTTCGGGGGGTGGGGTGAAGGGCTTTGGGATGGCGTTTTGGACGTGCGTGGTTTTGGGGTTCGGCTGGCGGGTTCCGGTCGAACTAAAAATGGTTCGCGTCGAAGGTGCGCAGCGCCGGGGTCAGGAGTGCCGTGAGGGTACGCCGGGCCTTTGGCTTTTAAGGGGTTTTCCACGGGGTACTTCAGGCGACAATACAGCTATTCCAGCCGAGGTGTGCATCCCAATTTGCGTAGTTGCTGAATGCGTTCGTTCAACCGAGTTTCAGAACTCAGAAGTCTCCGGCGCGTTGGTTTGTGTGTCCGGATTGGGAGCTGAAGACTGCGGGGAACCGCGTTAGGCAATACGTTGAGGAAGATTCACGCTGACTTCGTTGGCTGAATGGGCCAAACTGAATTTGTCCGCGTCTGCATTGTGGAGCGATCGAGCGGTGAGTCGGATTGGTTCGGAGGGTTTTGAGCTGTGGCGATAACGGTGCTGTTGGTTGGGGCAGTGATGGCGTCGCTGGCGTTTGGTGTGCTGGCGGCTTATGCGATCTGTATGGGGATGTTCCGGGTGTTCCGGGTGCATGCTATTTCGGCGGCGAAAGAGCGGACGCAGGGTGCGGGCGTGCGCGTGGCGGTCGAAGGCTAGGCTGTCGCGGTGGGCGGCGATGAGGCCGGGGCTGAAGCCCCTTTCGTAGAAGCCCTTGATTCGTGGGGCTGAATCCCCACGCTAATCCGGTAAGACGATCGAGGAATATCCAGTGGGCTCTACCAGTGGCGCGCCTTACTGCGGCGTGACGGTGGTGTTGGACGGTGGTGCGGTGGGGTTGTTGGCGTTGCTCTTGTCCTGAGTCTGTTGCTGCTGCAGTTTCAGTAGCTGCTGATAAATCTCTTGCGGAGTGCGCACGCCGTTGGGCGAGGTGGCCGTGGTGCTGTTGGCGGGCGGCGGATTGGGGGAGTCGACGATGCCCTGGCGGGGTTCCTGCGCGGTGGAGGGCTGGGGGATGGAGCCGGTGGGGACGGAGTTGGTGACGGGAATCTGGGAGGCCGTGGGGGTGGTGTTGCTGGGGTCGCCGAGAGGGTTGTTGCGCGGCTGGGGCACCTGCGGAGGGACGCCGTTGATGGGGACGGCCGGCGGGTTGACCTCGGCGGGGTGCTGGCTCTGCGGCTGCATGGGTGGCTGGCCGGGTTGCGGGTTGGGGTAGGCGGCGCCGCGCATGTACTGGCCGGGGAGGCGGCCGAAGGAGCGGGGCGAGG
>JAZKBC010000245.1:13481-14955 GCA_040388825.1 Acidobacteriota bacterium | reverse complement strand
AGGGCCCGTCGTCGTAAGCCTGGGCGTTAGGGTTGGGCGGAGTGGGTCCGCCGCCGCGAGGGGTGAGTACGAGCTCGACCGGGGCCTGGCTGTGGGGATCTTCGCGGACGAGCACGTTAGTGCCGGTGCCGTCGAGCAGGGTGGCGAGGACGTCGGAGGGTGCGGCGGGGCCGTAGTTGCCGAAGACGCGCTCGTCGGCGACGCCGCCGGTGATCTTCATGCCGGTGACGGAGGAGATCTCGTGGAGGATCTGGTTGAGGCTGGAGTTGTCGGCACGGACGTCAAGCTGGCCGTTGGCGAAGGTGACTCGGGCGCGCTGCGGTTTGGTGCTGGCGCCGGCGGGCGGGGCCGCGATGGGAGCGGGAAGGCTGTTGGCCGCGGGCATGGAGGTAGGCGGCGTGGGCGGGAGGATCTGGGCGGTCAGAGGAGCCGCGAGAGACATGGCCAGCAGAGGCGCGGCCGCGAGGAGGGTCAGGCGTTGGAGGTTCCGCGGATGGGCTGGCATGGGCATCTGGTGGGTGGGACGTGCGGTTAGGGCGAAGGGTAGCTTCACTCTTTGAGAATAGCCGTAGCGCGTGCAGAATTGCCGAAGGGGCCGAGAATCGAAGGGGAGGCTGGCTGGAGGGAGGGTGGTTTGGGGCGGAACAGTTCGAATTTCGGCCATGAAGGCAGCTGTCTTACTGGACTAGAGCGGCGGGCCTCCGTATGCTGGGCAGGGACGGCTGGACCGCGTCCGGAGCTACTGTGAGCGGTAACTGGTACAGGTTTAGATTGCGGTGGATGGGCGTGGCGAGCGTGGTGCTCGGCGCGGCGGCGATGGTGTCGGCGGCCGGGGCACAGACGTGCACGACGCAGGCTAAGCTGGCCGCAGATGTGCGCGACTCGCTGACCGATGCGACGCTGACGCTGGCGACGGCGGTGCAGGGCAACCAGGCAGACAAGATCCAGGCGATGACCGTGCCGGATGTGGCGGCAAGTTTTCAGGCGACGGCGTACCTGATTCGGACGACGTCGGAGAAGATTGCGGGCGACTCGCTGGAAGCGACGCAGTTGTATGTGCTGGATGCGAGCAACCGGCAGCCGGGGGATTCGAGCGAGGCGAACTTTAGCTGCGCGCTGGCGGGATCGACCGATGAGACGGACTTTGCGATTCCGGCACTGCCGCAAGGGCGGTTTGCGTTTGCGATGGTGGAAGCCAAGGGAAACCGTCCATGGCTGCTGGCGTTTGTGCTGCAGCAGCAGGGTAGAGAGTGGAAGCTGGCGGGCTTCTCGTCGCATGCGCGAACTGCGGCGGGCCACGATGGCGTGTGGTACTGGACGGCTGGCCGAGAGGCTGCGGCGGCGAAGCAGTTGTGGCGCGCGTGGGTGTTGTTTGGTCAGGCTGGAGCGCTGTTGCGGCCGGCGTCGTTTGTGGACACCTCGCACTTTGACAAGCTGCAGACGGAGCGCAATACGGCTGCGCCGCCAGAGCTTT
>JAZKBC010000245.1:8796-13471 GCA_040388825.1 Acidobacteriota bacterium | reverse complement strand
CGGACGGCATCAGCGCGCAGACTCCGCTGGTGATGAAGGCGGCGGATGGAACGGAGTTTCGGTTCACGGCGCTGGGCAGCGATCCTTCCCAGGATGGGCAGAAGCTGGAGTTGCTGCTGCACTTTACAGCGGACGCGGCGGCAGATGCGACGGCTGGCCGCGCACGGAACCTGGCTGCGGCAAAGACGTTGCTGGATGCGCACAAGGAGCTGCGGCAGGGGTTTGACGGCGTCCTGGTGTTTGCGGATTCGGCTGGCGCTCCACCGTTCGCGACTGAGATCAAGATGGCGGACATACCTTAGGTCCGCCGAAGGCGTTGGCCCGAGTGGCTGCGCATCTGAACTGGAAAGAGCGAGAGAAAGACTAGATGGCAGGAACGCAGAAATCTTTGGCCCAGGCAATCCGCGATCGGCGGGCGTCTCCGAGCTTTGATGGAGAACCTATACCGGCGGGGGATCTGCGCCAGATACTCGACGCGGGGTTGAGCGCGCCGAGCGGCTACAACATGCAGCCGTGGCGATTTGTAGTGGTGCAGCAGCCGGAACAGCGGAAGCGGCTGCGCGCGGCGAGTTATAACCAGGCGAAGGTGGAAGAGGCTTCGGCAGTGATTGTGGCTTGCGGCGATCGCGATGGCTGGCGCAAGGACATTGAAGAGATCATTCGCATGGGCCGGGCCGGTGGAATGACGGAGAGCTACGCGGAGCAGATGCGGGAGAGCGTTCCAGCGTATCTATCGAGCTTCAACTCCGACCAGATGGCCGGATGGCTGAACAAGATGGTGATGCTGGCGTTCACGTCGATGATGCTGATGGCCGAGGTGCTGGGCTACGATACGGCGCCGATGGAAGGCTTTGAGCAGGACAAGGTGTGCGAGACGCTGCGGCTGCCGATGAGCTACTGGGTGGTGGCACTGCTGGCGGTCGGGCATGTGAAGGGCTCGGACAAGTTCAACGGCGGACGCTTCGACATGTCGCATACGGTGTTTGGCGAGGAGTACGGCAAGCCGTTGAAGTAATGGCGTTAGCCATTTTTTCTTGCAGATTTCTGCGCGCGCAACGCATCAGAGTTGGAAGAGGACACAGATGAGACGCTTGGGACGGCTGGTGTTGGCTGCGGTTGCAATCTGCCTGGTGGCGGGCGTTGTGTTCTATGAACGGCCGCTGTGGTGCGAACTGCAGATGACGCACCTCTACCTTTTTGTGTATCGAGTGCACAGCGACTACGTGATGACTCCCGAGGGCCGCGTGCACTATTACGAAGCTGAGCCACGATTTGCGCCGGAGCATGGTGTGCCGCTGGTGCTGGTGCATGGGATTGCGGACCGTGGAGAGTCGTGGGCTCCCATGCTGCGGCGGATGAAGAAGGCCGGGTTTCATGTTTATGCGCTGGACCTGCTGGGAGCGGGTCGGTCGCCGGCGCCGGGGGACTCGGATTACTCGATTGCTACGCAGGAGCAGCTGGTGGCGGACTTCATCCAGTCGCTGGGGCTGCAGAAGCCGGATATTGGTGGATGGTCGATGGGCGGATGGGTGGTGCTGAAGCTGGCGGCTGACCATCCTGAGCTGGTGGATCGGGTTGTGGTTTACGACTCCGCGGGGATTCACTTCCAGCCGAAGTTTGGGCCGGGGATCTTTGCGCCGAAGACGCCGGAAGATGTTCAGCGGCTGCAGAGCTTGCTGGAGCCGAAGGCGAAGCCGCTGCCGCAGTTCGTTCTGCGGGATGCGGTGCAGAAGTTTGAAGGCCTTCAGTGGGTGGTGGACCGGGAGATGGCGTCGATGCACACCGGGCGAGACTCGGTGGATGAGGCGCTGCCTAAGCTGACCCAGCCGCTGCTGATCGTGTGGGGAGCGGATGATGCGCTGCTGCCGGTTGAGGTGGGACAGAAGCTGCATGCGCTGGACCCGCGGTCGGAGCTGGATATTCTGGAGGGCTGCGGGCATCTGGCGCCGAAGACTTGTTCGTTGCGCGTGGCGCAGGCTACAGCGGACTTTTTGAAGGCACAGCCAGCGCCTCAGGGTGGGGTCAGGACGCTTACGCAGATGTCTCGGTAGGAGTGCCCCATTCGTAGGCTCCGGGTTGGGGGAGGCCTATGTGCTGGAGGACGCGGTGGACGTAGTTGCGGACGATGTCATCGACTGACTGCGGGTGGGTGTAGAAGGTGGGGATGAGCGGGTAGATGGTGGCTCCGGCTTCGGTGGCGGTGGCCATGTTGCGGAGATGGATCAGGTTCAACGGGGTTTCGCGGACGCAGAGAACTAGCGGGCGGCGTTCTTTCAGGCAGACGTCGGCGGCGCGCTCGATGAGGTTTTGGGCGAGGCCGTGAGCGATGCCGCCGAGGGTGCCCATGGAGCAGGGGAGGATGATCATGCCGGCGGTGGGGTAGGAGCCGCTGGCGATGGGGGCACCTACGTCCTCGTGGGCGCAGAGGTGGACCTTGGAGGAGGGGTGGCCGAGGAGCTGCTCGGCGAGGTTGGTGCGGGTGGTGATCTGGGACTCTTCGGCGAGGACACGGAGGGCGCTGGGGGAGGCTATGAGGTGGATGCGGGCGACGCGGGGGTCGGCGTCGAGGGCGCGGAGCATGGTGGCGGCGAAGAGGGAGCCGCTGGCGCCGGTGATGGCGAGAGTGAGGGTGCGGGATGGGGTTTCGGTGGGCATGGTTGGGTGGGGGTACCCCCGTATGTTTGGTCCTAAAATATTCAAAGGATAGGGGTTAGGTCTGGACTGGGGTGCAGGCTGGGCTGCGCTGCGGATTCTTTACCTGCTTCTATTGTAGGCCGTTGGGTGGGGCAAGTGGGCCAGATTGTTTTGGGGTGGAAGTGGTGGATTTTGTTGGGGTTGCGGTGGGTGAGGAGGGTTTGGGGGGTTGACAGGGTTGGGTGGCGTCCCGGGCGAAGAAGCAGGTCCTCTCCGAGGATGACAAGCAAGAAAAGCAAGTGCAAATGCGACAGCAGGTCCTCTCCGAGGATGACAAGCAAGAAAAGCAGGTGCAAGTGCGACAGCAGGTCCTCTCCGAGGATGACAAGCAAGAAAGGCAAGGGCAAGGGCTGACGGAGCACGACATTTGTGTGGAGATGCCGTTAAATTGGATTGTGGGGAGATGTTTGCCTGGACGCTTGCGCATCTAAACCCAACATGCACCTGCCACGCCCAGTTGCGGCCAGACGGAGACGTGATGAGAGATTCGGGAATGTTGAGGACTGGTTGCCTGAAGGTGCTGGCGGCGGCTTTTTTGGTGGGTGGGGTGGGGATGGCGCGGGCGTCCGTGTCGCTGCTGGTGGAAGAACCATACGGGCATCTGGGTAAGTTCGATCCGGCGGGGCACTCGGCGATTTACCTGGATCACGTTTGTGCGGATGGTCCGCTGAAGCTGCGGCCCTGCCGTTTCGATGAGCTGGGAGTGGTAATCAGCCGGTATGACGGGATTGGGGACCATGACTGGGCGGCGGTGCCGCTGATCGCTTACCTGTATGCGGTGGACAAGGCCGACGATATTCCGGAGAGCGTGACCAAGGAGCAGGTGGTTTTGCTCCGGGACAACTACCGGCGGCGGCATCTGCAGGCGATCGCGGCGAGCCTGGAGAACGGAACGGCTCCGGAGGGGAACTGGTACCAGTTGGTGGGGTCGGCGTATGACCGGACGATTTATGGGTTTCGGGTGAAGACGACGGCGGAGCAGGATGCGGCGCTGATTGCGCGGTTCAATGACCTGAAGAATGTGGAGCACTACAACGGAGCGTTTCGCAACTGCGCGGACTTTGCGCGGACGACGATCAACCACTACTACCCGCATGCGGTGCGGAGGAACATCATTGCGAACTTCGGGATTACGTCGCCGAAGTCGGTGGCGCGGTCGCTGGCGCACTATGCGCACAAGCACCCGGAGGCGGAGCTGGAGGTGTTCATGATTCCGCAGGTGAAGGGGGAGCTGCCGCGATCGAAGCACGTCCAGGACGTTTCGGAGAGTTTGCTGAAGAAGTATGGCCTGCCGCTGGTGGCGATTTCGCCGACGACGACCGCAGTGGTGCTGGCGGCGTATATCGGGCATGGGCGGTTTGCGATGCCGAAGGATCCTCCGACGCTGGACGTGGCGGCGCTGGAGGCCAATGCGGCGTTTCCGGATGTGGTGGAGATGCAGGTGGTGGAACGGGGCGGAGGGCGGTTTCCGCTGGTGCTTTCGAATCGTGAGCTGCTGAGGATGGATGGGGTGAAGCAGCCGGCGCCGGAGCTGATTTCGGAGCCTGGTGCTGAGGCTGCGGGTGGGTTAGCGGGGCAGGGCCGCAGTTTGAGTCGTTAGGGTTTCTTCGGAGTCTTCTTCGGGCGTGCCGTAGTGCAGGACGGCGACGCCGGCGACTTCGACGTAGAGACAGCTTTCGCCGAGCATGCGGGCGGTGCGGCCGAGGAAGTCCTTGAGCTCGGGGAGGCCTTCGTCGTTGGGGAGGGCGACGACGAACTCGCGGTGCTCGCCGTAGGTGTGCTCTCCGTCTTCTTCTTTCCAGTAGCCGAAGAGGTTGGCGGAGGTGGCGGTGTATCCGCCGAAGTGCTCGATGAGGAAGAGGTGGACGGATTGTTCCACGGTTTCGCCGTCGCCTGAGGGGCGCTTGAGCTTGAGGGACGGGAGAAGGAAGCGGACGTTCTTGCCCAGGGGCTTTTCGTGGTAATCCATGCGTTTTTCTAT
>JAZKBC010000245.1:0-8786 GCA_040388825.1 Acidobacteriota bacterium | reverse complement strand
GCACAGGTTGGGGGGACGGGTTGGGTTGGGTTAGTGGAAATTTGGGTTGGCAGAAGAATTGCAGGAGTGAGCAAAAGGATACAGCGTCGGTTGGACGACAGTGCGATGCTTGAGTGTAATTGCCTGTGCCAGATATTGCGTTGGTGAGAGTGGTTGTGGAGAGAAGTGTCCTGGCAGCGGTCAGGATGGGCCAATCGGAGACAAGTTGATGGCGAAGTCAGTCCGGAAGACGGTGTTCGATCCCGCGTCGTTTTTGGCGAAGGCGGGGCTGGGTCGACGCATTGTGCAGGTGAAGGCGAAGCATGCTTTCTTCAGCCAGGGGGACGCGGCTGACTGCGTCTTTTACCTGCAGAGTGGACGGGCGAAGCTGACGGTGGTTTCTAGCCGGGGCAAGGAAGCAACGATTACGCTGCTGGGGGCGGGGGATTTTGTGGGCGAGGAGTCGCTGGCGAGCTCGGCGGGGCTGCGGATGGCGACGTCGACGGCGATTACAAACTGCGAGGCGATGAAGATCGACCGGGCGGAGATGAACCGGGTACTACTGCGGGAGAATGCATTTTCCGGGATGTTCATGAAGTTCCTGCTGGCGCGGTCGATGCGGACGCAGGCGGACCTGGTGGACCAGTTGTTCAACTCGAGTGAGAAGCGGCTGGCGCGGATTCTGTTGCTGATGGCGGAGTTTGGCATGCCGGGCGAGCCGGAGACGCTGATTCCTCCGATTACGCAGGAGACCCTGGCAGAGATGATTGGGACGACGCGGTCGCGGGTGAGCTTCTTTATGAACCGGTTCCGGAAGCTGGGGTTTGTGGAGTACAACGGGCGGATACGTGTGCACAAGTCGCTGCTGAATGTGGTGCTGCATGACCAGCTTCCGGACGAGAACGCGGTGAAGCCGGCGGTGGAAGAGCCTTTGGTGGCGGCGAAGGTTCGCAGGCAGGCTGGACGGGCTCGCAAACCAGCACTGCGGATGTGAGCAATATTGACCATACATTGTGTCGGACAGAGCACCATACTTGAGGGACGAGGCGAGCTGTTTGCCAGAGGTGGATGAGTGCCTGAACCAGGGCTGAAGCTGTTGATCGTTGACGACGAGCCGGCGGCGCGGGTGCTGCTGGCGGCGATTTTCGGGCAGATGGGCCACGAGGTTCGGATGGCGGAGGACGGCTTTGCGGCGCTGGAAAGCATTCGCGAGAGGAAGCCGGATGTTCTGTTGTCGGACCTGAATATGCCGGGGATGTCGGGTTTTGAATTGCTGTCGGTGGTGCGGCGGCGGCTGCCGACCATTTATGTGATTGCGACCAGTGGAGCGTACTCCGGCGAGAATGTGCCGGATGGGATTGTGGCGGACGCTTTCTATGAGAAGGCGACGAGCTTGATGACATTGCTCTCGCTGATGAAAGGCGCCAAGCAGACCGAGGGGCATGGCCTGCGGCGAGAGGGAGCGAATGCGCCGGTGTGGATTCGCGCGGGTGAGGGGCAGGTTGGTGTTTCGGCGGGGATCTTGAGCTGCGCGGAGTGCCTGAGGTCGTTTCCGCAGGACTTTATCAGCTCGAAGACGGCACGGGTGACCGTGCATGAGACGGCCTGTTCGTTCTGCGGTATGCCGATCCACTTTGCAGTGGTGCAGGAGCTGGACCCGGCGACGTCGCAACCGTATCTTCCGAAGCTGGCTGCGGCACTGGCATTGGTGGCACAACCAGAGGAGCTGCTGGAGTTGCCGCTGGCGGCGATTGTGAGCCTGGCGACCGGCGGAGTTTAGCGGCTTCGATGATCAGGCTGGCTCTTCAAGAACGCGGGCGAAGATCTGATCGACGTTGCGGAGCTGGCGAGTGTAGTCGAAGGCGGCGGCGAGTTTCTCGGGGGTGAGGAGTTGAGTGACGGCTGGGTTGGCGGAGATTCGATCGCGGAAGGTGTGGGTGGGATCGTCGGCGTGCCAGGCTTCCATGGCCTGCGTCTGGACGAGCTTGTAGGCGTCTTCGCGGCTCATGCCGGCGGCGGAGAGATCGAGCAGGAGCTGGCCGGAGTAGATGAGGCCGCCGGTGGATTCAAGATTGCGGAGCATGCGGGCGGGGTAGACGAGGAGGCGGTCGATCATGGTCGCCATTTTGTCGAGGAGATAGTCGGCGAGGGTGGTGGAGTCGGGCAGGATGACGCGCTCGGCGGAGGAGTGGGAGATGTCGCGCTCGTGCCAGAGAGCAACGTTTTCAAAGGCGACCTGGGCGTTGCCGCGGACGACGCGGGCGAGGCCGGAGATTTGTTCGGAGAGGATGGGGTTGCGCTTGTGGGGCATGGCGCTGGAACCTTTTTGGCCGGGAGAGAAGAACTCCTCGGCTTCGCGGACTTCGGTGCGCTGGAGGTGGCGGATTTCGGTGGCGATCTTGTCGAGGGTGGAGCAGAGGACAGCGAGGGTGGCGACGTAGGCGGCGTGGCGGTCGCGCTGGAGGACCTGGGTGGCGACGCCGGCCGGGGTGAGGTTGAGGTCGGCGAGGATGGCGGCTTCGTGCTCGGGGCCGAGGTGGCCGAAGGTGCCGACGGCCCCGGAGAGCTTGCCGACGCGGAGGTCTTCGGCAGCGGCGTCGAAGCGGCGGAGGTTGCGGCCCATCTCGGAGTACCAGAGGAGAAGCTTGAGGCCGAAGGTGGTGGGCTCGGCGTGGACGCCGTGGGTGCGGCCGATGGTGGGGGTGTGCTGGAACTCGATGGCGCGGCGCTTGAGGACTTCGCGGAGGCGGAGGATGCCGGCGCGGATGATGGCGGAGGCTTCGACGAGAGTGAGAGCCTGGGCGGTGTCTACGACGTCGGTGGAGGTGAGGCCGTAGTGGAGCCAGCGGGCGGCGTCAGAGCCGGCGGCCTGGACGGATTCGGCGACGGCGGTGGTGAAGGCGAGGACGTCGTGTCGGGTTTCGGCCTCGATTGCGTTAATACGGTCGACGGTGAAGCTGGCGTGCCGGGAGAGCGCGGCGGCGGCTTCGGGAGGGACGATGCCGGCACGGGAGAGGGCGTTGGTGGCGGCGATTTCGACGCGGAGCCAGTTGGTGTACTTGTTCTGCTCGGACCAAAGGGCGGCCATCTGGGGGCGGGTATAACGGGCGATCATGCTTCCAGTGTATCGGGCGTGACTGAGGGAGAGCGGTTCAGGTTTTCCGGCAGCGGAGAGGATGGCAGGGCCATGTCGGCAACGGTGTAAAAAAGTGTCGGAGTAAGAGTGCCAGTGACGGGTAAGCTGTGTAAAAATGGCGCGACGTAACCACATTCAATTAAGTTTCACGTCGAACGGGGACGAGACAAAATTTACTTTCAGCGACAGTCCGTCCCGTCGTTTTGCGATAGACTGGCAAAGGGAATCATGACTAACGAAGGAAATCAAGGTGTATCGATCGACAAGCTGAAGACATTGGCGGAGTTCCGGTATCAGCTGCGGAAGTTTTTGAGTTTCAGTGAGATGGCTTCGGAACAGGCCGGCATTGCGACTCAACAGTATCAACTGATGCAGGTGGTGGCTGCATTGCCTGAGGGGCAGCAAGCGTCTATTGGCTATCTGGCTGAGCGGATGGTGCTTCGCCATAACAGTATGGTCGAGCTGGTGGATCGTGCGGAACGCTCGGGCCTGGTGCGCCGGGAGCATGACGAGAAGGACCTGCGACGGTCATTGGTGCAGTTGACGCCGCACGGGCAGGATTTGCTGATGAAGCTTGTTGCGCTGCATCTGCAGGAGTTGACCCAGCGGTGCGAGCCGCTGATTGCGGCGCTGCAGAATTTGCAGGCGACGGGACCGACGAGTTCAACAGCAGGAGAGTAGAAGGGGCAATGACGCGGGAATCAGCCAGGGTGTTGCGCGATTATTCCGCGGACAGCAGGATTCTGTACACGAGTTTGTTGGCAGCTGGGCTGGGAGGCGTGTGCGCAGTCGTTTCGTGGGCATTGCTGGACCTGATCCAGTTGTGCACGAACCTGTTCTATTTTCATCGCGTCAGCCTGGTGCGGTCGTACGCCTGGCAGTCCGGGCGGCACTGGTGGACGCCGCTGATGCCGGTATTGGGCGGTCTGATTGTTGGACTGATCGCGCGATATCTTTCGCCGGCGGTGCGGGGTCACGGCATGCCGGAGGCGGTGGAAACGATTGTCTTTGGGGGCGGCAAGGTGCAGCCGCGCGTGGCGGTGCTGAAGCCGATTGCAACGGCGATCTCGATCGGGTCGGGTGGACCGTTTGGTGCCGAAGGGCCGGTGATTATTACCGGCGGTGCGATCGGGTCGGTGCTGGGGCAGTTGCTGCCTATGACGGACCAGGAACGCACTGTGCTGATGGTTTCAGGGGCGGCAGCGGGAATCGCGGCGACGTTCAACTGCCCGATGTCTGCGACGCTGCTGGCGGTGGAGCTGCTGCTGTTTGAGTGGAAGCCGCGGTCGCTGGTTCCGGTGGCGATTGCGGCGGTGACGGCGGGAGCGGTGCGGCGGCTGCTGCTGGGTCCGGGGTCGCTGCTGGTGATGCCGCCGACCGATGAGCCGATTTATCACTCGGCGATGCTGGGCGCCGTGCTGGTGGGCGTGGTGGCGGCGTTCTTTTCTGCGGGGCTGAGCAAGGCGCTGCATGTGTGTGAGAAGTTCTTTCAGAAGCTGCCGGTGCACTGGATGTGGTGGCCGGCGATTGGTGGAGTGGGGATTGGGCTGGGCGGCCTGGTGTTTCCGCGTGCCCTGGGTGTTGGTTACAACACGATGCAGGTGCTGATTTCGGGAGAAGCGTCCGGAACGGCATGGAAGCTGCTGGCTGGCATTCTTGTAGTGAAGAGTGCGATCTGGGTTTTTTCGCTGGGGTCGGAGACTGCGGGCGGAATCCTTGCGCCGCTGCTGCTGATCGGCGGCGCGATGGGCGCGGCGCTAGGGCATTTCATGCCGTGGATGACGCAGGGTGGATGGGTGCTGGTGGGGATGACGTCGCTGCTGACGGCGTCGATTGGAGCACCGCTGACGAGTGCGATGCTGGCGCTGGAGTTGACGCACAACGGGGGCCTGATGCTTCCGGTGCTGCTGAGCTGTGTTTCGGCTTATGCGGTGAGCGTGCTGGTGATGCCGCGATCGATGGTGACGGAGAACCTGAGCCGGAAGGGGCTGCACCTGAGCCGGGAGTTCGGCGTGGACCCGCTGGAGACGATGCTGGTGTCGCAGGCGATGCACACGAGCGTGTTTGCGCTGCGGGAGGATGCGACCCGGAGGGATGCGGCGGACTGGCTGAGGAAGATGGAAGAACGCGGGGCCGAGGCGTGGTCGCACTGGCAGCGGGTGTTTCCGCTGGTGGATGCGGAAGGGCGGCTGACCGGTCTGCTGACGCGATCGCAGATGATCCAGGCAGCACGGCAGGAGGACTTGTCGACGGCGCTGGCGGGTGATGGAAACATGGCGCCGAGGGCGATGTCGCCGTTCCAGACGCTGCGGAGCTCGGCGGTGCAGATGGCGGAGACGAATTTGACGTCGTTTCCCGTGGTGAGTGCCGATGGGAAGCTGGTGGGGTTGATTACGATCAACGATTTGTTGAAGGGACGCGTGCAGCAGGCGCATCGCGAAAGCGACCGGGCGCGGGTGCTTCGGCTGCGGTGGCCGTTTGGGGTGGCGAAGCCGGGGGGGAGTGTGGAAGAGGATGAGGTGGTGGAGACGCGTTGAGGTGTTGAAAGTGAGATAAGACCTCGGTAGCATAGGCGAAACTCCCCGCGGTCGTCCGGAGGCTCCTGTGCGTCCTTTCCCCACCCTGGTTCTTGCCTCGTTTCTTGCCCCGCTGTCCGGTTGCGGAATTCATTCCTCCACATTGACGCAGGGCTCCTCGCAGGCACCCGGAGGCGCAAGCCATGTTGTGGGCGGACACGTCCACGGCGGACAGCAGCCGGTCAAAGGCGCGGTCATGCAGCTCTGGGCGGTCGGCACCACGGGATACGGCTCGCCCGCGACGCCGCTCATCAGCGTCCACGTCGCCACCGACGCCACGGGCGCTTTCGACATCACCGGCGACTACTCCTGCACCGGCAATCCGCTGGTCTACCTCACAGCCACCGGCGGCAACACCGGCGGCTCCGGCAGCAATGACAACCTGCTGCTGGTGGCGCCTCTCGGTTACTGCAATACGCTGAGCGCCTCGACCCAGATCCAGATCGATGAGGTCACGACCGTCGCCGCCGCCTATGCCCTCGGCCAGTTCACCAACACTGCGACCGGCTCAATCGGCAGCTGGAGCTACAGCAATACCGGCCTCGTCAACGCGTTCACCACGGTGAATAACCTGGCAGATATCTCCAAGGGCACCGCACTCGCCTCCACGCCGAGCGGCGTCGGCAATGTGCCGCAGTCGGAGATCAACACGCTGGGCAACATCATGGCGGCGTGTGTCAACTCGGTCTCGAGCAACGCATCGCTTTCGACCAACTGCGCGGCCTACTTCGCCGCGGCCACGCCTCCCGGCGGAGCCGCGCCCACCGACACCTTCGATGCCATGGTGAACATCGCCCACAACCCCGGGCAGAACGTCTCCACGCTCTTCAACCTCGCCGTCGCCGATCCGCCGTTCAATCCCGTGCTCAGCACCGCGCCCAGCGACTGGACCATCGGCATCGGCTGGAAGGAGCAGGGCGCCGGCACGATCGCGGTGGATAGCGCGGGCAATGTATGGCACCTGGGCTACACAACCGGAGGCGCCGGCGCCATTCATTTCCTCTCGCCAGCGGGCGCTCTCACCACCTCCACTGCGTTCGGCGGAGATGCGCTGGCCGTCGATACCAATGACCACGCGTGGCTGTACACCAGGGGAACCACCAGCGGAGCCAGCGGCACGCTGAACGGGCTGACAGTGACAGCCCCCGGCGGCGTCGCCACCATCTCCTCCTACGCCGGCCCCTTTGCCCTGCCTTATACAATCAACGACGAATCGATTGCCATCGATGGCAGCAACAACCTCTGGCTCACACCGCTCGCCGGCCTGCAGAAGGTGAACACGTCGGGAACGATCCTGGGAACGTACACCGGGGGTGGCTATCCGACCTCATCGGACTATATCTATCCCGCTGTCGATAACAACGGCAATATCTGGATCACAGCCGACGCCACGTCGAACTTGAGCGAGTTTTCCAACTCCGGAACCGCCCTCAGCCCGTCCGGCGGCTTCAGTGGGGCGTTGACGGGACAGGAGTCCGCCGCTGCCTTCGACGCATCGGGCAACGTCTGGGTGGCGAATGCCGGCAGCGCGATCAGCGAGCTTTCCTCAACCGGCGCGAGGCTTTCCCCGAGTGGGGGCTATCCAGATGGCAGCAGCGGAGGGAACAGAAATGTTGTCATCGATGGTAGCGGGACCGTCTGGGTCACTACGCTGAATGGCATCATCTCGTTCACCAACTCCGGGATCGTCAACAACACCACGCCGTACTCCATCGGGGCCGACGGCTTCCCCAACCACTCGGCGATCGATGCCTCCGGCAACTTCTGGTTCACTGGCACCCAAGCACGCGGCAGCAACCCGATCGGCCTGACCGAAGACGTCGGCCTGGCCGCGCCGGTCGTCACGCCGACGGCTTCGGCAATCGCCACACACCAGCTCGGCGTACGCCCCGGCACGCCCGTCCCGGTCGTGCTCACCTCCACCGAGATACCCCCCACCTTTGGCCCCAACACCCCCTACAGCGCGCAACTGCAGGCCACCGGAGGCAACACCGGAACGTATCTCTGGACCATCGCCAGCGGCGCGCTGCCCAACGGCATCACGCTCAACAGCTCCACGGGGCTCATCAGCGGATCCAGCACCGCCACAGGAACTTCCTCGTTCACGGTGCAGGTGTGCGATGCGCAGAACGCCGCCAACTGCACCAGCCGAGCCTTCACCCTGACGGGCGCCATCTTCGGCGGTTTGCCCGCGCTGGGCGGAGAAAGCCTGCTGAACGGCAACTATGTCTTCCGCGTCACCGGGATGCAGAACGCAGGTTCCTCATCCACGCCCGGATCCGTCCAGGGTATGGCCATGACCGGCGTCCTGTATTTGAACGGCTCAGGCCTGGTCTCCGGCGGCGACTTCTATGTGGTTACGCCCCAGGGAAACGCGACCGAGTCCTCCCCCAGCCTCGTCAACGGAAACTTCAATCTCCCGGCCGCAGGCAACGGCACAGGGCACATCGCCTTTGCCGATGGACACGGCCACTGGTATCAGTTCTCCATCGCGGTAGACAAGATCGTCGGCGGCGCGGCCCAGGAGATTCGCCTGACGGAGTTTGACGATACCCAGGCCGCCACCGGCGACAGCGGAGGCGCGATGGCCAGCGGCATCGCCAGGCTGCAGACCAGCGCTCCCTACCCTGCCACGTATCTCGAGCAAGCGTTCGCCTTCGGGCTGGAGGGCGAAACGCCCTGCACGAACTACAACAGCACCAACCCCACCTGCGGGCAAACCGTTGCCCCGTTCGGTCCGCTCGCCGCCGCGGGCGTGCTGACCGGGACCTCCCTCACGGCGCTTTCCGGAAAGCTCGACGCGGCAGGCGTGGGCACAACTTACAACAACGTCACCTTGACCGGCACGTCGACTGCGCCCAACGGCCTTCTTGGTTTCCGCGGCTCCCTTACCCTCAACTACACAGGAACACTCTTCCCTGTGCCGCCCGCGCACTTCGCGTATTACGCGGTCTCGAATTCGGAGTTTTTCTTTATCTCCACCGACAGCCACGCGACGATGTCGCTGCTCTCCGGCGATGCGATCGCGCAAGGCGGGCCCTTCAGTAACGGAAGCTTCAACGGAGTCTATCTCGGCGTGGAGTCCGTGGCTTCCG
>JAZKBC010000244.1:0-4422 GCA_040388825.1 Acidobacteriota bacterium | reverse complement strand
ACCACGTTGACCGTTGGCATTCACAACATGACGGCTGTTTTCACCCCAGACACGCCGAATCCCACGTCGATCACCAGCACCTCATCGGTTCTCTCGCAGGTCGTTCAGCCCAACACCTTCACGCTCACCGTCGATCCCACCAGCTTCGCTCTCACCATCGGCTCCTCCGTCAGCGTCAACCTCACCATCACCGACGTAGGAGGCTTCAACGAACCCGTTCAACTGAGTTGCACCAGCACCTCTGCCGCGGCGGAGATCGGCTGCAGCTTCGGCATCATCACCATTCCCCCCGGCGGTGGCACCACCCGTCTCACCTTCACGCCCAGCGCTCCCCACCCCTGCGTGACAACTGCCTCCGTCGCTCCAGACTCCCGCCTCGGCTACTTCGGCTTCGGTCTGGCGGCCTTGGCGCTCTTCCTCGCCCGCAAGCGCCGCCGTCTCGTCCAAAGCCTCGCGCTCGCCATCGCTCTCTGCTGCATGCCTCTACTCAACGGCTGCGGAACCTCCGGCTGCACCGACTTCGGCGTCAAACCCGGAACCTACGTCGTCACCGTAACGGCCACCTCCGCTGCCCCCAACGCCCTCACCCAGACCCAGAACGTCACCATCACGGTCAACCCCTAATCAGCAGCCAACACCAAAGCGGCGACCCCAAAGGGCCGCCGCTTCGTCTTTAACTAACAACTAAGAACTAACAACTAACAACCGCCTCTACGCGTACATCCCCCGCTGCTTCGTCGTAAACGCCACACGATCGATCGCCAGCATATACGCTGCAATGCGGTTGTTCACGCCATGTGCCACGGCGTACTGAATCACGTGCTCAAAGCTGTCCTTCATGATGCGATCCAGCCGCTCGTTCACCTCGGCCTCAGTCCAGAAGTACCCCATGCGATCCTGCACCCACTCAAAGTAGCTGGTCGTCACGCCGCCCGCATTCGCCAGGATATCCGGAACCACGAACACCCCTTTCTCGGCCAGCATCTCGTCGGCCAGCGGAGTCGTCGGTCCATTGGCTCCCTCCACCAGGATCCGCGCCTGGATCTTGTCAGCGTTCCTGCTGGTAATCACGTTCTCCGTCGCTGCCGGGATCAGCACATCGCACTTTCGCGTCAGCAACTCATGCTGGTCGACCGCTTCGGCTTCGGTGAACCCGTGAATAGTCCCATACTTCGCGCGATACTCCAGCAGTTCACTGATGTCGATGCCTTTCGCGTTGAACAATCCACCGTCCCACTCCGCGATCCCGATCACCTTGTAGCCCTTGTCCCAAAGCAGCTTCGCCGAGTTCGATCCAACGTTCCCAAACCCCTGCACAATCACGCTGGTGCTCTCTGGAGTCATCGCCAGATGCCTCAACGCCTGGTCGCAAACCACGCTCACGCCGCGCCCCGTAGCTTCCTTCCGTCCGCGCGATCCGCCCAGGCTCACCGGCTTGCCCGTCACCACGCTCGTCACCGTCTGCCGCATGTGCATCGAGTACGTGTCCATGATCCACGCCATCGTCTGCTCATTCGTATTCATATCCGGCGCCGGCACATCCTTCTCCGGCCCGATGAACTCAATCATCTCCGCCGTATATCGCCGAGTCATCCGCTCCAGCTCACCCTGGCTCATCTTTTTCGGATCGCAGATCACGCCACCCTTGGCTCCTCCAAAGGGAATGTCCACCACCGCGCACTTCCACGTCATCCAGCTCGCCAGCGCCCGCACTTCATCGAGCGACACATCCGGCGCATACCGTATCCCTCCCTTGCACGGCCCGCGCGCCGCCGAGTGCTGCACGCGATACCCCGTGAACACCTCGATCCTGCCATCGTCCATGCCTACCGGAATGTGCACGATAATTTCGCGGCTCGGATACCGCAGCACCTTCCAGATTCCGTCATCCAGCTTCAACCGTCGTGCTGCCTCGTCAAATCGCGCTGCCTGCGCCTCCCAGGGGTTCGTCTCCTTCTCGATCGAGAGCGTGGCTGCGTTCGTTTCCGTCGTCATCATATGGTCCTTATCTCTGCCCAACGTTGGAACGGCGCTCAGCGCGGCTCCCTTGGGGATCAACTGTTCCTCGGCCATCGTCGTGTCTCCTTTTATGCGGCCCAGCTTCCGTTAGACGCGCCTGCCGCACTTCGGACCCACTTCTTTATGGCATCTTCATGCCCGCCTGGCCAGACCGGTCTGTGGCCAAGCGGAGCCGAGTATAGGCCCGTCTTTCAGCCACTTGCAAGCCATCCCGACTCTTTATCGGCACCGCGAGATCAACCCATGAGCACTTGCGCAAGTCGCTCGCGCTGTGAACAATTCCGCGACCCATTTCGACCATTCCCCTTCGCCTCTGCGAACCCGCCTCCACCTCGTTATGATGACCGGCGACAGCCTCGTTATGATAAACAGATGCCCGCCTCGCGTACGCCGACCACACCGTCTCTCCGCGACTTCCAAAACCTCGCCCGCACCCACACGCTCGTCCCCGTCACGCGCACCGTCGCCGCCGACCTCGAGACCCCCGTCTCCGCCTTTCTCCGCGTCGCTGCCCACGAGCCCGAAGCCTTCCTGCTTGAATCCGTCGAAGGCGGCGAGCACGTCGGCCGCTACACCTTCATCGGCATCCGCCCCTACCGCAAGATGACCGCCCACGCCACGTCCAGGGACGCCTCCGGCCTCGGCCTCATCACCCTCACCGAAGGCCGCCGCCGCCGCACCTTCCGCGCCGACATCTTCACCGAGCTCAAGCGCGCCCTCGAAGGCGAAACCCCCGCCCGCCTCCCCGGCCTCCCTCCGTTCACCGCCGGAGCCGTCGGCTTCTTCTCCTACGACGTCGTCCGCAGCATCGAAAAACTCCCCACACTAGCCGTCGACGAGCTCCACGTCCCCGACGCCCACCTCATGTTCTTCGACGAGGTCCTCGCCTTCGACCACGTCCGCAAAGCCATCCACCTCATCGTCACCGCCGGCGCCCGCAGCTCGTTTGCCAGCACCAAACCCACGGCCGCCTACGCCGCCTCCCTCAAGCGCCTCGACCGCCTCGAGCGCCTCCTCAACGCCGCCATCCCCGCCCGCAAGCTCTCGCGCAGCAAGCAGGCCAACAAGCCCCTCAAGCTAACCCCCCGCACCAAACCCAAAGCCTTCCTCAAGGCAGTAGAAACCACCAAGGAATACATCCGCGCCGGAGACATCTTCCAATGCGTCCTCTCCCAGCGCTTCGACTGCACCCCCGCCGTCGACGCCTTCGAAATCTACCGCTCCCTCCGCATCGTCAACCCCAGCCCCTACCTCTACTTCCTCCGCTTCAATCTCGAAGAAACAGGCAGTAGGGAGCAGGCAATAGGGAAGAGCAAGACCGCTGCCGCATCACTCCGCAAATCTACTCCCTACTCCCTACTCCCTACTCCCTCGCGCGCTCCGCGCGCAGCCCACCTCGTCGGCTCCTCCCCCGAAATGCTCGTCCGCGTCTCCACCACCGGCGACGCCTCCCGCATCGAGTACCGCCCCATCGCCGGCTCCCGCCCCCGCGGCGTCACCGAAGCCGAAGACCGCGCCCTCGAAGCCGACCTCCGCGCCGACGCCAAGGAAATCTCCGAGCACGTCATGCTCGTCGACCTCGGCCGCAACGACGTCGGCCGCGTCTCCGAGTTCGGCACCGTCGAGGTCAAGGACCTCATGTTCGTCGAGCGCTACTCCCACATCATGCACCTGGTCAGCGCTCTCGAAGGCCGCCTCCGCCACGGCCTAGCCCCCATCGACGCCTTCCGCGCCTGCTTCCCCGCGGGCACACTCAGCGGCGCCCCCAAGATCCGCGCCATGGAAATCATCGAAGAGCTTGAACCCGCCCGCCGCGGCATCTACGGCGGAGCCATCTTCTACGCGGACTTCTCCGGCAACCTCGACTCCTGCATCGCCATCCGCACCCTCTTCCTCGACGGCGAACAAGGCCACATCCAGGCCGGCGCCGGCATCGTCGCCGACTCCATCCCCGAAAAAGAACACGAAGAGTGCCAGAACAAAGCCAAGGCGGTCGTAAGAGCCATCGAACGAGCCCGCCAAAGCTAGCCCTCCACCACTACCTCCCAACCCCCCTCATCCTGAGCGCAGCGAAGGACCTCGGTATTTTGTCCGGAGAGGCGATCCATGCCCACGGGTCCTCTACAATCTCCGCTATGCGAACCAAAGCGCTGCCGCTACTCTGCCTGCTTGCGACCATCCCGTCCACAGCGCAACAACCGTCTTCGGTGGATAAGCAAAAAGCACAATCAGCCCGTGCTCGCTACTATTCACTGCCTGGCGCTGGCTTTCAGGGTTTCAGTTGCTCGGTCGTCTTCGATTGGAAGACCGTTCCACAGCTTCCGGCAATCGCCAGTGAGCCCACAGCCTCCGTACTCGCCAAGACCCAGTTCAAACTTGTGGTTGATCATCAGGGCGGCGCTC
>JAZKBC010000243.1:51935-57362 GCA_040388825.1 Acidobacteriota bacterium | reverse complement strand
CCTGAGATAACCGGGTGCGCTGGGCTCCAACTGCTGGACCGTGTTGGCTGCACCGGGACTCGCCACGAGCTGCGACCACACGATCGATGCGAGGCGCTCCGGGTCCGGATGGGTGTTGAGGTCAGCGCGTTGTCCGGCCAGAGCGACACGGCCGTAGAGAAGATCAGAAATCAGGCGTATGGCTGCGGAGGTTAGGTCGAGGTCAAAGTAAGCGAGTTCCGAAGCGGCTTCGTCGCAGCGAATGTCAAGAGCGCAGCTCCTCACGCCCCATTGAGGAGCGCCGTAGTCGGAGGGGCGTAGGCCTTTTTCGTCGGCGCTGTTAAGCACGGCAATCAAGGAACGAGCTTGTGGTGTGAGCTTTCCGTTCGCGGACCAGGCCAAGGCGAAGTGACACGGCTCATAAAAGGTTTTGAGAACACCGGCCGTGGAACTGTTGCGCGGGAGTTGGGCGAGTACAGAGCTCGCCTGTTGAGAGACGGGGTCTTCGCCCCCGGCAGTGATCGAACATTGAAGTTGCGCGCGTAGGACTGCTGGAGAGAGCAGGAAGAGCAAAGCTACAGTGAAAAGGCCGGCTGTGTGCTGGACGCGTGGCATGAGGTTTTCCCTTTCCGAGCTGGCCGTTCTGAGCCCAGGGACAGTTGTGTGTGGCTCCGGTTGTGAATCTCTGCGAGAATCGCCCGGACAAGATAATGAGGCTGTGTAGATTTTTCGACGACGCAGCTCACTACATCGAGTGCGTGGGCGGGAATTGTGTGCGAGGCTGTCGACAAGATGATCGGGCCACCAAATCCGCAAGCGCGAGCGAGGAGGCTGAAAGAGAGTCCGTCTATTTGAGGCATTTCGTAGTCGGTGATGATGACATCAGGGCGCTGTGCTTGTAAGGAACAAAGTGCCTGCAACGGATTCTGACAGGCGACAACATTGAATCCGATGCGCTGCAACAGTGCTTCCCTGACACGGAGCAGAGCTTCGCAATCGTCGACGACTAGGACGGTCGGCATAGTCCTCCTCGGTACTGTCTAGATGAAGTGACACCGGACGCTGAGAACCGGACAAGGCGAGTCCCGGATTACCTGAGATAGCGTGGACCACGGTGCATGATCACTGAACGACGAGCGATCGCCGAAGCCGGTTACGACCAGACTGGCGCACAGCAACGTGGCTATCTCGGGAATCAATTCACCGGGTTTCCCGTGCTCGACGCGGATCGTTGCCGATGTATATGCAGGAAGATCGGGTGGCAGCAATCGAGCAAGCTCCATCCGCGCGTTCTCTTCCGCGAGTTCTGGTTGCACAGCATGGCGGCTCGAGCGCCTCTCCATGACGTGCAAAAGTGTCAGTTTGGCGTGAAACCGTTCCGCCAGAGAGCTGGCGAATTGAGCTGCACGCAGACCGGTAGTTTCAAGATCCGTGGCCAAGAGGATTGAGCGAAACGGGTGAGTTGTAAAACGGCAGGAGGGGCCAACGATTATGACGGGGCAGGGCACGACGCTGAGTATGGATTCGGCTACAGACCCCAGAGCCAGGCGCTCCAAGCCTCCGGAGCCGCGCGAGCCGGCGATGACGAGGTCGGCGTGATGCTCGCGAGCGAGTCTTCGAATCAGGTCGCCAGCAGCTCCGAACTCAATGAACTCTTGATGCGAGCACTCCTGAAGCTCAGGTTCGCTGTGAACGAAGGCAGCCATTTGCGCTCGAGCCGCTTCGAGTTCTGTCTGGGGTGGTACAACGGGGGCTGCTTCAACACCGATGCCATAAGCCGTCGGGGATGCGGCGTGGACGAGAAGAATTTCAGCGCTGAATTGGCGGCCAATGGCGATGGCCTCTTTCAACGCCCGGCAGGAGTAGTGGGAGAAGTCTGTTGCAACGAGAATGCGGTGGAGAAGGATCTCGCTGGTTGCGAGATTTAGGAAAGCTTCGGATGGAGCGGTGGTGTCTATCGCGGACATGAGGGGCATCCTTCCAGGTGATCGGTGAGCCCTGACTCCTTGAGCTTAGGCCGCGCGGCGGAGCATCCTCCGTGATCTAAATCACGAGTGGCGGCGAATAACGGCTTGGGTCGACGGAGCGTTGGCACGCGAAGGAAGGGATTGGTCCTGGTCCATCTGACGCCGGGGGGGACAGCTAATTTTCGGAACGAAAGGTCAGTCTTCTTTGGCGGATCCGAGTCGATCATGGTCCATCGAGATGGAATGTCCGTGACTCATATCACGGACGAAGTCCTGCGTGATCAGTAGAGTGCCTGCAGCGTCCAATGGAGAGCTCGACTCATGAATCAGGTAAATCGTCCTGAGCGCTTGACTGCAAGTGTTGAAACGCAGCCCGCTCCTTTCCAACGCATTCTTGCATGCACAGATTTCTCAGCCACCACCGACAAGATATTGAGGTTCGCGGGGGCAGTGAGCAAATTATGCTCCGCGAAGCTTCTCATTCTGCACGTAAATGCCAGCGGCGCAATTCCCGACACGTCTGGCGGAACCAACGAGTACGTCGAGAGTTTGAAGAGAGATGTCGAAGACAGGTTTGAGGAGGCTGTGGACTCCGTGCGGAAAATGGGCGTTGATGCGCAGGGAGTGATGGCGGAGGGGGATGCCGGTTCCGTAATACTGCGAGCGATCCGGAACGAAGGTTTCGACCTCGCCGTGGTGGGCACGCGCGGCGCAATGGGGCTAGAACGGTTTCTATTCGGCTCAACGGCCGAGATGATCTTGCGAAGTGCAGCTTGTCCCGTGATGACCGTTGGGCCTGGAATACGACGCGATCTGACGATTCCCGACTGCGGGCCGGTCATTTTTGCGACCGACTTTCATAAGCCGGCAACCGCAGCTGCTCAATGCGCGATTGAGCTTGCGAAGTTGTACGGGGTTCCCTTGGATTGCGTCCACGTACTTCCAACTACATTGAATCATGACGCCGACGGCGAGGTCATAACCGAGATCATGACGAGGGCGTTCCGACAGTTGATCCAGAAGACCGAACCTAGTGGGGTTGAATCGAGTTTCCACATTGCATTCGGAGATGAGGTTTCGACCGCCGTGCTCGCCTACGCAATTGGCCAAGGAGCACAGGCGATTGTGCTCGGTGCGCGGCGCGCGAATCCATTAGCAAATCATTTGCCACACCAGATCGTTCATCAGATTGCCCTCGGCTCGCCATGCCCGGTCATCACTTGTCTTGTATGAGCCGGAATGCAATTTGCGGCCGAGAGTACGAAGCGCGATGGGCGTGCCGAAGTTCATGCGTGAGTTCTGGGCAGGCACACAATACAAGGTGAAGAGCCGCCGCATCCAGGCTTCGCACCGGTGAATTCGTGTCGTCATGGATCAAGATCACGGATCGGCTATAAGTCGGCAGCATGACAATTGTGAGTGACAAGGGTCACATGATGGACTGTAAAAACCTCATAAGGTTTGTTATCTAGCGTACAGCGCTAGAGGAGAATCGCTTTCGGTCGGTTACGAAAGCCGTTCGGCCTCCGTCTTCCAGCAGCAGACTATGCAGGTCGATGCGCTGCGCGTTTGCCAAGGCCGTTCGTCAGGATTGCTATCACTGCTACCACATGTGAGAGCACGATATCTGACCCGAGTGGATGCCAGGTGTGACAATGAAGTCCGTTTCGCGTAAAAACCCGGCCACCGCTTGCTCATCCTGCTCATTTCGATCGGAAGATTCGCTTTGTGACCTTGAGGGGGATGCGCGCCTGGCATTCGACCACTTGGGCAGCATCACTCTGGTGCCGAGCGGAGCGGTCATCTTCATGGAAGATGACGCCTGCGAAGCCGCGAACGTATTGTGTAGCGGACAGGTCAAGCTCTCTTGTACCTCGCGCAATGGAAAGACGCTCATCCTCAAGATCGCGCGAGCTGGCACAGTGTTGGGTCTCGGGGCTGTCATGTCGGGGAGCAAGTTTGAGGTGACGGCTCAATCCCTCGTCCCCTGCACTGTGAAACGTGTGCGCCGCGAGGAACTGCTGGCCTTTCTCAAACTGCATGGCGAGGCAAGCTTGCAAGTCGCGAGGATTCTTTCGGAGGAGTACAAGTACACGTTCTTCGATGCGCGGCGGCTCGCCCTTTCTGCATCGGCAGTTGCTCGGCTGGCGGGAGTTCTCCTCGAGCTGGGACGGAATTCTGACCCTCCATCCAAAGTCATGCAATTCACTATGGCGATGACGCATGACGATCTGGCGGATCTGGCAGGGACATCTCGCGAAACCATTTCCAGGGCGATGGGGGAACTCCGACGGATGGGGCTCATCGAGGTCCACGGTTCCACCGTCAGGGTTACGGATTCGGCAAGGCTTATGGATCTGACTCTGTAACTGATCAACTAGCGCTGCTCGCGGCGAGAACCTCTTCAGATCCGAAAATGCGAGACAACTTTCGATCATGAGGCAAAATGAGCACGGGGCAGCGCGAATTCTGGATCACGATATTCAGCCTGCGCCCTGCACGGGTGGTAGCCTCGTCTGCATCAATAGCGGTCAAGCCAACCAGGGCTGACCCGGAGATTGAATGGAGGAGCACGTCTTCTCCTCCGTATTGCAAATCCCAATTCACCCGGAGGTGTTGTGCCCTAAGGGCATTGACGAGGTGTTCGCAATCTGCCTGAATCCTCTGGTGGCGGGATGGGTCGCAGCTAGAGCCGCCGTCAACTAGACATTCGATCTCGATTACGGCTCGGCTTCTCTCAGCTATTTGCTCTAGCAACACCCATCTGGCTGTTGCGTGATCTCCGACTTTCAAATAGCGAATTTTACGAACCGTGTCGAGTCGGGGCGGCTGAGCGAGCGATTCCGGACCCATCACAAAGACCGCGCAGGACATTGCCCGGATCATGGCCTCGGCCGTGGAGCCCAGCCGAGGCGGATCGAGCCGCCTGCTCCCGTAGGCACCCATAAGAACCAGATCCGCACGCTGTGCGCAAGCTTCCTGAATGACGATATCTGCAATGATACCGGCTCTGTGAATCACCTCGAAGCGAACACCAGCGCCTTCGAGGCGCTTGCGCAAGCTCTGCATATTCCCCTGCATCTCCACTCGGGCCTGTGCGCCTGGCAAGCCACCATCCATCTGGTCTTCCAGTCGAGATGGACTATCGATGCAGAGAATGATGATCTTTGAACGAAAGGCTTTAGCAATCTCGATCCCCCAGTTGAGAGCCGCGTCCGATGCGTCAAAGAAGTCGTACGCCACCAGGAGGGTCTTGGGTCCAACGGAGATCGAAGTATCATTTGCTGCTGAAAGCTGGCGCACGGAATGCCTCCACGATCATGCTCCGATTAGTCTCGTCCCCCGCTCCAACGAGAGCAGTGACAAATATCACGGGATGTCTGGCACGCTGTGGCTTAGAAGAGTGGTAGCGGGGACTGGCCGAACCCTTGAGTTGTGAGGTTGTGAGCTGTCTGCGTGGAACGGTAGAAAAGGTGGAGGA
>JAZKBC010000243.1:49801-51914 GCA_040388825.1 Acidobacteriota bacterium | reverse complement strand
CGCGACACCGACTCCGATATAGCAGTTCGCAATCGCACCAAGTCAAGAGCCTTGGACGTAGTTGCGGAGTCGAACAGGCTGTCGCGACGGCTCAAGCTTCTGGTAAGCGGTACAGGTGACATGGTGCGGCGAGCAGCGCAGGAACGGAAGCGACGGAATGATCGAGCAGCGTTTGGGCGATCGCAATGAGCTGACTTCAGCGAGACGCCGCCGCTGCTCCCTTGGGGAGCAAGTTGGATCGCAGAGGAGCAGGCGTTTAAATTTCGCGCTCTATTCGAAGCATGCTTCGCAAGTCACTCTACCTCTCCATGGGGTCGACGACGAACTCAACATGCGCTGCCTAAGTTCAACGGCTACCTTGTCTCTGATACCGCTCAGGCTATAGATTCGCCCGCCCGGCGGATATTGCTCGGTGCCCTCTGGCATCAAGCTTCGCGGCACGAAGATCCGTTTCATCATCGATGCTTGCATTCTTCAGGTTTGCGCCTCGCAAATTGGCAAACCTAAGATCGGCTCCGTTAAGCATAGCGCCTTGCAGATCAGCACCCGAAAGATTTGCACCACGGAGATTTGCGTGACTGAGATCGACTTTGCAGAAGTTGGCCCTTGAAAGTTGCGCCACGGTGAGATTAGCGCCGGTCAACTGCGCACCACGAAAGTCGCATTCCTCGAGATCGGCCTGCTCCAGGCGCGCGTCCTTCAAGTGGGCTTCCCGCAATCGAACTCCTGCCAGCATGGTCGCGCAAAACATAGCGCCATCCAGGTTCGCTCCTCGCAGGTCTACATTCGTCAAATCTGCACCGCTCATATCAGCATGGTTCAGATTGGCCTTTCTAAAGTCGGCACCGTTTAGTCTGGCCCCGATGAGGAGGGCATCCGGCAACTCGGCGGATCTCATGTCCTCGCGACATAAATCCAAACGAGTTCCAGCCGACGTTCGAATCCAGTGTTTGTGACGTTCAAGTTTGCTGCGTAGCAACTGACTTTCCATGTTTTCTCACCGAGTACCACCCTTACAGCTTCAGCGCTTGATAGCTATTGGGCCGTGATCTAAATCACGAAACACCAATTGTTGTACCGCAGGAGCTGCGATCACCAACGCGGAGGAGACCAGCGAACCGTCATAGGGTGATCATGTGCTGATAGAACGTCGTCGTCAGAGATCAATTCACCGGTCGGAAGAGAACTTAGAGATCGAACGCTGCACCGCGTCCCATCCCGCTCCTTCTGGGAGGCCGGAAGGAATTTAGGCGGGAGTAGACTGCCGCTGGTTCTCGACTGAACGTCGATGCTGAAACCGGCGCGTGATTTTTATCACTGCGGCGGATCATGTTGGACATATTCACTGTTTGTGACGGTATTGAAGATCGACGAACGACGCTATCACATACCGTCACAGCTTGCCCTTCCACGCCGGTACCTGCGTGTGCGTGAAACGGCGAGCGAGGATTTGGAGTGATAAACAAATGAATATACCTCGCCGCCTTAATATATTTGCGCTCCTGTTGCTTTCCGTTTCAGCCATTGCCCAGATGCCGGATACTGCACACGACAACGGTGGTCTACCAACGACTAAGCATGTCAGACTACCTGCACCGGTCCCGGCATATCGACCGACGGTCGGTCTCGCTCTCGAGGGTGGAGGAGCACTTGGGATTGCTCACATCGGTGTAATTAGATGGCTGGAAGAGAACCACATCCCGGTCGATCGTCTGGGGGGCACCAGCATGGGAGCGCTTATCGGCGGATTATATGCATCCGGCATGAGCCCAGCAGAAATTGCCCGGATTGTGAAGAGCGCTAATTTCGACCAGGTATTTACCTCGGCGGTCCCCTATAGCGCCGTGGGCATACGGCGTCGCGAGGATCGGGAAGAGCTTCCGGGCGCGGTTGAGTTGGGGATGAAGAACGGTCTAGGGATGGGAAACTCTCTGTTCCAGGATAGAGTTGTCAATTCCTTCCTTCAGGCAACGTTCGACCGCACTGAAAGTACAAATCAGGACTACAACGCCTTGCCTATCCCTTTTCGGTGCGTCGCAACGGACCTGACTACGCTTCAACCAGTGGTGTTCGATAGCGGACCCCTGTTTTTTGCGGTGAGGGCATCAATTGC
>JAZKBC010000243.1:46550-49791 GCA_040388825.1 Acidobacteriota bacterium | reverse complement strand
GGCGGACGTGATCATCGCGGTGCACCTCACGGAGACCAATTCAACGAAAGCTGACGTAACCACGAGAGCAGGCGTGCTCGCCCGAACCTATACGGCCGGAGTTGTCAGCAATGAACGGTCTTCGAAAGCGCTTGCGAGTATCTTGATTTCTGTCGACACGGGCAACTATCTGGCTACCGACTATGGCAGCGCCGACGAGTTGATCGAAGCAGGCTATCGTGCGGCAGAGGCCAATCGTAACGCTCTGCTGGCTTACGCCTTGAGCAAAAATGACTGGAGCCAATATCTCGAGGCCCGTGTGAACCGAGTTGGTTTGCGGCCTGGGGTGCTCGAGACAGTGAAGGTTGTCGGTGGAAGTTCAGGGGCCCAAGCCAGGGTGCACGCCGACATGGAAGCTCTCAAAGGTCACTCCATCGACACTTCGATGATCACCAAGGCCCTGCTCCCTGTACAAGCCAGCGGAAACTATCAGGCGAGTTTTGAGACATACGATCCACCGCTTGTTGCCCCAATGACGACGCAGACTTCCGGTCCTGACAATGGCGTCCTTGTGAGGCTCAGTCGTGCTAGCAATGGTCCTCCCTTCATCTTGCTGGGCTCTGATGTGACAGCAGCCAGCGGCAATGTGACTCATTCCACCTTTGATCTCCGGTTGGTACAGCAGGACCTCGGGGGCTTTGGTTCCGAGTTGCGCGGTGACTTTCGAATTGGATTTCTTACGCAGGGAAGCGTGGAGTATTACCACCAGCTTACGAAGTCCGGATATTTCATTCAGCCGAACATTGGCATTGTCCGCCAGCCCGTCTATTTATGGCAGAATCAGGTTCGTGTTTCCGAGCAGCTCTCACAGAATGCCGGTGGGGGGATTGAAGTCGGCCGAACATTTACGCGAAGCTTGAGGGCGTCGCTGCAATACCAGGCACAGGTCACCAGATGGGAACCTGCGAAGGCGAGCTCGCTCATTAGGACCAATTTAGGCGGGACACCTTCGTACTCCGGGACGGCCCAAACGGCAACCTTCCGCCTCGTGTTCGATCAAACCACTTCTGAGACTGTCACAGCCGTCGGGCTACGCTTTGAATTGACGGGCGGAGCGCTGTTTCACTTCCCGGCGAGCGAAACCGCTCCTCTGTTCCATGCGTCAGTGTCAAAGAGCTTTTCGTTTCGTGATGGAGGCGTAATCGGACTCTTTGGGGGCGGCGACTCCTACGCTGATAAACATGTTGCTGACCCCTTGCGGTTCACGATGGGAGGACCGTTGAGACTATCGGCGTCGTCAATCGACGAGTACCGTGGCACTGATGATTACCTGGTTCGTGCGTCCTATTCGCGAAGGATCGCGACTCTTCCATCCGGCCTTGGCAAAGGACTCTATCTAAGCCTCGGGTATGAGGGGGCGGAGATCTGGGCTCCAGAGTCGACGACGATACTGCGCCAGGATGGCTTCCTCATGGGCGTGGCAGAGACGCCTATCGGAGTCCTAAAGTTCGGTGGCGCCCTTGGTGACGCCGGTCGAAGAAAGGTTTTCTTCACGTTCGGACGTCTTTTCTAAGGTTCGCTCGCGGCAACACCCTGCTAGTCTCGTTGGCTCAAGGCAAAACCGACCGAGTCTAGCTTTGCCTCTCCTAGTCCTCAGGGCTCCAGCGGCTTGTCCGATCCGCTGGAGCTCTGACTGCATCAACGGCGATCAACTCTGACATGGGCACGCGGGGACTCGAGAAGTGTGGGCCTTGTGGATCGCTTCATAAACGCGGGGTGCGGGGAATCGCTGCTCGCAGCCAGACGCCAAACAGACAGCCGCGAGTTCTGTTGTGAGACCCACTTCCTATCCAGGCCATGGACAGCTGCGCCGGCGCGGCTGCACTAACCGACGTGAGCCTGCTTCAACGGATCGTTGATGTTCGTTGATCCGATGTATGTATCGACACTGCCGATCTAGACCCGTTATTCCGCAGTGTGCGCCGCAGGGCTACCCGATCAACCGTTGAGGGATCAGATAGCTCCGGGCCGGACGGCGCTGAGATTAGATAATTTCTTGCGGTCATTCGATCGATGTGGGCTACGTCCTCCAAAGCCTACTTGAACGCGTTTGCGAAGTTGGGTGTCTGCGCTACGATGCCGAGTCTGGGCACGCCTAAGGCATCTTCTAAGGTCGCAAGGAGCGATTGGTGTTGATAGAAGGTTGTGTCGTTGAAGTGCGTTTTGGCCTTCGGTCCAATCACGATAGTGACAATGTGTCCGCCGCCATGTTCCACGTCTTCCTTAAAAGACTCGTCAAACGTAATGATTAGCATTCCGTCTTGCTTGAACTTGGGATCATCGAGCAACGGAGCAACCGTTTTCTCAAGCCATTGGTCGGCCTCCTGTAGCGTTCCATCGTGGGCATCATGATCCAGGTTGGGAATCACAATACTTAGATCCGGGAGACCATCTGCGGATTGCAGGTCCGAAGCAAACTGTTCAACTGGCACGACGTTGCTGCCCTGCTTGTCGTCGTTCCGCACACTGTCAAAGTACGCTGGAGCAACGTGGCGCTTGACATAAGGCCTGCGGTTTCCACCGAGATATCCCGCACGCGGAAGAGCATCACTGTAGAGCTTCCACTTCTTGCCCGTGGCGGCTATCTGGGAGACGATCGTTTCGCCACTCACTGTCCCTGAGTAGTGATCGTCTGTGCTGACCGCCGTTCCAGTTGTCATCACAAAGTAATTCCCGATGGACGGATGATAGTTGGCATAATAATTCGTCATTACCACATATTTGTCGCCCAAAGATTTCAGGTAGGACATTCCGTTTGGAGCCATTACAGACTCGAATGAGTGGTTTTCCTCAACCACGAGGACAACGTGTCTTGACTGGGGGACCTGCGCCACTGCCGCACTTGCTCCAACCAGGACTGCTGCTGCACCGATCAACACTTGCTTCATGATGAGCCTCCGAGAGCTGTAAATAGTAGGCGCAGAGCGCCCAATGACATGGTGCGCTGATCAGTCATCGAATCCCGTGACTTATGTCACAGCCTTCGCACGGACGAATGCGATTGCGGCATCGCCGTCGCAACCCGATGAGTTAGCTGGGTCCGATGGGCGACATTAGAGGCAGTTACGGTCACGTCGTGACTTTTATCACTGCCTTCACAATCGCGAAACGCCTAGAGTAGCGATGCATCCTGATCGGGCGGAAGCTATCATGGCGATTGAATCCTCAACAGAAGGCAAGAACGAGCCAGGCACGGTCGTTT
>JAZKBC010000243.1:45867-46540 GCA_040388825.1 Acidobacteriota bacterium | reverse complement strand
CGTTTCTATCTCACACCTGCTCCTCCCGCATTGGAAGGTGCTTGCCTTGGGCCTTGCGGCTGTTGGTGCCGAAACCATGGCCGGCCTGCTCGAACCTTGGCCGCTCAAGGTAGTCCTCGACAGCGTCCTGCGGACCAAAAAGGGCCCGGACTGGCTAGCGGGCTCGATCAACCAGCTTTTTGGTGCGGGACCGATGGTCATCCTCGGATTCGCTGCTGTCGCCGTCATCTTGATAGCGAGTGTGGGTGCGTTGGGCACCTACGTGGAAAAGCGCACCATCACCCAAGTTGGACAGAGAGTGACACATGAGCTCCGCAGAATCTTCTACTGGCATGTTCAGCGGCTCTCGATGTCTTACCACGATCATAAACAGACAGGCGAACTGATCAGCACCATAACAACTGACGTTGACGCCATACAGGATGCGTTTACGTCGGGCGTGCTTGATTTTCTCTACTACTCCCTGACTCTCCTCGGCATGATCGCCATCATGTTCTATTTGGACTGGCGGTTCACGGTCATATCGCTATCCGTTCTTCCTGCTCTCGCCGCTGTGGTCTATACCTTCACCCGAAAGATCAAGAAGGCCGCGCGCGATGTTCGCAAGAAGGAAGCCGAGATGGTCTCCACTCTCCAGGATGTCCTGTCGTCTATCCGGATCGTTAAGGCGTTC
>JAZKBC010000243.1:36757-45857 GCA_040388825.1 Acidobacteriota bacterium | reverse complement strand
GTTCGGTCGCGAGGAGTACGAACAGATTCGTTTTGAAACGGAGAGCAACGATAGTGTCGATCTGGTATTGAAAGCCCGAAACGTCAAGGCAAAGCTCAACCCAAGCGTAGAGATAATTGTGGCCGTCGGCACAGCCATGGTGCTGTGGTTTGGAGCACGCCAGGTCCTGAAGGGGACTCTCAGTGCGGGTGTCCTTGTCGTCTTCTTCCTATACCTGGGAAAGATGTACAAACCCATGCGGGAATTGTCAAAGATGTCGGACACGTATTCGAAAGCCATGGTGGGCTATGAGCGGATCAAAGACTTTCTGGCAGTTGAGCTCCAAGTCAGAGATCTGCCGGGGGCGCAAAATGCACCACAATTTGATGGCGAGATCGAGTTTGAAAATGTCAACTTTGGATATACACCAGGGAGTGCTGTACTAAAAGACATCTGCCTGCAGATAAAGCCGGGACAGCTTGCTGCACTTGTTGGTCCTACGGGTTGCGGCAAAAGCACCCTGATTAGCCTGATCCCGCGCTTCTATGACTGCCAGTCTGGCGTTATCAAGATAGATGGCGTGGATATACGTCACTACAAGCGTCAGAGCCTCCGGCAACAGATGAGTTTTGTATTGCAGGATACGCTGCTGTTTCGCGGAACAATCTGGCAAAACATCGGCTATGGAAAACCGGAATCGACGCATTCCGAAATTATTCGAGCAGCTTTGTCTGCTAACGCTGACGAGTTCATCCGAAAGCTGCCCGATGGCTACGATACCGTAGTCGGTGAGCACGGGCTCACCTTATCCGGTGGCCAACGGCAAAGAATAGCGATAGCAAGGGCGATCATTCGCGATTGTCCAATCCTCATCCTCGACGAGCCTTCTACCGGCTTGGATGCGGCTTCCGAGAAGCTTGTGCTTGAAGGTCTTGCACGCCTCATGGCAGGCCGCACGACAATCATGGTCGCGCATCGTTTGGCGACAATTCAAAATGCAGACGTGATTTTTGTAGTGCAGGACGGAACTGTCTGTGAGCGCGGAAGCCATGCTGAACTTCTCGCGGCGGGTGGTCTTTACGCCCACTTTCATGAACTGCAGTCGAGCGCTGCGCACAAACAAGAATCAGACGAGAGCGCGACGTTGTCAGCCACGCCCCTCGTCCTGGCTTCTTGAGAGCAATGTGAGGCAGAGCAATGAAATATATACGCGGACTAATAGTACTTCTGATCTATGTTGGCATGGCTCCGAAGCCGGGCATGGGAGGGCAGATAGCCATAGCGGCTCGGCTCGGTCAGAAGCAGTCAGAAGAGCCAAAGGCAAGGATCGGTGATTCGCCGGCTGTCATTTGGCGAGAGCCAACAGATATCGCAACACGCGATCTGTTTTATGGCCCAGGGGGGTTCAAACATCTTCCTGCCGGAAAATTGGCGTTCACCCAAGAAAAATTGAACGGGGTCAACCCGAAGTTTGATGTTCGTGACGAGGATAACGTTCGGTGGGGCGTAAAGATGGGTGTTGAAGCCAAGCCGGAAACGGCCGCGACCAGACTGATGTGGGCCGTGGGTTACTTCGCCAATGAGGATTATTATCTGCCCGTGCTGAATGTGAGCGGAGATATGCCGCTCACGCGCGGGAAAGATCTCATCAAGCACGGCAAGATCGATGGCGCCAGGCTCAAGAGGCACAACAAAGGTGAGCGCGAGATTGGTAATTGGTCATGGGATGTGAATCCATTTGTAAATACCAGGGAACTGAACGGGCTGAAGATCATGATGGAGATAATTTGCAATACGGATCTGAAGAAGGCTCAGCAGCATGTTTATGACGAACATGGCATCGAACAGCGTTACATTGCCGCGGATGTGGGAGCGAGTTTTGGTCGCGCTGGAAAAACTCTATTTCGAACCAAGGGGAATCTGCGCGACTACCAAGCCGAACCGTTGATAAAGGGAATAGGGCCAGACTACGTGGATTTCTGGGTGTTCAAGCATATACCGCGTGAGCATGCCAAGTGGATTGGCGGCTATCTAAACCAGCTTACCGACGCACAGATCAGGGATGCATTCCGAGCAGGTGGGTTCTCACCTGCTGAAATAGATGGATTCGCTATAAAGGTTCGCGACAAGATCAACGAACTCAATCAACTCTAAAGTTCACTCTGTGATCTTAAGCCGCAACGAAGGGAAAGACATGACAAGTACCGGAGCAACAGAATCCAAATGGCAAGTGAGCGGTAGAAGTTCGCTCGTGAGCGCAAAATCCAGACGAGTCGGCGAATCGACCAGGCACCGCAGAGGCGCCGGAGTGAATCTAGCCGAAGCTCAGCTCAGTGAGGGGGCATGGGAATGGATGAAGCTTCGGCGGATCGCCGCGCGCCAGATGGACAAGTGCGCCTCGTTGATTCCGGTGACACTCATGGACGGAAATATTGATGCGGTGAATGAATTACGGGTTACGACTCGCCGTATGGAGCAGATTCTTGACCTGCTGTATTCGAAGCGGAGACCTAAGCGGATAAGAAAACTGGCGGAGCGGCTCCGGGATTATCGGCATGTCCTAGGGAGCCTGCGTGACGATGATGCACTTCTAGCGTTAGTCGAAGAAGCAAGGAATCAGAAGTCTAACGCGCATATGGAAGCATGGGGGGCCGTGAAGGGTTTCCTGGAGGCGCGGCGCGCGCATAACGCTCCGCGGATTATCGAGAAATGCAGTGGAATCAATTTGATGTCCTCTTACGGCAAACTGAAGGACAAATGGATCAAAGACGGCCAGCTTTGCCAGGGCGAAGAAGATAGCGGCCACAGCGCATCTCTACAGGGTGAGCGAGCCGATCGTGTATGCCGGGGAATTACTCGGTCTCTTGACCGGCGCTGGGGTGCGTTCGAGGATGCAGTTCGTAAATCGGGCCTCCATCCAGGGGAACGTACAATCCACCGGATGCGAATTGCTGCTAAGCGATTCCGCTATCTCACAGAGTCGTTGGACAAGCTTCACATAGCCGGAAGTGCAGAGACAGAAGCGTGGCTACATACGTTGCAGCAGGTCGTGGGCCGGTGGCATGACCGCGAACTTTTGGGGCACGCTATGACAGAATTGCTCGCGAAGCACGGCTTTGGGCGCGACCAGCCAGGATTGAGGGACGCGGTGAAACAACTTGTTGTCCACAATCGACAGGTAAAGGCCGGCCTCGAAAGAAAATTCGCCGAAATGAGCAAGAAGTCGCTTCCATACAGAAAGACGGGAGTATGGGTTGCGAAGACCATCGCTGATAACAAGTCGTCGAAGAAAAAGGCGAGAAAGCATGTGTCCAAGCCAAATCACGTTCAGACGGGACAACTTATCCATTCGACCACAGAGAGAATGTGATGGCTTTCGACTCCCAGAAACGCGAAGTTGGCCTCCTAATCACTATGAACTTGCTGCGTCTTCTTGGAGGTCTGGCGTTACTGGCCGGACTCTCTGCGGCTAGTTCCGCCCTCGCGCAAGGCGGCCCGCCCTTTCGCACGGATGACCCTGAAACCCCTGGGAATAAACACTGGGAGGTCAACGTCGGGTTTCTCGGTGAACGCAATCCTGTCGCGGGCTCCTATCAGGTTCCCGATTTCGATTTCAACTATGGCCTCGGCGATCGAATCCAATTGAAGTACGAGATTCCGATCGCCATCGAGGAACTCAGGACTGTCCGCGGTACGGCGGCGACACCCGCCCAACCTGGAAACGTGATGGGCGGACTCGGCGAAAGCCTTCTAGGCGTTAAGTGGAGATTCTATGAACACCATCCCGGGGAGCGTTTTTCGCATAATGATTTCGGAACTGGACTGCTCGGGATAAAGCAGCGCAACAAAGAGGCGCTGGTGGAAGACCCTGGCTCGACATCGGGGAACGAAAACACTGGTGAAGCTGCTCCGGGAGAGGGTTACAACCTGAACGTTTCTACGTATCCGCAGATCTTCCTGGATAATCCAACGAACTCTGTTCCCCGCGGTGTCGTCGATCCGGGACCAAACTTCTACCTGCCGCTTGAAGTTAACGGGCGCTTTGGCCCGGTCCGCTATACAGCTGAGGTCGGATATAGCTTCGGAAATCACAATGTTCCGCAAACGTGGAACCGAGGCTTGGTTGTTGGACACGAGTTCACAGAACGCACGGAAGTCTATGTCGAGATATTCGACGAACAAGATGCAAACCGCGTTCGCACGAGCCAGGATGTTGGAGAGTCGAGCCTCAGCAAACAGCGCGAAACCACCCTCGATGTGGGCGGCCGCCATTCACTTAATCATCGTAAGACACTGACACTTCTTGTAATGGGAGGCCGCAGCTTTCAGTCCATTGCGACCAGCAACAGTCAGCCCAGTTGGATCGCGTATGTCGGCTTGCAAATCCTGTTAGGGTCGCGAGAGCGAACGATGCGGCAGGTCGTCCAGAAGGTTCCAGACCAATCAGACCTTCCCTAATGCAAACGCGACCTGGCCCTTGCAAGTTGCCTATGGCTGCAGCTACCGGAACTACGGGCAGGCAACGAATTCCACGCGCGGTTTAGGCCGAGATTCGATTATCCTCCGAGCGCGTGAGTTTGCCCCAGACCGCATGCACCGTCATCTAGTCATAAGTTCATGAAAACACTCATCTTATAAGATGAGTGTCGCCCACATCCCCCGGGGAATTAGGCGATTTGTGCTTCTCTCGCTCCGACAAGGGAGAAAAGGAGAGAATGCGAAACGCCAGTATTGATAGGCCTATTCTCTCCTCCGACTTGGCTGCGTACTTCTCAATGGACGCACGAAACGCTCTATCGAAAGGTTGAATCAAGACCGACAAGCGAGGATTCAAGTCTGCCTGTCATATTTATTCCGGTATCGCGCCCCCCATCATGCAGCTCTGGCTGTGGCCAGGCTCTCGTTTTGAAAATCCCCTTTTGGGAAAAAGTACCCTGGCGTGACTAGGGTTGCGCGGAGAATTAATAAATTGTTGACACGTAATCGCTAACCTCACTATAAGGTTTGCGTGCGAACTTCGGGGCCGAATCTTGCGCACGCAGAAGTCGTTGGACTGAGGAGACTACGTGAAAATCCTGAGATACGCGGTGTTGATTCTAGGCGTAAGTGCTTTATTTACAGCGAAAATTGGAATGGCGCAAGATGCGTCCTCACTGAACGGCACCGTCACGGACCCCAGCGGGGCCGTTGTTCCGAATGCCAAGGTAACCGTCCACAACATCGCCACACGGGAAGACCGCGAGGCGACAACCAACGAAAGCGGTAACTTCACAGTCGCTAACGTGCGTTCCGGCGATTACTCCGTTCGTGTCGCGGTTCCGGGTTTTGAAACGACCACGCTAAACAACGTTCACGTCGACCCCGTCATTGGCCGCCACGTTGACGTCGCGCTGAAGGTGGGAACGAGTTCCACGGAGGTCAGCGTCCAGGCCGCCAGCGATTCCGTGCAGACCGAGAGCGCCGCCGTGGGGCAGCTCGTGACCGAGCAGCAGGTGAAGAACATTCAGCTCAACGGGCGCAACCCGGAAATGCTCGCTTCCCTCGAGCCCGGTGTCATCCGCACCTCGCCCGCACTGGCCGGCTTGAACTTCGGCCTGGACCAGTCCCTGTACATCGGCGGAGCGCGCAACCAGCAGACCGTGCAGACCCTGGACGGCGCGCCGATGGTACGCACGCGCGCCAACGGCACCAGCGTGGGCACGGCAGACGTCGACTCCACTTCGCAGGTGCAGGTGCTTACGAGCAGCTATCCCGCAGAGTATGGCCGCTCCGCCGGCGGACAGGTCCGCATCCAGACCAAGAGCGGAACGTCGCATTTTCACGGCTCGGTGTATGAGTACCTCCGCAACAACGCGCTCAACGCAAACACCTGGTCTCGCAAGCTGCCTTCCAACCCGGCTTATATCCGCAACAAGCCGGCAGCCTTCCGCTACAACCAGTTCGGCTGGAACTTCAACGGTCCGGCGATTTTCCCGGGCTTCAACAAGGGCCGCGACAAGCTCTTCTTCCTCGTTGGCCAGGAATTTCTCATCTATAACCACGACGACACCGCCACCGGACAGGTGCCTACCTCGCTCATGCGTACCGGCAACTTCAGCGAGTTGCTCAGTACCAACAACTTCACCGCGATCACGCAGCTCGTCAGCCCGTACACCAACACGCAGTACAGTGGAAACATCATCACGCCTGGCGACCTGAGCGCGAACGGCCTCGGGCTCCTGAAGGCTTACCCGCTCCCGAACACTTCGACTCCGTCATACAACTGGATCGATTCGGCACTCTACAAGGAAAAGCAGCGCAAGGACACCGTTGTCATAGAGTGGAACCCCGCGAGCAATCACCGTATCCGCTTCTCCATGCTGAACTACAACTACGACGACTATGAGCCGCACTATGGCGGCTTCAACCGCAATCCGCGTATCTTCCATCGCCCCAACCAAGTCGGCGTGCTGCACTACACGTGGACTGCGAGCCCCACGCTGGTGAATGACTTCTTCGTCTCCGCGGCCGGGGAGCATGTCCGCATCGACATTGACACCTCCAAGGGCCTTTACGACCGCACGCAGTACGGGATCAACTACCCGTACCTCTACTCGGCTTCGACCAAGCTGTTGCCGTTGAAGATCCCCACGATCCAGATCGCGAACTTCACCACGCTCGATGGCGGACCCTACCCCTCGCACTCTGGCGGCATGGTGTATGACGCTGGGGACACCGTCACCAAGGTCATCGGCAACCACACTTTCAAGGGTGGAGTTCAATTCGAATACGCAGGCGAGAACAACTTCGACCAGATCAGTGTCTCCGCCACCGTCCCCGGCGCCACCAACAATCAGAACGGCAAGTTCATCTTCACGGACGCGCACAACAACCTGAAGAATGGAGCGATCAACGTCACGACCGGACGCGCCGTTGGCAACGTCGCGACCGGCCTGTTCGATACCTACGGCGAAATCGGCCAGCGCTCCTACACGCTTTACCGCGGCCAGATGTACGAAGGCTTCCTGCAGGATTCGTGGCGTATCCGTTCCAACGTCGTGCTTGAGCTTGGCGCACGCTACAGCGTCATGACGCCCTACTATGCGCTGTGGGGCAATCAGTCCGTGTTCAGTCCAACGGATTACAAGGCAGCGAGTGCTCCGACGGTCGATCCCAACACGGACGCCGTCACCGGCGGCGACCGCTACAACGGCATCGTTATCCCGGGAAGCGGATTCCCATCGAGCGCACAAGGCCATATCGATCCGGCGATCCTGTCCGGCTACACGAGCCTGTTCCGCGGTTACAGCAAGTTCTACTCGCCAACCGTGAAGAGCAACATTCAGCCGCGGTTTGGCCTCTCGTGGCAGATCTATCCAACAACCGTGCTGCGCATGGGTGGCGGCCGCTTCTTCCAGCGCCTCGGCATTACGGACAACGTGTTCACCGGCGGTAACGCACCGTTCCAGCCGTCCGCGACCGTTACCAACGGCATCGCGGATACGCCCGGCGGCACCTCCGGCAACAGCTTCCCCTTCAACTATTCCTCGCAGGCGTATCACTATCCTTCGCCGGAGGCCTACAACTGGAACGTCAGCATCGACCAGGAGTTCCACGGCGTAGGCATCTTCACACTGGGATACGCTGGCCGCCGCGGCATCCACGAGGAAGAGCTGCTGAACGTCAACCAGCTGCTGCCGGGGACCGTACAGGCCAATCCCACCGTCAAGCAGCCTGACGCTTTGCGTCCGTACAAGGGTTTCTCCAATATCACCCAGGCGACCAATGCTGGCTCGTCCATCTATCACTCGCTGCAGGCCAACCTGCGACGTCGCATGGTGCATGGTCTGCTCTTCGGCCTGGCCTACACGTGGTCCAAGACCATGGACTTCGGTTCGGCCAACAACGTCGTGCTTCCCAACACGTATAACCGGCAGATCTACTATGGTCCGGCCGATTTTGACCGCCGCCATGTGTTCGTCGGCAACTTCGTTTGGAACGTTCCTTACTTCAGCCACGCTCACGGTCTCGTGCGCGCTTCCCTGGGTGACTGGCAACTCTCCGGAACCTACCAAACGCAGACCGGCGCGCCGCTGAACGTCAGCACGGGCAGTGACTACGCCGGAGTTGGTCCGGGTTCGGGCACACAGCTGTTCGGCCACACCGCTGCGCCAACGTTGTACAAGGGCTTCGCCAACCAGACGGGCACGGCCAAATGGTTTGATACCACGGTGTTCTACCAACCGGCCGCCGGCACGTTCGCTCCCCGCGGCTCACGCAATTCCATCTATGGCCCTGGCTTCCAAAGCGCCAACGCAGCTTTGCAGAAGACATGGCACGTCATTCCTGGCCATGACAACCACACGCTGCTCTTCCGCGCCGAGGCGTTCAACTTCATGAACCACCCCACGCCGGATAACCCCAACACCACGCCCACCTCCTCGAACTTTGGCCGGAGCACGGGCAAGGGAGGCACCTACGGCGCAGACCGCCAACTGCAGTTCAGCTTGCGATACGCCTTCTAAAGCACGCTGTCTGAAACCATCGGAGCGCAGGGTTCCCTCACGGGGTCCTGCGCTCTTTCTTTGTGCGCTCGGCTGTCTTTTACGGGCGCCAGGTCTTCCCCGCTGGCCAGCCGCGCTTCTCCGGATTTCTACGATTGATGTCATTGCAGACTTATATATCGCGAGGTCAAGCATCATTTGATCGAGCCTTCAGAGCTCTGCTATCGCCTTTAGATCCCCAGGTGCTGCCTTATTTGCCAGTTGTGTCACAGCGCCTTCAATCTTTGTGACGTATGTGGAGCCCTCAGGCCCCTTGACCTCGACCTCCTGTTGCGGGCCTTGGAGGATTCATAGATTCTCCCAATCCCAATCAATGCATTCGCTTGTTCACGATTTCCTTTACAGGCGTCCGATTGAGCCGTATTGTTCACAACAGCCGTGCCATCCGACAAATCTTTCTCCCAGATATTCGTCGTTATCCGTCGTTTTGGATCCATCGCGCTTGGCGCGCTGATCTTCGTGGCGGCATCTGCGTCACAGGCTGCGGCTCAGACCACCGTCCAGACTCTTACGTTCTCGGGGCAGGTCTACTCGCCACGCGGGCCGGCTATCGCTGGATCGTCTGCGGCACACGGAGA
>JAZKBC010000243.1:22880-36747 GCA_040388825.1 Acidobacteriota bacterium | reverse complement strand
ATCCTCTTCCGAACATCCTTGTCTTTGTTCAGGATCCCAACAGTCCGGTACCGGTCTTCAGTCAAGGCGTAACGGTACCCAACGGCAGCCAGACGGGCTGCAGTGCGCAGCCCCTTCTCGTTCCGGCGACCGTCCTCGGCAGCGCTCTCACAGATCCTACGGGCACGTTTACCTTCAATGTTGCCGGCATGCTTCCACCGACGTTGAATATCGTGATCCAGGCAGGCAAGTGGCGGCGTCAGTATCAGTACACTTCCGCACAGATCGCCAGCTTTACGATTGGAACCCAGGTGACATTGCCCACGATGTCCATGCCTTCGAGTCAATCCGAGGGTGATCTCCCACACATCGCTGTCGTCACCGGTTCAGCAGATGAGATCGAGTGCATCTTCCCGCAGATCGGGATCAAGACGGCCGAGGTGACGGATCCCCTGGGTGGTGGAAGCATCAACTTTTTCACGGGCAATGGCTCTGCTGGCGAAAATGTTAGCCCTAGCACCCCCACTGAAACGCAGCTGGTCAACCCTGCCGCCGCCGGCGCGGTTCCTATGACCAACTACGACATGGTCATCTTCGGTTGTCAGGGGCCCAGCGGCCGAACGGATAGTGACGCGCCGGCTTACGCGTCCACCGTGGTTAAGTACGCCAACGACGGCGGGCGCGTCTTTGCAACTCATTGGGAGTTCTCCTGGATTCAGAGCGCTCCTGAGTGGTCGCCGCTCGCAAGTTTCAGCTCCAGCACGAGCACGGCCAGCGTGACCACCACGGGACAGCTCAGCACCTCCTATTCCGGAGAGCCCACGCTTGCGGCCTGGATGAACGCCATCGGCGCTTTCGATGTGAATCCCGCTCAAGAGGAGTTCAAGCTTACTGCCGTCTTCTACGAAAACATTCTGGCCGTTAATCCTCCTGCACAGACCTGGGTCACGCTTCCTAATTACAACGGAAGCTCCAACCAGTTCTCCTTCGATACTCCCGTGGGCGCGACCGGCGTTCCGACCGCGGTCCTCAGCTTCACGAACAATCAGACAAGCTACCTGCTCGGCGATACCAACGACTCGATCGATATCAAGGTCACGGATAACAGCAGCTCACCCACTTCAACTGGCCTGACCCTTACACTTTCCATCCCCTCTGGTGTGAACACGGTTTCGCTCGCGGATGTCAGCGGCGGGTTCTGGCAGTGCACCGTTAGCGGGGTTATTGGCCATTGCACTTTACCGGCAGTTCTCGCACCGGGAGCCTCGGACACAGTGCGGCTCACGTTTGCCATTCCGCAGACAGCGACGCTGGGCCCGACAACCCTTATCGGGACGCTTGCCGGTGGCGGCCTCAACCAATCGCAGCAATGTGGTCGCGTACTCTACAACGACTACCACGTGGAAAATGGAGGCGCGAAGGCTGCCTTCAATAATGGTGCCCGCTGTACCAATACCGGCTCTCTCACCGCAGCCCAGAAGTTTCTCGAGTTCAGCCTTTACAACCTCTCGAACTTCATCTCACCGACCACGTCCGACACCATCGATATTCAGTCGATGTCGACCACCCAGATCACGACCAACGGCCAGCCCGGCGTCATGACTCCTATCTACTATGGTCAGGCCATTGGCGACACCAATGGCGCCAACGCCATCGTAAGCACCTCGGCCCCTCCTGGCCCGGACAATGGGAGCCTGCTCGTTTATGTCGATACCACCTTGGCCTGCACTTTGCCCAACAACTCGGCGAGCAGCAAGTGTTCCGACACGCTCTTCACCGGCCAGGACGCCGGCGCGCACACCGTTTACGCGACCTTTACCGGCGACGTTGATTACGCTTCCTCTGTATCTCCCAACTATTCCGTTCAGATCCTTCCCGACGACACCACGATCGCCGCCGCAGGCTCCGGTTCGCCATCCATACTGGGAACGGCGGTCATCTTCACCGCGACGGTCGCTGCGCCCTACGCCACGCCTAGCGGCCCCGTCACCTTCACCATCGACGGCGTCGTAGCCGGAACTGGAACTCTCAGCTCCTCCGGTGTTGCTTCCTTCTCGACCTCCACCCTTGCCGTCGGCACTCACAGCGTCGTCGCCTCTTACGCTGCCACGCTTGATTTCAACGGCTCCGTTGCTGCAATGATTGCGCAGGTGGTGACGTATCCACCGGCCCCAACCGTCACTACACTGACCTCCAGCATTAATCCCTCGTACTTCAACCAGAACGTCACGTTCACCGCCACAGTGGTCGCCACCGCGCCCCTGGCCGGCCCACTGGTTGGGACGGTCACTTTCTACGACGGCACAAACGCCATTGGCACTTCCACCATTAGCGGCTTGGGAGTGGCAACCATCTCGACCAGCACGCTCGCCGTCGGCGTTCACAACATGACGGCCGTGTTTACGCCGGCCACTCCGCTTCCCACATCGATCACGAGCACCTCGGCCAATCTCTCCCAGGTGGTCAACCCCAACACGTTCACGCTTGCCGTTGATCCGACATCCTTCGCTTTGATCATCGGCTCTTCGGTGAGCGTCAACGTCACGGTTACGGACGTAGGCGGCTTCTACGAGCCCGTCAAGCTCAGCTGCAGTGGCCCGGCATCCACGGTTGAAATGGCTTGTGCTTTCGGGGAACTCATGGTGCCCGCCGGCGGAGGTTCCACGCGGCTCACCTTTACCCCCGCCGCTCCTCATCCGTGCGCCACGGTAGCCTCCGCCGGACCCGATTCCAGGGTCGATTGCCTTGGTTTTGGACTGGCGGCCGTGCTTCTCTTCCTCACCCGCAAGCGCCGCTGCCTAATTCGCGGGCTCACGCTAGGCTTGGCTCTCTGCTTGCTCCCGCTACTCAACGGCTGCGGTACCTCCGGCTGCACGGACTTCGGCGTCAAGCCTGGAACCTACGTCGTTACAGTGACCGGGACCTCCGCCGCTCCCAACGCTTTCACGCAATCCCAGAACGTCACCATCACGGTCAACCCCTGAGTCTCCTGAGCAACAAAAGGCTTCTTACTTCTTCTCCAACCACTCCAAGTTGAACGCCGCGATGTACAGGCTGAGCGCTTTGGACTTCGTGTCGTCCGGCATCTCGTAGATGTCGAAGATTTCCTTGCGGTGTGGGTCGACCGCGATATCGCTATAGCCCGTGGGTCCCATGACCAGGAGTTGGGAAATGGGCCATGTTTTTCCATCGTCGGCGCTCAGACGGATGGTCAGATTTTGTCGAAGACCCTCGCCGTTGCTCTTGCGTGGCAAGGTGGAGCTGTCCGGATTTGTGAAGAGAAGGCGCCGATCATCATAGGGTGTGATCCCCGCAGCACAGACCGGGTCGTAGAGGTGGGGATCAAACTGCGGCTTGCTCCAGTGGCTGATGCCGTCGGGACTCAGAGCCACAGCGCGCATCAGCTTTCTGTCACCGGTGCGGATGTTGGCCATCACCGAACCGTCGGCGAGTTGAATTACCTGGAACTCGTTAGGGTTCTTCATCTCCGACGAACTCAGTGCAATGATGTCGCCATGCGTCCAAGTCGCACCCTGATCATCGCTGTAGATGGTCGTGATGCCGGAAGGACCGGAGCCGCGATGTCCGTTGGCTTGCACTTTCGCCGCTGCAAGCCATACGGGAACGAGCAAGCGGCCGCTCATCAGCTCAATTGCATGGCCCGGACCAAGCGCGACTACATTCCAATCGAACTGCGATCGCAGGCCCGTCAGCGCTGAAGTGATGTCTACTGGCTCACTGAAGGTCGCACCGTCATCCTGACTCTTCATGTAGTACACATTTGCGTAGTCGTGCTGGTACAGGAAATGCAGGACGCGGCCGGCACGCGAAGCAATCGCGACGGGATTGTCCGTGACACCGTGCGAGTCGCCGGCGATACGCCGCGATTTCTCCCAATGTTTTCCGTGGTCCGTGCTTCGCCGCATCACAATATCGTTGTCTCCCCAGTCGCCGTCTTTCAAGTTGCGACGTGCGACTCCGTAGGCCACCAGCGTTCCGTTTGCTGTGACAACAATTCCGGGTATGCGATAGGTGTCGTATCCGTCCTCTCCGGCATACCAGAGGCGGCTCTGCTTCAGCTGCGGTTTTTCAGCGAGCGCAAGGGACGAGGGAAGAGAGCAAAGAAGGAGTGAGGTTATTGCGAGACGCATTGGTTTCTCCGTCATCGATAATCGATAATGCCCGATGAGTTGTCAAATTATCTGGGGTTCTCGCGCCTTTTGGATTGGATCTAGCGTCTATTACCACAATGCGGTCATGAATTGGGCGCCTCTGACGGCGTCGATTGTCTGCGGGGCTAGCGATGGATTGAAAGGATTACACATTATTGATAAAACATCATTGACAACATTACCTGTGCACGCGTATCAAATCTCTGTCACTATTTCACGCCCGGAACATGCTGATGACTCTTCTTCGATTGCTAGACGCCCGCCGGTTTGCCCTTCTTCTCTGCTGCATATCGCTGTGCTTTTCCTGCGGGCAGGCCTACGCCCAGGAGGCCAGCTCTGCCATCAATGGCAGCATTACGGACCCGTCCGGCGGAATGATTCCGCACTCAACGGTGACTGCGCAGAACATCAACACCAATGTGAAGTCGACAACCAGAACCAACGCGGAGGGCTATTACGAGTTTCCGACACTGCCCGCGGGGCGATACATTGTGTCGGCGACAGCTACCGGCTTCAATACGGTCAAGAGCAGTCCTTTCGAGATTGAGACCGGTAAGAGCACACGGGTTGACCTCCCGCTGAAGGTCGGCGCGATGACCGTGACAGTCGAAGTCGACGACGCAGCTACGCTGCTCAATACGACCTCGAACGATCTGGGAATCACGATTGGGCCGCAAGAGATGGAGAACCTCCCAGTTCAGAATCGCAATCTCTTGGACCTGATTGCCTTGCAGCCGGGTGTGAACTCGTCGCAAAGTGGTGAAGCTGATTCCACGGGCCAGAATGCTCGTGGTGGGTTTGAAGTTAACGGGGCTCCTGGTCTCTCGAACAGCATTCTGCTGGATGGAGTGGACGCGACGTTCGGCGAGGACAATGGTGCAGGCGCAGGCAATCAGGTTGCCATCAATACAGTGGGTCTCGGGGCGATTGCCGAGTTTCGGACTTCAAGCAGCGTTCCTCCGGTTCAATATGGCCGAGCCGCGGGGGGCATTCTCAGCATTACTACCAAGTCCGGAACGAACAAGATTCATGGGCAGATCTTCGAGTACTTCCGCAATGATCTGCTGGACGCGAACACCTGGGCCAACAAGCGTGCGACGCCTGTGGTTGCGGTGCCGGAGCTTCGCTTCAACGAGTTTGGTGGGAATGTTGGCGGTCCCCTCGTGCGCAATCACACGTTCTACTTTCTGAGCTACGAGGGATCGCGCGTGCTCCAGGGCAATTCCACGACCAGCACCTCGATTCCCTCGCCGTTTCTTATCTGGAAGATGGGAACGCAATATCCCAACACGCCGAACTATCAGTTGATCACGCAGGAGCTGCAGATGATGCCGCTCCCAAACAGCCCGGCGATCCCGTTCAATCCAGCGACGCCCACGATTAACAGCGGGACGCACGGAACCTTCACGGGAAACCTGAACTACAACACGATTGAAGACACGGGCCTTGCGCGTATCGACACGACGTTGGGCGCGCGCCACCATTTGACGGTTCGCGCCAATGTGAACAATCAGTCGGAGACAGAGCAGCAGCTTCGCCCTGACAATCAATTGATCTATCCTTTGCGTTTGTACAACAGCGTTGTCAGCGATGCCTGGACGATCACTTCCAGCTTAGTTAATGAGTTTCGCGTTGGTCTCAATCGCAACGATCTCGCTCGTCACAACACGACCTATTACAGTGACCCGTTCAAGAACTACATTGTGATCACGGGCGTCGCGGAAACCGATACGGCGGAGTCTCAACTGCATTTTCTGACCACGACCTACAGCCTGGTGGACAACCTGACGTGGGTGCATGGGAGGCACACGTTTACGGCTGGCACGGATGATCGCGATCTGCGAAGCGCGCGCTACCAGGACACCAACACCACGACCACGTTTGCGAACACGACCGCGCTGTATACGAACAAGCCGACTTCCGTTGGTATCTACTTCGGCCACAATGCACATTTTCTCTCTTATCAGACAGCCTTCTTTGCGCAGGATAGCTTTCGCGCGTCCAACCGTCTCACTCTGAATTATGGTGTGCGCTACGAGCACTACACACCGCTCAGCGGAGCATTCAACATCCGCAACTCTGATCCGTTCAGCGCGATGTCTACCGATAAGTGGGATCCGTTCTTTTCAGAAAATAGATATGACTTTGCCCCGCGGCTTGGTCTTATCGGAGATCTGCTGGGCAACCAGAAGCTGATCTTCCGCGCGGGGTTCGGCCTGATGTTCCTGCCGCCGCAGCCCTTTCTGCTGTACAACAGCGCCTTCGAGGATCCGCGTTTGCCGTCTCAGGCGAATGTGACCCCGGCGGATGTGCGAGGCGCAAACGCCAATATTCTTCAGTACCCGCTGTCCAAGATCACGATCAACCAGTGGGCCGCCGATCCGACTCAGCTGGCTATCGCGCCAACGCGTTTCGTTTCCGATTACCACCACCCCGACCAGTACTCGATGAACTGGAATGGCAACCTGCAATATGAGATGCGCAAGGACCTGTATCTTTCTCTCACCTATACCGCACTACGGGATGTGCATAGTCCCAGCATGACTCTGCCGAATCAATTTGCTCATGGAGCCTGTCCGCTAACCGGGACATTGACATCGGGGGGAACTTGCAGTGGGCGGCCCAATTCGAACTTTGGTGAGGTGGATTACAACATCTACGCCGGACGCGAGTACTATGACGGCCTTTATGGACAGGTTACGTACCGGCACGGTCCGAACCGCGCGAACTTCTACTACACCTACGCCTCCGGTATCTCGTATTGGGCATCGAACAATAACATTGGAACTGGGCAAAGCGATATTCAAGATCTCAGCAACCCCGCAGGTTCGCGTGGACCATCCACGGGTTCTTCACGTAATCGAATCGCCGCCTCGTACACCATTACTCCGCGGGTTCCAGGGTTTGCAAGGTCGCGTCCCATTTTGCGCGAAACACTGGGTGGATGGAGCTTTCAGAGCATCTTCAAGTACAACACTGGCACAGTAAGGAATGTTGTCACCACATACGATTTGGTACGTAACAATCGGACAGCGGGCACGCGACCTGATCGGGTAGCGGGACAGCCCCTGTATTTGAAGACGATTCTGTCAGGTGGAACACCGCAGTGGTTGAATCCGGCTGCGTTTGACTACAAGACTCCATTCGCGGAGCAGCGCTACGGAACGCTTGGCTGGAACGCGGTGTTCGGGCCGACCAACTTCAATTGGAATGCGTCGGTCATCAAGTCGGTCAAGGTATACCAGGATAAGGATCTGCGTCTGCGCGTTGAAGCTTTCAACGTGATCAATCACCAAAACCTGGGCAGTCCCAACCTGACGGTGAATATTTCGAATTTCGGCCAGATCACAACGCGGCGCGCTCCGCGCAACTTGCAACTTGGAGCAGAATTCCGTTTTTGAGAGAGCGCACCCGTTTCAGGCACGCGGCTCGTCTCTTCGCCCAATGACGCACTATCAACAATTGCAACATGAATCACTGGAGGTCTGCATTGTCCCAACACCCATTCGCCGGCATGTACGCCGCTTTGCTAACACCACTGTCGCATGAGGGCGTATTCAATGCCCCGATGGCGCAAGAGCTACTGCTACACCTTTGTTCGCAGGGGTTGGACGGAGCGTATGTTGCCGGAACCACAGGCGAGGGAATGCGTTTGCCGCTGGAGACGCGGCGCCAGTTGGTAGCGTCATTGATGGAGGTGCTGCCGGAAGGTAAGCGGTTGTTTGTTCACGTCGGAACGCCGGATGTACGGGATGCGATCCGACTTGCAGAACATGCCGCAACGCAGGGAGCGCACGCTATCAGCAGCCTTCCGCCCGCTGCTAGCTCTGAAGAGGTGATGACGTTCTATAAAGAGTTGGCGGCAAATTCACCACTGCCGCTGATCGTGTACTACTTCCCGAAGGCCGCGCCGGCCGCGTTCCAAAAGTCGCAGGAGCTTTTGGATATCTGCGACCTGCCCAATGTGCTGGGCGTGAAATTTACGGACTTCAACATGTACCTGCTGAGCCAGTTGGTGGATCGCGGCAAGCTTGTTTTCAACGGCTACGATGAGGCGCTGGCCGCGGGACTCTTGATGGGAGCGCAAGGAGGCATAGGAACGACGTACAACACGGTGGGGCCAGTCGTGCTGGAGATTGCGCGGGCAGCCAAGGCCAGCGACTGGGAGCGTGCCCGTGCGCTGCAGTTTGCTGTCAACCGCGTGCTGGATATTTTGTTCCGCTATCCCTTCTTCCCGGCCGTCCGCGAGTCTGTACGTCAGCTTGGGTTTGACTGCGGGCCAATGGTTAGTGGCGAAGATTTTGAATCCGAGATGCAGCGCAGGCAGTTCATCGAAGACATGAATGCTAACCTTCCGAGTGAGGTTGCGAAAATGATCCAATGGCCTCTGCCCGCCGGGTCGAATCGATAAAGGGTTGATTCTCTGTCGCCCTCTTGCTGGTCAGCAAGGCGGAAGCCGATACGCGAGGAATCCATGACAAAGCGCACATCGGCATACGGTCGGTTGGTGGTGGTCTTGCTGCTGTTCGTCTGGATGCTGAACTATCTGGACCGGCAAGTCATCTTTTCCCTTTTTCCGCTGCTCCAGGCGGAGTTGCATGTCTCGACGCTGCAACTGGGCATGCTCGGAACTTCGTTTCTGTGGGTGTATGCACTGAGCAGCCCATGGGCGGGGCACCTGGCGGATCGCTTTGGAAGCAAGGTCATGATCTGCGTGAGCCTGCTGGTGTGGTCGTCGATCACGCTGCTGACCGGACGCGCTCATGGCTTCCACCAGATTGTGGCGATGCGCGCCATGATGGGCATCAGCGAGGCTTGCTATCTTCCGGCCGGCCTGGCGATGATCGCGGCTTACCACGGCCCGCGCACGCGTTCGAAGGCGGTCAGTCTGCACTATAGCGGCACCTACCTTGGAACAGTGCTGGGAGGAACGCTCGGAGGGTGGATTGGATCGCACCCCGGATGGCGCAGCGTTTTCATGATCTTCGGTGCCGTCGGCGCCGGGTATGCCGTGCTGCTCATGACGGTGCTGCGTAACCCGCCGCAGGAGGATAGGTTACTCACCCGCGAGCCAAAGCCGACACTCGCGCAGTCGACGAAAATCATCTTTCGGACGCCGGGGTTCAAGGCCATGCTTTGTGTTTTCGGCATTGCATCGATCTGTGACTGGGCCATCTATACGTGGTTTCCGCTCTATCTCTTCGAGAGGTTTCACTTCACCTTGACGCGTGCGGGTTTCACATCCACGTTCTGGATTCGGGCCGGAGGATTCTGCGGCCTGCTGTGCGGTGGCCTGCTGGCTGACTTGTGGGCACGCAAGAGCCGGCGAGGACGTGTGTTGACGCAGACCCTTGGCCTGGGTTTGGCCGCGCCGTGCCTTGTGCTGAGCGCGGTAACAGGAAACATCATCCTGCTTTGCGCGAGCATGATGTTTTTTGGACTGGGCAAAGGGATGTACGACGGGAACATCATGCCGGTGTTGTGCGAAGGCATTCCGGCAAACCTCCGCGCTACGGCTTTCGGATTTCTCAACTTTGCAGGAACGATGCTTGGTGGTGTGGTGGCATTGACGGCCGGCGCATTGAAGGCGTCGATCGGGTTAAACGGGACATTCCTGGGATGTGGCGTTCTTCTGATCGGGGCAGCGCTGGTGACATCCCGGTTGCGTATCGTCGCGCCGGCAGACGTGGGTGGGATGGAGGCCTTATGAAGACGTGGCTCCGCAGGGGAACGAATCATCCCATGAAGGCTATGAGGTGGGGCCGTGGACGTCCGTCCCTGCAACATATGGAGGTTGCGATGAAGTGGGTAGTGCGGGTTGCGGTTGTTCTGCTGATGGTGGCCATCGTCTCTTCCGGAGAAGCGCAGGTGGAGAGCGTGAACCTGTGGAATAGCGGCCTTGGCGGCTATGCGACGTATCGGGTGCCTGGCATTATCGTTACAAAGCGAGGCACTGTGCTGGCCTACTGCGGCGGCCGGAAGGACTTGAGCAAAGGCGACTGGTCGGCTGCGGATATTCTTCTGCGTCGCAGTGTCGATGACGGCCGAACATGGGAGCCTTCGCACCGCGTTGCCGGTAACGGACAGGACCTCACAGACAACGCAGTCGCGATCGCGGATATGCAGACGGGAGCTGTAGTTCTTCTGTATCAAAAGAACTACTCTCGCGTGTTTGTGACCGAAAGCCGGGATGATGGCAAGACGTTCTCGCCGGAGCGCGAGATCACTCCGGTCTTCGATCAGTTTAAAAAGGACTATGACTGGAACGTTGTCACCCCGGGAACGGGACACGGCATCCAGCTACGTAGCGGACGATTACTAGCCTCCATCTGGATTGCGAACGGGAAGGTGAACGCCGACGGAACGCGCGCGCACGGCCCAGCCGCCGTAGGGACGATATTCAGCGACGACCTTGGGAGAACCTGGAAGCGCGGCGACATCATTGCGAGGGACTCGGCCGAGATCAAGAGCCCGAACGAAACAGTGGCCACACAGCTATCCGATGGATCTGTGATGGTCAACATCCGCTCCGGTGGCGCCGACCATCTTCGTGCTGTTTCGACCAGCTTAGACGGTGTGATGAGCTGGTCGCCGATTCGATTTGATTCGCAACTGTTTGATCCCACGTGCGACGCCGGGCTCCTCGCTGAGCATGGTGTCGCGGGCAAGGGCCGGGTGTACTTCTCCAATCCGGACAGCCGCGATCAGCCAGGAGCAAAGGAACGAGGCTGGCGCTTGCGTGAGAACCTGACCGTCAAAGTGAGTGACGACAATGGTCGAAGCTGGTCACATGAACAGGTGATTGATCCAGGCGTCGCGGGGTACAGTGATCTCGCTTCGAGCCGCAAGGATCTGCTCGTGATCTATGAGTCAGGCTCACAGTTGGGATCGCAGACCAAACCGGACCACGTGGCGGTGGCGCGGGTCAGCAAGGGCTGGCTCCTGCAAGGCCCGGCTGTGGCTCCCTGGAGCGGAGCACGATGAGGGCGCGGTTTTCTTGCGACACCGCTTCGGCATCTAGTACCATCGTGCCTGTGCCTCCCAGGGAATTGACTCCAATTCGAACGCAGAGTAAGTCGCGTGGTGTTCTGGAGCAGCTGCGGCAGGCGATCCTATCGGGAGATCTGGTACCGGGCACACCCCTCCGCGAAGCCCATATTGCAAAGCAGTTGAACGTGAGCCAGGTGCCGGTTCGCGAGGCGCTGCTGCAATTGGAAAATCTTGGGCTGGTCGTCAAGGTTCCCGACCGTGGAACCACCGTCACTAAGCTCACTCGCCTGGAAATTCAACAGCTGATGGAAGTGCGGCGGCACCTTGAGCTGCTGGCTTTTCAGCTTGCCGCGAAAAACCTCACCGATGAGGCGGTAACGGAGCTGAAGCGACATCTGCGCAAGATGCAGGCGCAGGTTGCCGACGGTGATCACTTCGCTGTAGCTGAAGAGGATTTTGCGTTTCATCGAACGGTGTGGCGCGCTTCTGGCAACGAGGTTCTGGAGAAGACACTTGAGCGTCTGTGCGTTGCGGTCTACGCGTTTGTCAGCATGAAACGGGCTGCAGCAGGTGAAACGCTGAAGTCGGCTGTGAAGTCGCACAGGAAGCTGCTGGAAGAGCTGCTGTCGCGCGATGAAAAGCGGATCACCGTCGCGGTGAATGAGCACATCAGTTCGACGAGAATTCCCGATACGGTTGCAGACTGACAGCGCTCTTTCGCGCGCAGAACTGCGGTAGCCTGCGAGGACAGCTGAATTGGTCTCCATCGCTGCTTCGGGTGGCGTTGTTCACTTCGATCACATGATCTGAAGGCCACGGTGAAGCTTACCGAAGAAGCGCTTAGGTAAGCGATTCTGCAACAGACTGCGGGCCTCGTCCGTTTGATCCGGACTGAAATCTAACTGGTTCTGCCTGGCAGCTTTCAGAGAATCACATTGCGTGAGAACGCGAAATGACGCGGTTGCCGTCTTGTGCGGGTTTGATCTCAGCGTTCATTTTTTTCCTTTCTTTATCGCTACAGTTATGCTTACAATCTTTTCGACCCGGGCAGGCCGTTCAGTCGCGATCCCAGAGTAATTTCCTCGCCCGTCTCGCGCATGAAGCATGACTTTGTGCGCTGGAGCGGGGGCTCGCCCAGTCGAGGAGGATGAATGAATCGTCGTAAGTTTCTGGGTCTTTTGCCCGCCGGAGTCGCCGCAGTCCCTGAGCTAGCATCCGCTGCAGGGCCCCCGTCTGAGCGCCCGAACTTTTTGTTCATGATCGCTGATGATCTAACTTTTCGCTGCCTCGAAAAGCGCAATAATCCGGAGGTCCATACCCCCAACCTCGATCGCCTCGCTGATCGCGGGTGCATGTTCAACCACTGCTTCCATCAGGGTGCATGGACCGGAGCTGTCTGCGTGCCGAGCCGCACGATGCTCAACACGGGTCTGACCGCCTTCCACGCCCAGCATCGCGCCGAGGAGTCACCTACCTGGGGCGAGACGTTCGGAGCCGCCGGATACGACACCTACCTCTGCGGCAAGTGGCACCTCAGCCCGCCGCTGCTTGGCCGCAGCTTTCGCGAGATGGGCCCCGTCGGCCCGGCGATGCTCGAGTCGACGCCGTGGAAAGGCGCTGCCTACAACCGCCCCGCTCCCGGCAATACCTGGCAATCCGACGATACCTCCCTTGCAGGCCATTGGGTCAACACCAGCCTGTGGCTCGGCGAAAAGCCCGGCCACATGACGCACAGTTGCGCGATGTACGCCGAGCAGGCTTCGACGTTTCTCACCGAGAAGCTGTCAAAGCGCAGCGCGCCCTTCTTTATGTACGTCGGCTTCAACTCTCCGCACGATCCCCGCCAATCACCCAGCGAGTATCTTGCGCGGTATCCGCTGGACAAGATCCAGATCCCGCCCAACTACCTGCCGATGCATCCCTTCGATCAGGGCGACGCGAAAAACCGCGACGAGTCGCTTGCACCCTTCCCACGCACGAAGGAAGCCGTGCAACTCCATCGCCGAGAGTACTACTCGCTAATCACTTACCTCGACACGCAGGTCGGCAAGATCCTTGATGCGCTCGAGGCCTCTGGTCGAGCCTCCAATACCTACATCATCTTCACCGCGGACCACGGCCTTGCCTGCGGCGAGCACGGGCTGATGGGCAAGCAGAATCTCTACGACTGCAGCGTCCGGATGCCTCTGCTCATCGCCGGCCCGGGCGTGCCCAAAGGCCGCCGGGTGGAAGAGCTCGTCTATCAGCACAGCATGTTTCCAACGACCTGCGAGCTTGCCGGAATCACGCCGCCATCCACAGTCGAGTTCCCGAGCATCGCCGCGCTGCTGCACGAAGACAAGACCATCCACGATGACGTTTTCTGCTTCTACCTCAAGATCCATCGCAGTATCCGCACGCGCACGCACAAGCTCATCGTCTATCCGAAGATCAACCAGGTTCAGCTCTTCGATCTCGTTGCCGATCCGTTCGAGATACATAACCTCGCCGACGATCCCTCGATGATGACCATCAAGGCCGACCTGATATCGCGACTGGCTCGTCAGCAGAAGCAGCTTGAAGATCCGCTGGTCACCGGCGAGCTGGCCAATCCCGGAGGCGTGGATGCGGCTGGCGCCTAGCACGCTTGCAGCAGGGCTGCTCCTCGCAGCCCTGCCGCTCCATTCGCAGACGAGTGACCCTGCGGCACTCGTCGACCCTCTTATTGGAACGGCGAACAACGGCAA
>JAZKBC010000243.1:13624-22870 GCA_040388825.1 Acidobacteriota bacterium | reverse complement strand
CCGTTGTGCCCTTCGGCATGTTGTCCTTTAGCCCATCGGAGACGTCGCCTACCGAGCGCCGCGGTTACCCGCCGGGAGGGTACACATGGGCGGGAAGGGAAGTTCGCGGCTTCTCGCTCACGCATCTTTCTGGAGCAGGATGCGCGGCAGGCGGCGACATTCCCTTCATGCCGCTGACGCACACCGTTACCCACTCGCCGGCGCTCGACGGGCACGATAGCGCCTACCTGAGCGTGCTGTCGCACGCAAACGAACACGCAACGGCGGGCCTGTATCGCGTGCGCCTCTCCAACGGCGTGCTGGTCGAACTGACAGCGACCGAACGCACCGGTTCGGCTCGCTTGGTGTATCCCGGCAGCCGGCCAGCGGTGATGCTTATCCGCAGCGCGGATGGCGACGTTGACAGCTCCGCGGCGACGGTGCACATCGATTCCGGGCGACGCACCATCAGCGGGTCGGTCACGAGTGGCGACTTCTGTGGGCATAGCCGAAGTTTCCCGACCGACTCCTACTACACGCTGTACTTCGTCGCTCGCTTCGATCATCCCTTCGCGCACTATGGAACCTGGCACGACTCCACCGTAACGAACGACAGCCTTTCGTCCAGCGGGGGAACGTCGCTTGGCGTCGATCAAACCACAACATCCCCCGCTCCCGGTAAGGGATCCGGCGCCTTCGTCGAGTTCGCTGACGCCTCCACGATCAACCTTCGCGTTGGCATTTCTTACGTTAGTGAAGCCAATGCTGAGGCCAACCTGGAAGCCGAAAATCCCGATGGTACGAGCTTCGAGCAGATCGCCGCTCGTGCGCATCAGGCGTGGAATCGTGCCCTGTCTGCAATTGAGGTTGAAGGCGGAACGCACGATCAACGCGTTGTCTTCTACACGGCGCTGTATCACTCTCTGCTGCATATGAACTTGGCGAGTGACGTCAACGGACAGTACCGTGGCATGGACCTTGCCACGCACACCATCGTGCAGTCGCAGTCCGCCCAGTATGCCAATTTCTCCGGTTGGGACACCTATCGCTCGCAGGTTCAGCTCATCGCGCTGCTGCATCCCGAGATCGCTTCCGACATGGCGCAGTCGTTGCTCAACCAAGCTGATCAGTGGGGATGTTGGGATCGCTGGACGCATAATACCGGCGCAACCAATGTCATGAACGGCGACCCGTCGGCGGCCGCAATTGCTTCGATCGTGGCTTTCGGTGCAACCGGCTTCGATGTGCATCATGCGTATCGCTCGCTGCTCGACGCCGCCACAGTTCCCAACGAAGGCCATCGGTGTTCGCGACCGCGACTGCAGGAGTGGCTAACGCAGCATTACGTTACGGCTCCACCCGATGCTCGCCACGACACTTCAGTCGCGGACACGCTCGAGTTTTCTTCCGCCGACTTCGCTCTTTCGCAACTTGCACAATCTGAGGGCGATACAGTAAACGCACATGTTTTGCTTCGGCGGGCGCAGTTCTGGAAGAACCTTTTCAACCCCGGTGCTACCTCAACCGATGGCTACCTCCAAGCGCGCCTGCCGAGTAGCGAGTGGAAGATTTTCGACCCGATCGCGCGCGAAGGATTCGTCGAAGGCACGGGCGCACAATACCTCTGGATGGTACCCTTCAACGCGCGTGGCCTATTTGACCTGCTCGGCGGCAATTCCGCTGCCAACCGGCGCCTCGATACGTTCTTTCACAACTCTTCGGGAGATTGGGCGCTGACCTCGGGCGGCGTTCATCCGGGCCTCGACAATGAGCCGGTGCTTGAGACGCCGTGGCTCTATGATTTCTCCGGAGAGCCCTGGAAAACTCAGCTCACCGTGCGCGCCGTTCTCGACCGCTTATGGAAGCCAACGCCGGACGGTATCCCCGGGAATGACGACCTTGGAGAAATGTCCTCCTGGTACGTCTGGGCCGCTCTGGGCCTGTATCCGCAACTCCCCGGCCGTGCTGAACTCGTCCTCGCTTCACCGCTGTTTCCACGCGCTGTCATCCATCGCAAAGCAGGAGAAATTCGCATTGCCGTGCATCGTCGCGGCGTTTCCGACGGTCTGATCGAGCGGGTTGAACTTGATGGAGAGACGTGGCAAATGCCGTGGCTCCCGCCTTCGTTTGCACTGCGTGGGGGACGTCTATTCTTTGACCTGGGGAAGTTCCCCAACCCCAAGTGGGGAGCTGAAGCGGCAGATGCTCCACCATCTTTCGATCAACGCTGATCCGTTCTGACAGCAGATTAACTGCTCTGTCGTCGAGCGTACCGCGCGCCGATTCCCGACGGGGAGCGGAGGTCTTGTCATAGCTGCTCCCGGGTGGGTTTTTGTGGTCGCGTCGTGCACTTTCCAAATAATTTTCTTGACAATGCCGCCGCCGGTTTGTAGGTTGTCGTCAATCACATTTTGCGCTAACTGTAACGCACGTACTACGGCATGGTCGAAGAGTTGGGTTACCAGACAGACTGCAGCCGGCAATTTATTTGGAGAGGCAAAGGACGGAACAAGATGACATCTGTGTGGAAGACTTGCGTGACCAGGAACCTCTTGAATGCGGCATTTGTGGCGTTGCTGTTGACTCTGTGCGCCGTTGGCCGGGGCCAAACGATCACCGGTAACATCATTGGCCGGGTCACCGACCCGAGCGGAGCGGTGGTGCCCAACGCCAAGGTTTCCGCCCGGAACGTCGAGACAGGCGTGGTCGTCTCGACGGTTACCAATAGCGTCGGCGCGTACAGCGTGCGCTTCCTCCAGATCGGCAACTACACTGTCGCGTTTGAAGCCGACGGATTCAAGAAGCAGGTTTTCCCAGCGTTCCGGGTGGAGCAGGATTCGACGGTGAAGGTCGATGCCAAGCTCGCTGTAGGCGCCGCCACGGATACGATCGAGGTTCAGGGTGTGCTGCCTCCGCTGCTCAACACCGAGGACGCCACCACGTCGACCACCTTCGACTCGAACACAATCGAGAATATTACCAACAAGGGCCGCAACTTCTCGCTATTCACCGCGCTCATCCCCGGTGCTGTCAACACCTCTCCGCAGCAGCTTTCGGGCACTTTCGCCACCGAGCGCGACACAGCGCAGGTGAGTGAAATCGGTGTCAACGGCAATCGCGCCCAGGAAAACAGCTACGTTCTCGACGGCGTCGAGATCAACGAGACCATCGGTAACCTGATCGGCTACAACCCCAACCTCGACGCGCTCGGCGAAGTGAAGGTTGTTTCCGCCAATCCCTCCGCCGAGTACGGCAACGCCAACGGCAGCACGGTCCTCGCGGTCACCAAGAGCGGCACCAACGAGTTCCATGGCGGTGCCGCTCTCTACATCGAGAACCATTTGCTCGACGCGAACACCTGGGACAATAACCGCAAAGCTATTGCTCGGCCCCCGTACACCCAGTCCATCTTCACCGCAAAGCTGGGTGGCCCGGTACTTGTTCCCTGGTTGTTCAACGGCCGCAACAAACTATTCTTCTTTGTCGACTACGAGGGCACTCGGACCCAGCAGGGTGGCAATGCCGCTGTCAGTGTACTTTCGGTAAAGGAGCGTACGGGCGACTTCTCGGAACTGCTCGACACCAACGTGATGTGCGGTGGCGACTGTGGCAAGCCTGGGTTGGCTAAGACGATCCAACTCTACGACCCCGCTAACAACTTCGCTCCTTATCCCAACAATCAGATTCCGGTTCTCAGTCCTCTGGTAAAGTTCTTGGTCGCACATCCAGAAATCTATCCTCTGCCGAACTCCCCTTCACTTGTGGGGTCGCCCAATAACAGCAACTATGTGGGCTCACAGAAGACCACCAGCCGCAACGACCAAGGAGATGTGAAGATTGACTGGACACCCACGAATAAGGATCGGGTCTCCTTCCGTTACCTGCAAGGTGAAGGGAGTGATTTCCAGCGTCAGCCGCTGGCGATCATTATGCCGACTCCCGGCGACTATCCGGCCAAGGGCTTCACGGTGAACTATGTCCATACCTTCAACGCGAAGATCGTCAACGAGTTCCGTTGCTGCTTCTTCCGCACGCGCTACACCAATTCCGTGCCCTATGATTCGACTGGTCTGTTCGGCAGCAAAGGCAATGCGGTTATTGGCATTCCCGGCGGCCAAGTGGTTCCGGGGTTCTCGCAGCACAACTTCCCATTCGGCAATGGGGTCAGCGCGTATGGCAGTCTCGGCGGCGGCTCAGACCAAGTTGAGAATATTTTCAACTACTCCGACAACCTGACAATTCAGCACGGCCATCATCTGTTCAAGATGGGCGTTCAGTTCGAGCGCTACCAACAGAATTATTCCAACGCCGCTGGCGGCGCACTTGGGTCGTTCGGCTTCGCAAACTTCTTCACCTCGAATCCGAACGTCGGTGCGGGTAACACCACCACACCGAATGGCAACGGCTTCGCTACGGCTGACTTCGTGCTTGATCGCGTTGACACCGAAGGCTACGGTGGCGTGACCGGCAAGGTTGGCCAGCGGCAGTGGCGCGATGGCTACTTCTTCCAGGATGACTGGAAGATTCTGCCCAACCTGACCCTGAACCTCGGCGCACGCTACCAGTACGATCAGCCCGGTTATGAGGTGAACAACAAAGAGAACAACCCGCAGGCCAACGGCGACGGCACGGTCACCATCCTGACTGCCGGCGTGAACGGAGCCAGCCGCGCGCTGTATCACCCTGTGTATAACGATTTTCTGCCACGCGTCGGTATTGAGTATCAGTACAAGCCGTGGATGGTACTCAGCGTAGGGTACGGTATGGTGTCTGAGATGGAAGGCGGCGGCTCGGGCAATCGTCTCGTGCAGAACGCTCCCTTCCAGTACACGTTTTCGCTGCAGGCCACACCGCCGACCAAATCCGCCGCCGGAACATTCTTCCAGGAGACGAATGGCTTCTCGAGTACCAACCCCAGCTTTACCGGATCCACCTATCAGTCGTTCAATCCGCATCTGCAACCCTCTGTGGTCCAGCAGTACAACCTCACTACGCAGTATCAGCTCGGCCGCACCAGTGTGCTTAAGGTTGGATATGTGGGTGAGAAGGGCTACCATCTCATCGAGGAGTACCGCGGCAATCAGGCGCATGTGCCGTGCTATGTGAACGGTGCGATCAAGCCCATCACTACGGCGGGCTGCCAGACGTCTGCTCCCACGCCGTTCTCCGGCCTCGTGGGCCAGGGCGGGAACGTCATCGTTACTGACTCCGAAGGCATCATGGAGTATGACGCCCTACAGATTCAGTACCGCCAGCTTCCGTGGAAGGGACTGGAGTCTACGGTCAACTACGCTTACGGCCGTGGCATGACCGATACCACCGGTTTCCAGGCCGTGGCTGCGGTCAACGGTACCGGCGTCGCTCCGGAGAACTCCTACAACCTCCCACTCAACTGGGGACCTGTGGGTCAGGATGAACGCCATACGCTCAACGCCAACATGGTCTACACGTTGCCCTTCGGTCGCGGTAAGGAGTACTTCGCGACGGTCAACCACTTCACCGACGAGTTGATCGGCGGATGGAAGGTCTCCATGGTCTTGCTGGCTTACACTGGCTTCCCCAACACGGAGAGCAATCCGACGCAGAACATCCAGACCTACTACAACGGCGCACCGCAACAGCGTCCGAATAAGGTCGGCATACTGCCGAAGCTGCCACGCACACCAATTGCAACCGGCGGCGTCAACTGGTTCGGAGCGCAGAGCGCCCAAACGATCGCTCAGGCTTATGTCGACCCAGCCGCTCCCAATACCAACGACGCGCTGGCATCATTTGGTACCGCCAAGGTCGGCGATCTTCGCGGACCCGGTTACGCTGCGGTCGACTTCTCCGCCTTCAAGGACTTCACCATCTATGCCGAGCACAAGATCGGCTTCGAAGTGGATGCCTACAACGCTGTGAACACCACCAACTATGGCAATCCCACCGCGAACATCGGCTCTGCCAGCTTTGGTCAGATCACCAGCGTTCGCGGCGCTTCCAGAACCGTGCAGGTGGCTGCGAAGTACCAGTTCTAGCCGACGGCCCGGCCGATCCTCACGGCCGGGCCATCTTTTCTTCGCAATCATTCATGCTGGGTTTCCATTCACAGTAAAACCCCTCCAAAATGCTCATCACTTCTCGCAAGGAAAGGGAACAGACCTCCGGGAATGCAGACCTCCGGCTACTTGCCTCTTGCAACTCTTGCGGTCACCTTCGCGTTGTCGGGTTCATTCTCGGCCGCAGCGCAGGCCCCGGCCGAACCGTCGCGACGGCTCGTTGCCTCGCATCTCCCAGTGCCTACGCAGCGCACTCCGCCGCGGTCGGCTGCGTATGCAACGGTACAAGATCGATTAGCCCGTGGATGGACTACCTGGGACACTCGTAGTGTTGGCTCGCATGTTTTTCTACCATCGGGGCTTGCGATTCACGTTGGCCTTGAGCACAACAGTAGCGAGCTTGTGGACTCCTTTCTCCCCGATGTGCTGATTGGCCGCCTCGGCAAAGCCGCTGAACAGGTGCGTCCCGGTCCACATGCCTGGGACGGCAGCTACACTTCGCTCGAACTCACCTGGCGTGGAACATCGTTGCGAATCGAAAGCGCCCATGCAGGCGATGATCTCGTTCTACTCGTCACGCCGCTCGCTTCGCAGCCGAAGTCCTACCTTCCACCGACGTTGATCTTCTCAGTCAACTTCCTGTGGAATCGGCCGGGTTCTGTCGTCCGTATCTCCACGGGAATCGAAGCCCACGGCCCGATGGGTACGGTGCCGATATTTTGTGTCGCTTCGAACGAGATCAACAACACGCACTCCACGTGCCCTGACATTGATGTCAATACGCCCGTCACGGGGCCGTTCCTCGCTGCTGATGTTACAGGTCCTGTCGCAATCAGTACCGGCCACGCCCGGACTCTCGCACAAATTCAAAGTATCGTCGACCAACAGCACCATGCGTACCAGCACGTACTCGAAGCCGCCGGGCCCAGTGCTCCGCTGGTTGAGGCAATCCAGGCCGCCATCGCATGGAACACCATCTACGAGCCCGAAGAGCATCGGGTTATCACTCCAGTAGCTCGCGGGTGGAGCAACGGATGGGGTGGCTATGTGCTTTTTGATTGGGACACGTTCTTCGCCGCTTCACTCTCCGCCGTAGGCTCACGCGACCTGGCCTACGCCAACGCGCTCGAAATACTCCGCAGCGAAACTCCCGCGGGCTTTGTCCCCAACTTCGCCCGCGGCGGCGGATGGAAGAGCTTCGACCGTTCCGAGCCACCTGTCGGGGCTATCACTGTTCTCAGCCTCTATCAGAAATTCCACGACCGCTGGTTCATCGCGGATGCTTTTGTACCACTCCTGCGTTGGAACCGCTGGTGGTCCGAGCACCGCAGCATCGACGGCTATCTCACGTGGGGAAGTGACGACGAAAATCGGCCGGAGAACATAGATGACTCCTCCATCGGTAAACGCGACGGTGCCGTTCTTGAGTCGGGCCTCGACAATAGCCCGATGTATGACGGCGCTACCTATAACTCGCAGACGCATCAACTCGAGTTCGCGGACGTGGGCCTCATGGGTATGTATATCGCCGATTGCGATGCCCTCGCGACCATGGCTGAAGCGCTCGGCAAGACCGGTGAAGCGGCCGAGCTCCGCGACCGTAGCCGCCGGTATCGCTCAAAACTGGCCACGCTCTGGAGCGAAAAGGATGGCATCTTTCTCAACAAGGATCTCCACACCGGCGAGTTCAGCCATCGCCTTTCGCCTACGAATTTCTATCCACTGCTCGGAGAGGCGGCCACGCAGCAGCAGGCAGATCGCATGATTCGCGAGCATTTGCTCAATACCAATGAGTTCTGGGGGCAGTATGTCTTGCCTTCGATCGCTCGCAATGATCCGGCTTTCAAGGACCAAAAGTATTGGCGCGGCCGTATCTGGGGGCCGCTCAACTACCTCGTCTATCTCGGCCTTCGCAAATACGCGTCGCGGCAGGTGACCGATGAATTTGCGCAGAAGTCCAACGAGCTTTTCCAGCAGGTATGGACTGCTAACCGCCACGTTCACGAGAATTACAACGCCAACACGGGACTCGCTGATGAAGTTGATAGCAGTGACCGCTTTTATCATTGGGGCGCGCTTCTCGAACTCATTCCTTACATGCAGCAGACGGAGCCGCCGAAATCAGGCACCGCCAAATGATGAAGACATATTTGCGAGCATCGTTCACGCCTACCGTCATGAGGATTTATGCAAATGCTGAAGGGTCTTCCATGAGAGCTTGCCGCCAGATCTTCACTCTTACGCTCGCACTTGCCGCGGCGGCAATCTCCTGTGCACAGAGCACCCCGAGGTATCTCGACCCCAAAGTTCCAATAGAGCAGCGCATCGACGATCTTCTCCCGCGCATGACGCTCGATGAAAAAATCGCGCAGATCTCGAATGCCAATGGCTCAATGGGCATTGCTCGTCTGCGTGTTCCCGCGCTCTACAAGACCGAAGCCATTCACGGCCAGGCCACCTCCGTTGGAGCGACGCTCTTCCCGCAATCCATCGCTCTCGGCGCAACCTTTGATCCCGTCCTCGTCGGCAGGATCGCCACCGTCGCCGGCATCGAAAGCCGCGTCGCCAACCTCCGCTTCGCCTGGGCTCCCGTTATCAACCTCGCACGCGATGTTCGCTGGGGCCGCGTTGAGGAGACCTACGGCGAGTCGCCGTACCTCACCTCGCAGATGGGCGTTGCGTGGATCAACGCCTACCAGGCACAGGGGCTGATCGCCGCACCTAAGCATTACGCAGTCCACGGCGGCCCGCTCGGCGGTCGTGACTCAACCGACGTCGGTTACTCTGACCGCGTCCTGCGTGAAATCTATCTCCCCGCTTTTCGCGCCGCCATTGAGCAAGCCCACGCCGGCGGTATTATGCCCGCGTACAGCACCTGGCAAGGCGTCCCCGACAACTCTTCCGAGGTGCTGCTCAGACAGATACTCCAGCAGGAGTGGGGCTTCGACGGCATCATCGTCTCCGACTGCGGTGCTCTCGAAAATTTCTATGACAAGCAGGGAACCGCGCACTCCATGGCCGAAGCCGCCGCGCAGGCTCTGCGCGCAGGCGTTACGCTCAACTGTGGCGCAACCTATCGCACATGGGCGGCAAAGGCTCTTGAACAAGGGCTCATCGCTCATCAGCAGCTCGACGACACAGTTCGTGTCATGCTGCGCGCCAAGTTCCGCCTTGGTCTCTTCGACAGCTCGCAACCGAACGGCATCGTCACGACGAAGCTCCCGACTTT
>JAZKBC010000243.1:12780-13614 GCA_040388825.1 Acidobacteriota bacterium | reverse complement strand
CGCGCCCTGGCTCGCCAAGCCGAAATCGAAGCGGCAGTTCTGCTGAAGAACGATCACAACCTCCTGCCGCTTTCCAAGTCCATTGCCACCATTGCTGTCATCGGCCCAAGTGCTGACACACCACAAACCGGCGATTACTCTCCGAGGCCAGCCGAGGGACAACTCGTCAGCGTGCTCGCCGGTATCCGGTCCCACGTCAGTGCATCGACGAAAGTTCTTTTCGCAGCGGGCCTCGACAAACCGAACTCTGTTGACACATCGCACTTCGCTGAAGCCGCCGCGATAGCTAAGCAAGCCAACGTAGCCGTCATCGTTGTCGGTGATCTCTCGCATTTCCATGGCGGCAAGCCCACCACGGGCGAAGGCTTCGACAGCGCCACGCTCGAACTCCCTGGCGCGCAACACCAGCTTATCGAAGCCATCGAAGCCACGGGCACGCCCGTCGTTCTCGTCCTCGTCAATGGCAAGCCCTTTACACTGCAGTGGGAAGCAACGCACATTCCTGCGATCCTCGAAACGTGGTTCCCTGGCGAAGAAGGCGGCAACGCGACCGCCGATCTGCTGTTCGGCGACGCCAACCCCTCCGGCCGCTTGCCCGTGACCTGGCCCCGCTCCGTCGGCCAATTGCCGCTGAACTACGATTACCTTCCCACCGGCCGCAGCTTCGACTACGCCGATCTTCCAGCCACACCGCAGTGGCCTTTTGGCTACGGACTCAGCTATACACAATTCCGCTACTCCAACCTACGCATTACCTCAGTTCCCGGTGATCCAGCCTCCGTTACCGTGACGGCCGATATCGAAAACCGGGGATTGCGCGACGGAGACGAAGTC
>JAZKBC010000243.1:12019-12770 GCA_040388825.1 Acidobacteriota bacterium | reverse complement strand
GTCGCGCAGCTCTATGTCACCGACGTCGTCGCTTCGGTCGTCCGCCCTATCATTGAACTGAAGGGCATCGACCGCACCCATCTTGCGGCAGGTGCGGCCACGTCCGTCACCTTCCACCTCACACCCTACGATCTCTCACTGCTCGGCATCGACATGGTCCGCCGCGTCGAGCCCGGGCGCTTCCGCATTCACGTCGGCGGTGCCGTCCCCGATCTGGCCGATCCCAGTGGCAAGGGAAACCCGGACCATCGCCAGGACAAAATCGGCTACACCGATCCCGCGCAAGGTATCTCCGGTGAGTTTACCGAGCCCAAGTCTTATGCGGCGCATTTCGACTACAACATCATCACCCCGACGCAAATCGCAGCCAACAAGCCCATCGATGTGACGGTCACCGCTCACAACGACGGAAATCTCACGGATGTGACACAGATCCACCTCTACAACAACACTGAACTCGGCAACTGGAGCTTCGAGCTAGGGCCACAGCAGTCGAAGCATCATACCTTCCAAATTACGCTCGCGCACTCCGCCGACCTCGTTCTCGTAGCAGGCTCGCTGTCCCTTGTTCAACACGTCACGGTTCGGCCCATGTCGCCGGTTCGCCGCTAACGCTTCGGAGATTCTGATGTCCACCTCTATGTATCGCCTGCGCTACCTCATCTGGTTCATTATTCTCGCTCCTCTCGCGCACGCGCAGGATGCCAAGCCGGTCCAGCTGTCGGTGCAGGCCCAGCAGACGCTCACCCGG
>JAZKBC010000243.1:7063-12009 GCA_040388825.1 Acidobacteriota bacterium | reverse complement strand
TCACCCGGCTCAGCAGCTTCGAAACCATCGACCTCAAGGACTGGCGCTATCATCTCGGAGACATACCCAATGGCGAAGACCCCGCGCTTGACGACTCCTCGTGGCAAACTGTCACACCTATCAAGAAGGATCTCCCCACTGAAGCCGTCTGGTTTCGTCGCGAGATCGTTGTCCCCAAACAGCTCAACGGTTACGATCTCACCAACGCTGAGGTTGAGTTCCATGTAGCTGTCGGAGCCGCTGGTCCGGCGACTCTGATTCTCTACATGGATGGCCGCCGCGTAGCTCTTGGCGCTGATCTCGGCTCTATCGTCCTCTGGCAGAAAGCCCACCCGGGCGACCACACCCTCATCGCGGTGAAGGCCCTCGCTTCCGATGTCAACAAGGTCTTCCGCTCTGCCAGTCTGTCCGTCACCACTGATCCATTGCGTCCCAGCCCGAGCGACTTTGCCAAGGAAGCCACGTCCGATAGTTGGATGCTCCCCGCTATTCCCGGCGGCGCGGCGCAAGCTCACTTGCTTGAAGAAGCCGTCGCCGCTATCGACACCAAGGCTCTGGAGGCCGACGACAACAAAGCCTTCGACGCCTCACTGCTCAAGGCCCATCACATACTCGAATCCCTCCGCCCGCTACTGCAGCAGGCCAATATCCATATGGTTGGCAACTCGCACATGGACGCCGCGTGGATGTGGCCGTGGACGGAGACCGTCGAAACCGTCCGCCAGACCTTCGGCACTTCGCTGCAACTGATGGACGAATATCCGCAGTACACCTACACCCAGTCTGCCGCGCAGTACTTCGAATGGATTCAGGACAAGTATCCCGTCGAGTTCGCTCGCATCCAGCGACGTGTGAAGGAGGGACGCTTCGAACTCGTCGGCGGCATGTGGATTGAGCCCGATCTCAACATCCCCGGAGAGGAGTCGCAGGTTCGCCAGATCCTTATTGGTAAGAGGTACTTCCAGAAGAACTTGGGCGTTGATGTCCGCATCGGGTGGAACCCAGACACCTTCGGCTATAACTGGCAACTCCCGCAGATCTATAAGAAATCCGGTATCGACTACTTTGTTACGCAAAAAATGCAGTGGAACGAAACCAACCAGCTCCCGCTGAAACTCTTCTGGTGGCAAGCGCCTGACGGAAGCCGCGTCCTCACTTACTTCCCGCACGGTTACGGCAACGGTACACAGCCCGTTGACATGGCTAAGGACTACGCTCAAGCGTCGGCGCTCAATCCTGGCATCGGCGAGATGATGCATCTCTACGGTGTTGGTGACCACGGTGGCGGGCCCACTCGCATGTCCGTCAATCAGGGTGAACATTGGCAGCAGCCCGACAAGATCTACCCGCACGTGGAGTTTGGCACCGCGCAGTCTTTCTTCTCAAACGTTGAGCAGCATCTCGATACCACCGATGCGCCCACATGGAACTACTCCATCCTGGGCACAAGGGGAAATGTACTTCCGCAACCGAAACCCAACGAGATTGCACTCCCTATCTGGAATGACGAACTCTACCTCGAGTATCACCGCGGCACTTATACCACGCAAGCCTCGCAAAAGAGCGGCATCCGCTCGAGCGAGGAGATGTTGCTCAATGCCGAGAAGTTCAGTTCACTCGCATGGCTCACCGGTCAGCCTTATCCTGGCAACGAACTCAACGACGCCTGGAAGAAGGTTCTCTTCAATGAGTTTCACGACCTCGCCGCCGGATCCGGCATCGCCGATATCTACAAGGATGCACACCAAGACTTTCGCGACGTCCGCCTCGCCACCAACCAAGCCAACACTCAGGCGCTCGCCACACTATCCTCTTATATAGATACGCAGACTCCAGATGGCTCGGTCCCTCTGCTTGTCTTCAACTCCATGGCATGGAAGCGCACCGGCTTGGTCGAAGCTCATGTTCAACTCCCCACTGCATCTAAATCCATTTCGATCCACGACGCGGCAGGCCGAGCACTACCGCTGCAAGTCCTTCACCACACCGCAGCCACCAATTCCTTCGACGTCCTCCTCCGCATCGATGGCATGCCCGCACTCGGTTACGAAAAACTCATCGCCTCTCCTGCGTCCACGTCCCTCACGTCTTCACAACTTAAGGTGACTGCAACCTCGCTCGAGAATGAGTACCTCCGCGTCGTCGTGGATGCCGCCACCGGCTGCATCACCAGCCTCTTCGACAAGCACTCGCACTTCGACTCGATCGCAGCTGGAGGCTGCGGCAATCAACTGCAGGCTTTCCACGATCTCCCCAAAGCTTGGGATGCGTGGAACATCGACGCCGACCTCGACACCAAACCCTTCGATCTCGGCCTCGCTCGCAACGTCCAACTCGTCGAGTCCGGCCCGCTCCGCTCTATTATCCGCGTCACGCATTCCACCGCCGCGTCAAAGTTCGTGCAAGACATCACTCTCTACGCCGGGATCGATCGTGTCGATGTCTCTAACAACATCGACTGGCACGAGCAGCACATCCTGCTCAAAGCGGCGTTTCCGTTGGCAGCTTCATCGCCGAAGGCCACGTATGAGATACCTTTCGGCTCGATCCAGCGGCCGACCACGCGCAACAACTCGTTCGAGTCGGCGATGTTCGAAGTCCCTGCTATCCGCTGGGCTGATCTCGGCGACGCCGCGCACGGCTTCAGTTTGCTCAACAGTTCCAAGTATGGCTACGACGCGAAAGGCAACGTCCTCCGCCTCACTCTCCTGCGCAGCACAAAGATGCCTGACCCCGATGCGGACCAAGGCCTGCAGCACTTCGTGTACGCGCTCTACCCGCACGCTGGTTCGTGGCAATCTGCCCTGACCGAGCGCGAAGGGTGGGACTTCAACTATCCGCTCGTGGCCCAACAAACGGAGCGCCACAGCGGCTCGCTCCCACCTGCACACTCCTTCGTCGAAGTTTCGCCCGCGAATATTGTCCTCACTGCGATGAAGAAAGCCGAGGACAGCGACGCTCTCATCCTCCGTTTCTACGAGTGGGCTGGCCAGCCCACGAACGTAACCCTTCGCTTACCGCACAACGTTGCCACAGCCTCCTCCGTCAACCTCATGGAACAACCCGATCCAACGCCCGTTAGCATTGACGGCGATACCGCCACCACAGCCGTGACACCTTACTCAATCGACTCGATCAAGGTAACCTTCAGTGGAACGGGCACCGAATACTTCGCCCACCCCTGAACCCCGGCTGAGGAGACCATCATGAAGTCAACCATTCAAGCCGTTTCGCAGCAAGCTTCCACCAAGGAAGGTCCAACGCCGCACATGTCGCGCCGCACGGCACTGGGCCTCATGGCTGGTGGGCTCGCCGCGACCACCGTCGCAAGGGCTCTCCCCACCGGCTCAAGCGCCAAGCGCCCCAATGTCGTCTTCGTGCTGATGGACGACGTCGGGTATGGCGACCTCGCCTGCCTCGGCAATCCGTACATCAAGACGCCCGTGATGGATGCCATGCACGCGAGCTCCACGCGCTTCACGGATTACCACGTCAGCCCAACGTGCTCGCCTACGCGGGCCTCGCTGATGACGGGCCGTTACTGCAATTCGGTCGGCGTTTGGCACACCATCGACGGTCGCAATCTTCTCGACCCCAACGCCATCACCATGGCCGAGTGCTTCAAAGCTTCCGGCTATCGCACCGCCAACTATGGCAAGTGGCATCTCGGCGACAACTACCCTTGCCGCCCCATTGACCGTGGCTTCGACGACGCCGTCATATGTGGAGGTGGTGGCATCTGGCAAGGCCCCGACTACTTCGGCAACCACGACTTCGACGATCACTACATTCACAACGGCGACTTCCAGCAATACAAAGGTTTCGCCACGGATGTTTTTTTCGACTGCGCTATGGACTTCATGCGCGACGCGCAGAAGCACGATCAACCCTTCTTCTGCTATCTCGCGACCCCTGCTGCGCATGAGCCCGTTTGGTCCAAGGACTCTGACGCTGCGCCATATCAGCATGTCCCGGGCCTGCCCCACGCTGGCTTCTATGGCATGATCGCCAATCTAGATGAAAACCTGGGCCGCCTTACCCGGTTTCTCGAAGACAATCACCTTCGCGAAAACACCATCCTCATCTTCTCCAGCGACAATGGCACCGCCGAAGGCCAGGATGTCTTCAACGCTGGTATGCGGAGCTTCAAAGGTTCGGCGTACGACGGTGGCCATCGCATGCCGCTCTTTATCCAATGGCCCGGCGGCAACATGCCCGTGGGAAAAGACGTCCCGCAACTCACGGCTCATATTGACCTGCTACCCACCCTCATCGATCTTTGCGGTCTAGAAAGCCGTAACGGAAAGTTCGACGGTGCGTCGCTGCGCCCACTCATCTTTGGTAGCGGCACGGCATGGCCAGACCGCACCATCGTTACCGACTCGCAGCGGGAAGAAAACCTTGTGAAGTGGAAGGAGACCGCCGTGATGACTCATCGCTGGCGTCTGGTCAGTCCAACGCCACACGGTAACCTCGCCAAGCTCGAACTCTACGATATTCAGGCCGACCCTGGTCAACAGCACAATATTATTGCGGACCATCCCAATGTTGTCGCCAAGCTCAAGGTCGACTACGAGGCCTGGTGGACCCATACATCCTCCAATCAGGATTACGTCCGCATTGGTATTGGCAGCGAAGCCGAAAAGCTCTCTCGCCTCAATTGCATGGACTGGCACGGCTATGGCTCCGACAACGCCAATAACCAAAATCAGATCCGCCGCGGCCTGATCGGTAACGGCTTCTGGGCGCTCAACGTGTGTCGCAGCGGCCGCTATCGCTTTGAACTCCGCCGGTGGCCCCGCGAACTCGATCTTCCTATCAACGCCGAGTACCAATCGACGAAGTCCGACCGCGAACAGATGCCTGGCGCCGGTATCCACGCCCAACTTGCAACGCTGACGATCGGCGCGCAGGCCCACGCCCCCGACGGTTCCGGCTACTACCGG
>JAZKBC010000243.1:0-7053 GCA_040388825.1 Acidobacteriota bacterium | reverse complement strand
CGGCGCGCAGAACCTTAGCCGCTCGATCGAATCCAGCGGCAAGTTTGTCGCGTTTGAGCTCGATCTCAAAGCCGGTCCCATTAGCCTGCGCACACAACTCTTCGACGCGGACCTGAACGATCGCGGGGCCTACTTCGTCTATGCCGAGAGGCTCCACGCTTGATCTACAACTCCACCACCAAACCACACCTAGCGGAGGCCAGATGCGCTTAGACAGACGAAAGTTCATCGCCGGCAGCCTCAGCGCTGGGGTTCTCGGCGCGACCCATGCAGCCTCTGCCGCAACGCCGGCAACGTCAACCGCGCAGCCAATGGGCGACTGGCTTATCGACCCCGCGCCGTATAAAGCCCGTATCGTCCGCGATGTAAACGCCAAGCAGATCGCGCTCGCCAACGGCCTGGTTCAGCGCACCTTTAGCCTCGTCCCCAATGCGGCTACCACCGCTATCGACAACCTCATGACTGGTCAGAGCGAGCTGCGCACAGTCCGGCCCGAAGCCGTTCTTGTAGTGAACGATAACGAGATCTCCGTCGGTGGCCTCACCGGTCAGCCTGTCCACAATTACTTTCGTCCAGAGTGGATCGCCACGATGGCCGCCGATCCATGCGGTTTCCAACTCGATCATGTCGAAGAGGCAAAGATCGTCGAACGCTTCGCTTGGAAGCGGGTGCAACAATGGTCGACCGCCGATTTGCCATGGCCGCCCCCGGGAGTCGCGCTGATCTTCCACTACAAAGCCGGCCCGCAATCGCCGATCAAAGATCTCAGTGCCCGGGTTCACTACGAGCTCTACGACGGCATCCCGCTTATGGCCAAGTGGCTCGAACTCGACAACCACTCCGCCTCGCCCATCGTCGTCAACGCTTTCAAGGCCGAAGTTCTCGCGCTTGCCGAGTGCTACGCCACCAAGTACGCCCCACCCGAGAGCCAAGGCGCTTTGCTCGATAAGCTCGTTTCAATGCACATTGAAACTGACTACGCGTTCGGCGGCCATATGCAAGCCGAGCGGGATAATCCTGCTGTGCGTTGGGTCAGCGATCCGCTCTATCACTCGGACGACATCACGTTGCTCGAAGTCGCGCCACGTATTGGCCCCGAGGCTGAAGTCGCTCCGAACGACACCTTCCGCTCATTCACTGTCTTCGAGCTACTCCACGACAGCACTGAAGCCGAACGCCGTGGTCTCGCCATGCGTCGCATGATGTCCACGCTGGCTCCCTGGTCGCAGGAAAACCCGATGTACATGCACATTCGCTACGCCGAGCCGGAAAAGATCCGCTTCGCGATCGATCAGTGTGCCACTGTAGGCTTCGAGATGGTCATGCTGAGTTTTGGTAGCGGCTTCGATATCCAGAACGACAGCCCCGACTACCTCGCGCAGATGAAGTCCATTGCCGACTACGCCCGTGCGAAAGGAGTTGCCATTGGCGGATATACGCTTCTGGCCAGCCGGGGCGGTAAGGACGAAGACCTCATTATCGATGTCCACACCGGTGTTCCGGGTGGCGGGCGCTTCGGCCCATCCCCCTGCCTTTGCAGCAACTGGGCGGATGAGTTCTTCAAGAAATGCCACGCTTTCCTTGCGGCCACCGGAATGAACGTGTTCCTCAATGACGGCTCTTATCCCGGCGACACCTGCGCCTCCACGCACCACCCCGGACACAAAGGCTATCTCGATTCACAATGGCGTCAGTGGCAAACCATCATCAAGCTCTATCGCTGGTGTCGAGCGGAAGGCATCTATCTCAAGGTCCCGGACTGGTACTTTCTCAATGGCTCCAGCAAGACCGGGATGGGTTACACCGAAACCGATTGGTCTTACCCCAAGCCCTATCAGCCCGTCATTGAGCGCCAGGACATTTACGACGGAACATTCGAGCGAACGCCCAGCATGGGGTGGATGCACGTCCCGCTCGTGCAGTACCACGGCGGTGGCGAAGCAGCCACAGTGGAGCCGCTTGATATGAATCGGGCGCATTATCAGCAACGTTTCGAGGATCTTCTCGGCGCGGGCGTTCAGGCAACCTGGCGCGGTACACGTCTCTATGACACCGATGAAACCCTTCGCATGGTCAAGCAGCAGGTGGACTTCTACAAGCAGTACCGCGCCATCCTCAACAGCGACATCATCCACCTACGCCGCGCTGACGGCCGCGACTGGGACGGCATCCTCCACATCAACCCGTCGCTCTCCCCGCGCGCCATGGCCTTGCTTTACAACCCCCTTGACCAACCCATCACCCGCACTATCGCACTACCGCTCTATTACACTGGCCTCACCACTACTGCCTCCATCCGCATCGAAGGAGCCAAGCCGCAGATCTGTCAACTCGATCGCAACTACTGCGCCGTCATCCATGTGACGATTCCGCCACGAGGTCAAACGTGGCTCACCGTCAAGGAGTAACCCGTGATCCTGCATCGAACCTCAGAGCTCGCAAAGAATCGCATCATCCCACCCACTCCGCAAAGTTTCCAGCCTATCTTTGCGCGCGGCGACGCAGCACCTTGGCTCTCAGCGCAGAGTTGGAAGGCCATAGAATCGTTCCAGCAATGTCCGTCGTAGCTGCACGAGTATCTTCCCGGAGCCTCAAGCACCATGAAAGTTTTCCTCGCCGTTGATGCCGGTGGAACCAAGACGGACCTCGTGCTGGTGGACGAGACGCGCGAGCTCGTCCGCGTCCGCAGCGGCACCATCAAGCGTATGCGCGTCGACGAGCAAACCGCCGCACGCAACCTCGATGAGGCTCTGTCAGAACTCTCCCGCCGCGCGGGCATCTCCATGCGCTCCGTCATCGGGACCTGCATTGGAACCGCCGGCGACAGCGTCCCGCTCGTCGTCAACTGGCTGCGAACCGCCTTCGCCGAGCGCGTCAGTGGCGGTCTGCTGCTCCTCGGTGATGTCGAGATCGCGCTTGACGCCGCCTTTCCCGGGCAGAGCGGAATTCTCGTTCTCGCAGGCACCGGCTCCAACGTCGCTGGTCGTACGGCAGGCGGCAAGGTTTCCACTGTCGGAGGCTGGGGCCCAGTTCTTGCCGATCAGGGCTCCGGCCACAGCATCGGCGTCGCAACCCTGCGCGCACTATTTCTCGCGCGCGACGGAGGGCGTCCCACACAGCTTGCGGCGGCCGTGCTGGAGTTCTGGAAGCTGACCTCGCTCGAGGAACTCATCGCCTTTGCCAACGCTAAACCTGCGCCTGACTTCTCGCGCCTTGCACGACTTACGCTGAGTTGTGCTGAAAGTGGGGATGCCGTGGCCGCGGAAGTTCTGCGTCAGGAAGGTGAAAGCCTCGCGCAGCTCGTGGCACTCATGATTCGTCGTCTACAGCAAGACGCGGAATCGGGAGGCGTTCTGCCGCCCATTGCCTTCGCCGGCAGCGTCATGGAAAACGTTCTGCCTGTCCGCCAGGCTCTAATGCAAGGGTTACGTAACGAGTTTCCCGGAATCCAAATGCTTTCCGGAGTCGTCGATCCCATCAATGGCGCCGTTTGGCGCGCCCGCCGCGAGTTCTCCGGCGCACCCTACGCATCGTAGCCCTGAACCATACCAATCCCGGAGGTTTTCGTGCAACGTCGTCACTTCCTCAAAGCCGCATCCGCCGCCACTCTCGCCACCACACTCCCCGGCGCCGCCTTCGCCGCATCCGCACCACGCCTCGCCTTCGGTGGGATTGGCACCGAGTGCAGTACCTACAGCCGTATTCGCACGCGCCTCGAAGACTTCACCATCGACACGGGTGATGCCCTCGTCAACTCCACCCGCTTCGCTTTCCTGAAGCAGTATCCCGTGCGCTTCCAGCCGACACTGGTCGCCGAGGCGGTCGACGGTGGCCCCGTCGATGCCACCGCCTATCGCACAATTAAGGCGCGATACCTCGAGAAGCTCCGCGCCCTGCTTCCACTGGATGGTGTCTTCCTTGCAATGCACGGCGCGATGTTTGTAGACGGTATGCTCGATGCCGAAACCGACTGGATGCGTGCGACTCGCGAAGTGGTGGGCCCCAACTGCCTTATCGCGGTCAGTTACGATCTCCATGGCAACGTGAGTCAGGGTGTCATCGACAACATCGACATTTTTTCTGCCTTCCGCACCGCGCCGCACATTGATAAGACCGAAACCATGCAGCGCTCCTGCAACATGCTTCTCCACTGCCTGCGCGACCACATCCACCCCAAACTCGTCTGGACGCGCATCCCGGTCATGCTTCCCGGCGAGCGGACCAGCACGGAGTGGCAGCCGGGCAAACGCCTGTGGGCACAACTCCCCGTACTTAACGCGCAACCCGGCATTCTCGATGTCTCCATGCTTGTCGGCTATGTCTGGGCCGATGAGCCGCGCTCCACCGCATGTGCCGTCGTTACGGGCACCGACATCCCCGCGCAGGAGAAGATTGCCAACAGCCTCGCCCAGCAGTTCTGGGATGCCCGTGACGAATTTCAGTTCGGTACCACCACGTGTTCGATAGACGACTGCATCCAGCGCGCCATAACCGTCAACACACAGCCCGCGATCCTTGCCGACTCCGGCGACAACCCCACCGGCGGTGGTACGAGCGACCGTGCCGAAGTCCTGCAGGAACTCCTCCGCTACAAAGCCCGAAATGTCGTCTTCGCAGGCATCACCGACAAGCCTGCCACCGACGCGTGCTACAAAGCCGGCGTTGGCGCAATGATCCCACTCTCCATCGGCGCCACGCTTGATCCAGTCGGCAGCAAGCCCGTCCACGCACGCGGCAAGGTTCTCTTCCTGCTCCCTGTCTCGAATCCTCGCCTCCGCGAAGCCGTAGTGCAGATCGATGGCGTCAAGCTTGTCGTCAGTGCCTATCGACGTCCGTACCATGACATCGCCGATTTCACGCGCCTCGGCCTCGATCCAAAGTCCTTCAAGATCATCGTTGTCAAATCCGGCTACCTCTCACCGGAGCTCTCGCCCATCGCCAACCCCAGCCTTATGGCGCTCTCCGACGGTTCCATCAATCAGGACATCATCCGGCTCACCAACCAGCATCGTGTCCCCAGCTATCCGTGGGTCCACGATCTCAAATTCACACCGCGCGCCGTAGTGTCCGCCCGCTCCCGCTGATCACGAAGCGCGCCATCGCAGCAATAAGGAGTCCACATGTTTGCCGAGTCCTCGACAACGTCGCGTCTTCGCGCGGCCGCCATCTGCGTTACCGCATTCGCGGTAGCCTCCGGATCACGCGCACAAAATCTCCCGGCACCCATCGTTCAGGCAACATCCACCGTTGACGGCCTCACAGCGAACATCTCTAACAACGAACGCCTCAGCATCACGATCTGTAGCCCCACCATCATCCACGTTGTCGCTCACCCCTCATCCATCACCGGCGCCACGCACCCGCAACCGTGGCTCCTCGATCACAGTCAATCCTGTCCAGGCGCGGCATTTCAATTTGCACAAACAGCAACCGCCGCTACTCTCACAACCACCGCGCTCAAAGTCTCCGTCAACCTCCGTCACGGTAACGTCGCGATCGCCACACTCGACAATCACTCGCTCCTCCGTGAGACCAGTAATGAACCTCGCACTTACGATTCCGTCAATCTTAACGGCGACCACACTTTTCACCTCGCCGACCGCTTTTCCCCCGACAACGAAGAAGGCTTTTACGGTCTCGGCCAGCATCAGAGCGGTCTTTTCAACTACCGCGGCAGCACCGTTGAGCTCGCTCAGAACAACACCGACGTGGCCATCCCTCTACTGCTCTCCAGTCGCGGCTATGCAGTCCTGTGGAACACCGCTTCGATTTCCTCATTCGACAATCGATTTCCGCGCGAGTTCAAACTCTCCGCGCTCGCGGGCGACTCCATCGACTACTTCCTAGTCTACGGTCCCGAGTTCGACTCGATTGTTCACCAGTACCGCACCATGACCGGCCACGTTCCACTCTTTCCCAAGTGGGCCTACGGCTTCTTCCAGTCGAAAGATCGTTATTCGTCGCAGCAACAAATCCTCGACATCGCTGCGCAATATCGCAAGCTCCACATCCCTATGGACGCAATCGTGCAGGACTGGTTCTGGTGGCAGCATCAGGGCGACCCCGTCTTCAACAAGCAGTACACCGACGTTCCCGCTGAACTTGCGCAACTGCACTCCGAGCATGTTCACGCGATGATCTCGGTCTGGGCCAAGTTTGATACCTCTGCTGCAAACTACGCCACCATGGTCGCGCAGCACTTCGACATTTCACCCGCGCAGGTCTACGATCCCACGAATCCAGCTGCCCGTGATTTCTTCTGGAACGCGCTCGCCGGAAAGGTATTCGCTCAGGGGTGGGACGCCTTTTGGCTTGACAGTTCCGAACCCGAAGAAGCCTACCCGCACTCTGGCGATGCAATCCTTGCTAACAAGCAGCTCACCATTGGCAACGGTGCTCTGTACACCAACGTCTATCCTCTCGAGCACACTGAAAACGTCAGCAATCAGTGGCAGCACACTACCGATCAAAAGCGCGTCTTTCTTCTCACGCGCTCCGCATTTCTGGGCCAGCAGCGCGTCGGTGCCACCACCTGGTCGGGCGACATCGTCAGCACGTTCTGGTCGCTGCAACATCAAATTCCTGCTGGCCTCAACTTTGCGCTCAGCGGTAATCCCTACTGGACCACTGACACCGGCGGTTACTACCAGCCCTTCGATCGCCCACCCACGGATCCCGACTTTCAACAGCTCTACGCTCGCTGGTTCGAGTTCAGCGCCTTCTGTCCTATCTTTCGCACCCACGGTCATCGTGACAACAATGAGATTTGGACTTACGACAAGGTCGAGCCCATCCTGCTCAACTTTGACAAGCTCCGCTATCGCATGATGCCGTATATCTACTCGCTCGCATGGCGCGTGACCAGCGCTGACGACACGATTCAGCGGCCACTCATCATGGACTGGCGCACCGACCCTCGCACCTGGAACCTTGGCGATGAATACATGTTCGGCCCGGCCATTCTTGTCGCACCGATCACCCAGGCCGACGTCAGTCACCGCAGCGTATATCTCCCCGCGTCGCCTCGGTGGTATGACTTCTGGACTGGCCGCT
>JAZKBC010000242.1:0-9445 GCA_040388825.1 Acidobacteriota bacterium | reverse complement strand
GATCTTGAAGTCGCCGGTGTGGAGCACGATGCCGACTGGAGTGTGGATGGCGAGCGAGACGCAGTCGACCAGCGAGTGCGTGACGCGGATGGGCATGATGCTGAAGGGACCGAGGGTGAGGCGGCGGCCCGGGACGAGCTCGATGAGCTCGGCGTCGTCGAGGAGGCGGTGTTCGTCGAGCTTGCCTTCGACGTAGGCGAGGGTGAACTCTGTGCCGTAGACGGGGACGTTGAGCTCGGAGAGGATCCAGGGAAGGCCGCCGATGTGGTCTTCGTGGCCGTGGGTGAGGACGATGCCGCGGACCTTCTCGCGGTTCTCGACGAGGTAGCTGATGTCGGGCACGACGATGTCAACGCCCAGCAGCTCTTCTTCGGGGAACATGAGTCCGGCGTCGACGACAAGGATGTCGTCTCCGAAGCGGAGTGCCAAGCAGTTCATTCCAAATTCGCCGAGCCCGCCGAGCGGAATCAGTTGCAACGATTCAATTGCCATGGATATCCAGTTTAGCGCAGTAAGGGCGCTGGCTGGGCTCGGGCGGGGGCGATTAGCCGTGAGAGTGGGGCGAGCAGGTAAGTTCGTGAGACGCTGTTCGGGCGCGGGCCGCACGGATGTGCTTGCCGCTGACGGAGCCATGGATGGTCTTGATGACCGGGATCAGGAAGAAGAACCAGCCTGCGCCTCCAGCCGCTCTGAGCGGAAGCAGCCTCGCGGCGAGGATGCAGACAAGGCCGACGCAGGCAACGGCGAAGTCGTCCCAGAAGTAAGAGAGCGTCAGTGTTTTTTCGAGCTCATTGAGGCGCAGATGGAGGCGTTGGCGGTATGCGTTCCAGTAGAGCGCGGCGAAGGCGAAGTAGACGGCCGCGAAGCCTGCGCCGTAGACCATCATCATTTCGCGACCCTGATTGGCGGCGGTGAAGACCTCGATGACCTTCTCTCCGGGTCGGGGCGCGTGGTTGTAGAGCTGCGGGAAGACCTGGTGGAAGATTAGAAACCACAGGAACTTCAGCGGGTAGACGTAGCACAGGATGATGAACAACAGAGCGGCATTGATGAGGATGGTCCCGACATCGTGGGTCCCATAGCGGCGGAAGAAACGATAGTGTGCCCACCAGGCCGTGAAGAGAAAAATGAAGCAAATGAAGAAGGGAAGAAAGCTCAGCACCAGATCGTGAAGCTCTTCATACGTCTGCGGAACTTCGAGCGAAACGACGATGAGCGTGAGGGCGAAGCCGAAGACGACGTCCGAGAAGGCGTCGACGCGGGACATCGAGGTGCCGCGGAGACGGAAGCCGTCCTTGGCGATGTAGTCGTGAATGGCCTGCATGGGTGACAGGCTATCAGAACGGGAAGCAAAGATTGTGCGCTAGACCGCGCGGAGGACGCGGGCGGGGAGGGTGAAGATGGCGCCGATGAGCTCGAAGACTCCGCCGACAACGATGCCAACCAGGCGGAAGGGGAGCAGAATCAGCCAGACGAAGGGGAAGAGAATCAGCGCGACGAGCGCGGCGGGCCAGCAGACGATCAGGAGGATGAGGAAGAGCAGCAGTTTCATGGGACTTCCTTTCTTTGATAGATACGACGCAGCCGCCTGGTTGGTTCCGCGCAGGGGCTGTCCGGCGGTGGTTGGTAAAGTAGAAGCGAGCGGCGGCGATGCCGCTTGAAGGGATGGAGGCCAGAGCCAATGTGCCGCAACATCAAAATGCTGTTCAACTTCGATCCGCCGGTGACGCCGGAAGAGATTCAAGCCGCGTCGCTCCAGTTTGTGCGGAAGATCAGTGGCTTCAACAAGCCGTCCAAAGCGAACGAGGCGGCGTTCTTTGCGGCGATTGAAGCTGTGAGCGCGGTTTCGACGAAGCTGCTGAGTTCGCTGGAAACCAATGCTCCGCCGAAGAATCGGGAAGAAGAGGCGGAGAAGCTGAAGGCCCGAAGCGCGAACCGGTTCGCAGTTTAGAGGCGCTCGATTTCTGCGTGGCTGTGCTGGCGGAAACAGTCGGTTTGTCCGCAGGTGTCGCAGGCGTGGTCGGGGCCGATCGGGGGCGGTGGGCTTTCGATGATCGGCAGCGGACGCGAGGTGGCGACGTTGGATCGCAGCGATACGGTTAGTTGTTCGGCCGTCAGTTCCACGCAGAGCTGCATGTCTGCCGGCGGGCGGAAGCGGAGATCGATGTAGTTCCAGGCGACTGTCGCGTCGCGGTTGGCGGCGGTGGCGGAGCCGGGGACGAGGCGCGAGTGGCGGTGGCGCTCGAGGATGGTGCAGCCGGAGTCGAGCGCGACCTGGTAGAGGGCGTTGGAGAGCTGGCAAAGGCCGCCGCCGACGGCGGGGATCATGCAGCCTTCCTGGAGCATGCGGCCGCGCTGGTAGCCTTTGCGCGCTGTGGCTTTGCCCACCTGACGCCAGAAGGAGAAGGTCTGGCCGGCAGGGATGTGGCAGTTGTCGAGGCGAGCGGCGGCGAGGCGGAGGTTTTCGACCTTGCTGCGCTGGTACCACTGCTCGGAGGGTGACTCGTCGGTCCAGAGCGGCGTGATGGATTGCGCGGCCAGGAAGGGGAACGAGGTGTCGGCGTATTGGGAGTGGCGCGGAACCGGGTTGGCGATGTCGGTGAGTGAACGGTGTGCTCGCAGCAACGCCGCCTTCGTGGCGAAGACGGCGCTGGAGAAACGGGTTGGCCGGGCGTTCATCGTCGGTGAGGTTTGGACGGACGCTGTTGGAGTCGGAGAGCCGGGATTTTTCAACGAAGGAGATCTTCGAGGGCGGTGGAGAGGTCAGTTTTCTCGTCGCGGTACTTGACGATGATGGGGGTGTAGACGGACAGGCCGAGGGACTTTCCGGGTTCGGTTTGGATGGCGCGGGATCCTGCGACTACTACCGCCCCGGAGGGGATGATGAGCGGGGTTTCGGCGGTGGCTTTGAGGATGGTGTTGTTGGGGAGGTCGTAGACCGGTGTGCCGCGGGTGAGGACTACGCCCGAGGCGAGGACAGCGCGGGCGCGGACGATGGTGCCTTCGTAGACGCCGGTGTTGCCGCCGACGAGGACGTCGTCCTCGATGATTACGGGAGAAGCGTTGATGGGCTCGAGGACGCCCCCGATCTGGGCGGCGGCGGAGAGGTGGACTCGCTTGCCGATCTGGGCGCAGGAGCCGACGAGGGCGTGGGAGTCGACCATGGTGCCTTCGTCGACGTAGGCGCCGGTGTTGACGTAGGCGGGTGGGACCACTACGACGCCGGAAGCGAGGAAGGCTCCGGCGCGGACGGCGCTGCCGCCAGTGACGATGCGGATGTTCTGCTCGGGGGTGAACTTGCGGGTGGGGTAGGTGTGCTTGTCTACGCAGTGGAGGACGCCGCCTTCGACTGATTCGAGGTGGCCGAGGCGGAAGCCGAGCAGGATGCCGCGCTTGACCCAGGGGTTGACGCGCCAGCCGGTTGGGGCGGAGGCGTCGGGCTCGGCGGAGCGGAGGTGGCCGGCTTCTAGGCCGTTACGGAGTTCAGTGAAGGCGGCGAGGGCTTCGGGGTTGCCGATGGCGGCGGGACCCTGGGCGAAGTAGTGTTCGATGGTCTGTTCGAGCTGGGTGAAGTTAGTCATGGACTTCTTGATTGTAGCTTTCGGATTTCCGCAGAGCTGGGGGACCCTCCCCCCCCTCCCCCCTCATCTGTTGCCCGGGGCTAAGTGGCTTGGTTTGTTGACGTTGCAGACGGGGATCTGCGCTACGCCTTTCATTCTAAAGGGGTTACCTGTCAAGTATTTCATTCCAAAGAGGTTATTGGAGCTTGAAGCGTTTTGAGGCGTCCCGATGAGCTTGTTCTGGCGCTGGCGATCGCAAAAGCTGAAGGATCCGGTTCAGAGTCTGGAGTCGAGAGTCTGGAGTTTTTCGGGGTGGGTTGGAAGGTTTGGGTTGAGCCGAGATGAAGCCTTCATCTATCCCTAGTTCTATTGTAGAGCGTGGGACACACCAAGTGGGCCAACATTGTTGAGGGGAAATCGCTAGTGTTGACACTGGGTTTGGTGATTTGTGAGGGGTTGGGGGGCTTGACAGCGTCGGCAATTGGCGTCTGCATCTGGAGGAAGGTTTCTACCAGCGGAGCATAGTAGTCCCGCTTGGATGTGCGGCTGGAGCTGAACTCATGTTCAAGGTTGTGGGTCTTCGATGGCTTGCTGGATTCCGTTGTGTAGCGCTTGCCCAACGCTGTTCCAGGTGAAGAGGGTTTGAGCGCGTTGCCGGGCGGCCTGGCCGAGGCGTTTGCAGAGTCCGGGGTCGGTGAGCAGGAGGGTGAGGCGATGGGCGAGCGCTTCGGAATCTTCGGAGGGAACGAGAAAGCCGGTTTCGCCGTCGACGATCATTTCTCGCATGGCCCAGATGTCGCTGGCTATGCATGGAATGCCGAAGAACATGGCCTCGCGGATCACAGTGGGAAAGGGATCCTGGCGCGAAGGAAGAACGAGGACGTCGGCGTTGCGGTAGGCCTGGAGCAGACGTTCCAACTGGGCGGGGTTGTTCTTGTCGAGCAAGCCGAGGTGCTCGACATTTTTGAGTGGAGCGAGTTCGCGGGGAAGCTCGGCGGCTCCGGCAAAGAGGAGGCGCGCATTGGGAACGCTGTGCAGGAGGCGATCGAAGGCCGCGGCGACGAGGTCACCGCCTTTGCGACGGAACTCCTTGGCGATGAACAGGACGGTTGGCGCGGTGGAGGTACGGGGCGTCGCGATGGCGCGGTCGATGAGTTCGAGATCGAAGTTGGGACCGGCGTAGGTGGTGTGGACGCGGTTGGGGTCGAGGTCGTAGAGGTCGATGAAGGACTGCCGCAGGCGCTCTGAGATGGTGAAGACGGCAGCTGCGCGGCGGTAGAGTTCGGCGTGGTGAGCGGCGATGCTGTCGTACTCGGAGGGGCTGAGTCCGTGACGAGAGGCCGCGCTGTCACCTTTGCTGAGGGCCATGTTCCAGTCGGCGTAGAAGGCGAAGGGGACGCTGCCGGCGGAGGGTGGGTCGTAGCTGGCCCCGACCTGAAGGAGGATATCGACCGGGCGGCTGCCAAGTGAACGCTCGGCGGCAGCGGTGCGGTACGAGGCTGTGGACAGACCGTAACGGAAGCGGGAACGCCATTGGGCGCGATTGGTGGAGAAGGAGACAGCGGCAGCGATGGCGCGCGCGGGTCCTGAGAGCGAGGCGTCGACTGGAATGACTTCGTGGCCTTCGTTCTGGAGACTCAGAAACATGCGTTTGGCGGTTCCGGAAAAGGCGGTCTCGGAGATGGCTGCGTTTCCTTCGCAGACGAGACCCACGCGAGCGAACTTCAAGAAGCCTCCGAAACGCACTGAGCCGTAAATTGTGCGTGTTTGAGTTGAGACTAGCACGGAATCATTTTGGTCTGGATTCGATGATGTGAACGACGAGGAAGGTGGCCGTCTGGCCGGGGGCTACGATCCATTGATGGGGGGCGGCGGGGGCGAAGTGGATGACGTCGCCGGGGGAGACGTGGATGCGGGTGGCGTTGGACAGGGTGGTGCCGCGGAGTTCGGTGGGGGAGAGGCGGCGGGGGTTGACGAGGTTGCCGCCGTAGAGGAGGTCGGCTTCGCCGGACTGGCAGATCATGAGGGTGGCTCCGGCGGCGTGGACTTCGGCTTCGCCGTGGGAGTCGTGGTGGGAGATGGAGAGGGTGTGGGTGCCGAAGTCGGCTTTTTGTGGCTGGCCGGCGGCGGGGGCGCCGTGGGGCCAGATGAGGGTTTGCGGTGGTGGTGGAGGGATGGGCATGGTGGGTTAGGTGGCGTCTTTGAAGTTTTTGGGGCGGGTGGCTTTCATGACTTCGTGCTTGGCGATGTAGGCGGGGTCGATTTCTACGCCTACGCCGGGGCCGGTGGGAACGGTGAGGACGCCGTTGGCGTCGGAGCGGAGAGTGCTGGTGGCGCAGGTGAAGGGGAGGTCGTTATTGAACTCCTTGAACTCGTGGTAAGGGCCGCTGTTGGGGATGGCGGAGACGAAGTGCATCATGTAGAGGAAGCCGAGGCCTGTGCTGGAGATGTGGGGGATGCACTGCTTGTTGAGGGCGGCGGCCATGCGGGCTACTTTCATGCAGCGGACCATGCCGCCGAAGTAGAACATGTCCTGCTGAACGATGCCGACGGAGTTGTGGGCGAGGACGTGCCGGAAGTTCCAGGTGGAGGGTTCCTGCTCGCCGAGAGCGATGGGGATTTCGAGGGCGTCGGCGACCTGCTGGAGGCCGTCGTAGTCGTCGAAGGGGACGGGCTCTTCGTAGAAGGCGTAGTTGTACTGCTGCATGATTTTGCCGATGCGGATGGCTTCTTCAGGGCCGTAGGAGCCGTTGGAGTCGGCGGAGATGACCATGTCGTCGCCGAAGACTTTGCGGACCATGGGGATGAGGCGCGCGCTGCGGTCGGGTGGGGTTTCGACGTGAGACATGCGGCCGCCGAGCTTGAACTTGATGGCCTTGGCGTGGGAGATGGCGACGTCGCGCTGGAGGTGCTCGATGGTTTCTTCAGGCGAGATGTAGCGCTCGCCGTTGGCCTGATAGACGGCGATGCTGGGGTTGTGGATCTTGTCGGAGATGAGGAGGCCGATGGACTTGTTGGCGAGCTTGCCGAACATGTCGAGGATGGCGAATTCCAGCGTTGCTAATGGGACGAAGACGGCGAGGCTGGTGGCCTTGTAGTTGGACTCGTAGACCATGCAGAGGTCGAGGAGGCGCTCGAGGTCGCGGGCGTCTTCGGTGAGGAAGAAAGGAGCGATGCGCTGGACGAAGATGGGGTAGAGGGTCTCCATCTGCTGGGCGTTCGAGATGGAGATGCCTTCGGCGCCGTCTTTGGAGCGGACTCGGCAGAGCCAGGATTTTTTGTAGTGGAGGAGCTCGATGGAGTCGATGATGACGGGGTTGGGGAAGAGGTCGCGGCGGAAGACGGGGCGGTCGCGGGCGGCGTCGAGGCGTTTGAAGTTGGCGGCGATTTGGGGTGGGGTGGGGATGCGGTGCGGGGGCCAGGGGTGCCTGGGGGCGGGGAGGACGGCTGCGGCAGCGGTGGCGAGGGAGGACTTGAAGAGATCGCGGCGAGTGGCTTGCATGGGTGGCCTCGCAGCGAAGGATATTTGTCTGACAGGTTGGTTGTCGAGGAGAGGTGCGCGCGGATGTGAGTGATGGACCGCCAGATGGAATGGGATGTGAGCGCCGACGTCTGGCTGGCTAGGGGTGGGCGGTTAGGGTGCACTTCTGGGTTCGATCGGAGTGAGGATCGGCCATGAGGATCTGGAGCTTGTTGGGTTTGAGCCAGCGGGCGGGGTAGGCGGATGGGCCGCCGGTGGAGAAGGTGCGGCCGCAGTTGTAGTAGAAGCTGGTGATGACGGCGTCGGTTGCGGGAACGCGGGCGAAGACGGTGCCCTTGAAACCGTAGCCGGTGAAGTGTTGGTGCTGGAAGAGCAGACGGATGCGGACGGGGTAGCGGGGGTTGTCGATGGAGGCGGGAACCCAGGGCGGGTCGGGGGTGAGGAGGTTGGGTGGGCTGTCGAGCTTGAAGCGCCAGTTGCCGTTGCTTTGCGCGGTGAGCGTGAGCGGGGCGGCGAGGATTAGGAGGAGGGCGAGGAAGCGAGGCATCGGAGAGCTCCGGACCTGCGAGGTTGGCGACGGTTGATTGTAGCGCCGAGAGGGAGACGTTGGGGGTGGGCGAAAAAGATGCGTTGTGGAAGGGTTCGATGGCGAGTTGGCTGCGGCGATCTACATCCCAGAGGCCAGAGGTGGTGCACTCGGACGGGCACCTCAAAGGGCGAATCAGGAGGCTGTCTTGCGGGGGCGGCCGCCGAGTTTGCCGTTGGCGCGGGCGGCGGTGACTTTGGCTTTGCTGCGGGAGGCTCCGCCGGCCGAACCGAGGCGGGCAGCCATCCACTTGCGGGTGCCAAATTGGCCCTGGAGGAGAGAGGGATACCAGAAGTCTTCGTCAAGGAGGGGAAAGTAGACGCCGTAGCCCGAGAAAGAGATTTCCATCTTCTTGAGTTGGGCGTCGGTTGCATGCTCCAAGCCCTGAGCGTCTTCCGGACGGAAGGCGAACCATGCTCCGCTGCTTACGGAGAGGATGATGCGGCGAAGTTTGGGATCGTAATGGGCTTTGACGATGTGAGGGATTTCGTGGCGCATCTGTTCGGCGCTTTGGGTGGCGCGTTCGACTTCCTCTTCCCACTGCTTGTCAGGCTTCATGGATATCCTTCCAGGCGCTGCACAGCAGCGAAAGATTGTCCTGCACCTTGCGGCGGATACGTGTCAGTTCAGGCAGGTTAAATCCGAAGTTCTTGCGAAGGGTGGGCGTGCCGGCTGGGCAGTTGAGCAAGAAGATGGCTTCGCCGGTGGCACCCTTGACGTGAACGTGAGCGGGCTCATGGTCGAACACATAAATGACGAATCGGTAGCCGTCGATGCGTAATACCGTTGGCATAAGGATAGCAAAATCCGAAGCGCTTGGGTTTTCTAGTAGAGACGGAGGTCGTCGCCGGGGTGGTCGTGGAGGAGGCCTAGTTCGCCGAGGAGGCGTTCGAGTTTGCGGCGGGTGGGGTCGGTTGCGGGGAGCATGGGGAGGCGGAGGTGGTCGGGACCGCGGCCGAGGATTTCCAGGACGGCTTTGATGGGGCCGGGGCTGGGTTCGGAGAAGAGGGCCTGGATCAGGGGGAAGTAACGGCGGTTGATGCGGCGGGCGTTGGGCCAGTTGTTGTCGAGGGCGGAGGCGATCATCTGGGACATCTGGTCGGGGATGGCGTTGGAGGCGACGGAGATGAGGCCCATGCCGCCGGCGGCGATGGTGGGGAGCGCGAGGGCGTCGTCGCCGGAGAAGACACGGAAGGAGCGCGGGGCGCGGGTGATGAGGTCGGTGATCTGCTGAATGTTGCCGGAGGATTCCTTGATGCCGTTGATGCTGGGGATCTCCGCGAGGCGGAGGACGGTGGCGGGTTCGAGATTGACGCCGGTGCGGCCGGGGATGTTGTAGAGCAGGATGGGCAGCGGGCAGGACTCGGCGATGGCGCGGAAGTGCTGGTACTGGCCTTCCTGGCTGGGCTTGTTGTAGTACGGGTTGGCGGTGAGGATGCCGGTGAGGCCGGGGACGCTGCGGGTGAGCTTCTGGACGTTGGCGACGGCCTGGTGCGTGGCGTTGTGGGTGCATCCGGCGAAGACGGGGACGCGGCCGTCGGCGGCAGCTACGGTGAGCTCGATGACGCGGAGGTACTCGCTTTCAGAGAGGGTGGCTGCTTCGCCGGTGGTCCCGCAGGGGATGAGGAAAGAGATGCCGTTGGCGATCTGCCAGTTGACGTGGGCGTGGAGGTTGGCCTCGTCGAGGGAGCCATCAGGACGGAAAGGGGTGATGAGAGCGGTGCCGCAGCCTTGCAGGTTCATTCGAGGGTTAGTGTAGAGCATTTTAGGGAGTAGGGAGTAGGGAGTAGGGAGTAGGGAGTAGGGAGTAGGGAGTAG
>JAZKBC010000241.1:2423-4151 GCA_040388825.1 Acidobacteriota bacterium | reverse complement strand
GAGAGCCGCGTCCTCGCCCTGGCCGGACGACGCAAGCACACGCACAATGTCTGCAAGAGAGGGATACTGCGCAAAGACGACCTCTTCAAAGTCGTTTGCAATCCCGGTGCGGACAAGCGCGAGAAGCGGAGTCTCGGCCAGGTCTCCCCTGTGGGCCAAATCCCCCTCGAAAATCCTTTCCGAAGAGCGCGCCCGGGAGACACCGGAGGAGTGCGGCTGATTCCATGCTGCGGAGACAGACCGACTCAACCCTTCAAGCCTATCGGCTGAGGCGGCGGGGGTCAATGCGGAATGCCGCGTATCCCATTCCCGAAAAGCCGCAGGCGTCGAGACTCCCACCTCCGGAACCGCCACCACACACGGCAACGCAGGCAGGTCCGGCAGAGGAGAGACAACCTCACCCCGCCCCAACCCCAGCACCGCGCCGCCCAGCAGGAATAGCGGCACGTCCGAGCCCACCTCGGCCGCCACACGAAGCCGGTCGGTCTCGGATAGCCGGCAGTCCAGCTCCCGCTCCAGACCCAGCAAGGCCGCCGCCGCGTTCGCCGAGCCCGCCCCCAGCCCGCCCTGCACCGGCAGCCTCTTTTCAATATGGATCGATACCTCAGCCGCCACGCCCAGGACGTCGAGCGCCCGTTCGACCATCTTCCATGCGGTGTTACGCGCGTCAGTGGGAACCCGCTCGTCGTTCGAGGTGAGCAGGATGCTGGTCGCTCCTGCGCGTCGCGCCGTTACCGTCACCAGATCGTGCAGGCCAATCGTCTGGTACACCGTCGTCAGGGGGTGGTAGCCATCCGGGCGCGTCACCCCGATCGCCAAACCGATGTTGATCTTCGCAAACGAACGCAGAGTGACAGCCATGCCTTCGCCATTCTATGCAGTCGCTGGCGTAAACCCGAGTCCCAGACGGCGGGTTCGGTAAACTTCCTCGCATGCCGAGCAGATCCTGGGTTCTCGCCTCGCTCTTTCTTTCCAATTCCATCGCAGCAGTCCCCGCCCTCGCGCAGAACGAAACCCCCGCGACCGCAGATCACGCCATGGTCGTGAGCGTGCACCACGCCGCCAGCGACGCCGGCGTCGCCATCCTCAAGCAGGGCGGCAACGCCGTCGATGCCGCAGTCACCACCGGCTTTGCGCTCGCCGTCGTCCATCCCGTTGCTGGAAATCTGGGCGGCGGCGGATTCATGCTGGTCCATCTTGCGAAGCCGCACGATGGCAAGCGCGACCTCTTCATCGACTTCCGCGAGGAAGCGCCCGGCGCCGCCTCGCGCGATATGTACCTCGACGCACAACACCACATCATTCCGGACGCCAGCACCCTCGGCTACAAATCCATTGGTGTTCCCGGCTCGGTCGCGGGACTCGCCTATGCCGAGCGGAAATATGGCAAGCTAGGCCTGAAGGCCGTCATCGCCCCTGCCATCCAGCTCGCCGAGGATGGTTTCGTCCTCAGCGGCGAGGAGGCCGCCGAGCTGCACGATCCCGACCTGGCAAAGTTCCCCGAGTCACACAAAGACTTCCAGACCGATGCCAAGCGGGGTTCGTATTATCAGGCTGGTGACAGCTTTCGTCAGCCGGAACTCGCCGCCACCCTCAAACGCATCGCCGCCGATCCCGCCGACTTCTACCGCGGCGTGATCGCAAAAAAACTGGCCGCAGACATGAAGGCCCACGGTGGCCTCATCACCGAAGCCGACCTCGCCCACTATCAGGTCAAGGAACGCGTCC
>JAZKBC010000241.1:0-2413 GCA_040388825.1 Acidobacteriota bacterium | reverse complement strand
GGTGAAAGGCTCATACCACGGTTACGAGATCTTCAGCGCCCCGCCGCCCTCCGCAGGAGGCATCGGCCTGATCGAGATGCTCAACATCCTGCGCCCCTACTATCTCAACAAGCTCGGTGACCGCACGCCAGAAGAAGTCCAGCTCATCACCGAGGCCATGCGCCGCGCTTACATGGACCGCACCGACTACCTCGGCGACCCCGACTTCGCAAAGCTCCCCGTGGTGGCACTGCTCAACCCCGCCTACGCCGACGCCTGGCGTAAGAGCATCGTGCCCGGCCACGCCACGCCGTCAGCGGATCTCAAACGCCCCGCTGGTTTCCTTCCGCCTCCGCCAACCGCGACCGTGCCCGAGTCGAAATCCACCGACACCACCCATTACTCGGTCCTCGACGCCGAAGGCAACGCCGTGGCCGTGACCACTACACTCAATGACGGCTTCGGCTCGCACGTTACCGCCACCGGACTCGGCTTCCTGCTCAACGATGAAATGGACGACTTCGCCTCCGCGCCCGGCGTGCCCAATAAGTACGGCCTCATCCAGGGCGCGAACAACGCCATCGCGCCCGGTCATCGTCCGCTCTCCGCCATGACGCCGACCATCGTGCTCAAGGTCCGCATGGTGCTCGGCTCGCCCGGTGGCCCGCGTATCACCACAACGGTGCTCAACGTCTTCCTCAGCGTTGCCGAGGGCGGACTCAACATCCAGCAGGCGGTCGACGCACCGCGCTTTCACCATCAATACCTGCCTGACACGCTCTACCTCGAAGCTGGTTTCCCCCAGGCGACAGCCGCAAAACTCACCGCCGAGGGTTACACGCTCAAGCAAGGGCATCACTGGAGCGACGGCGAATGCATCGCGGTCGATCCGAAGACCGGCAAACTGGAAGGCGGCCAGGACCACCGTCAGCATTACGGTAAAGCCGCCGGGTACTAGAAAACCGTTCGAATGGTCCAGCGTTCCTGCCAGTTCAGAGGCATGCGATATTGGTGGGTTGGAAATGAAAATTGCCAGTATCCCTTCGTCCCGCTTTACCACTTGGTCTGAATAAGCAGCCAGTCCTGGGTCATCGGGAGTACGCTGTCATAATCGTTTCTGTAAACCACTTTCCACTCTCCATCGCTTAATTTCTTTTCAATCAATTTGTCGAGATACCCCTGAGGAATGAGCCGCCCTCCGTTAAACACCATCTCGTGGAAAGTCAGAACTTCAGGCTGTCGCTGATAGAAGATCCACTTTGGGGGTGCCGCTTGCAGGTCTTGCATCAACGCATCGATGGTGCTTTTCTCGGCCGTGTCGTACCAGGTCTGCACATAGTCATGCCAGGGCGGAACGGCACAAAAATAATTCGCAAAGGAATATGGCAATGAAAGGAGCTCGCGGTGAGCTCCGTCAGATTCCATATCTTTGCAAACGGGCTGCACGAAGGTGAGCAGGTCGCGCTGGATGAACATCGGGCCATAGACAGGATGCATGAACCACTGCCGCCCGACGAACATCGGTTGGTTGTGAAAGCTCCACCAACGATAGGGCTCCATTGCCCTGAAGACGAACCCATAGCATAGAAGGACGGACGCGGCAGCCAGCAGAATCGACCTTCCCCGCGTCCCCAGGTCGATCGGAGAGACAATCGGCAGCAGAAGGAAGAGAGTCGCCATCGACGTATATATCTCTCCATGACGGCCGCCCGACGATAACGCTTCCGCCGCGAACTGCCCCAGGGGAATAAGCAGAAGAACTTCGAGACGGTTCCATCCCTGGAACCGCTGGGGCGCGGCCACCCAGGCTATGAGCCGAAAAAAAGCGAATATACCTAAGCCGTAAAGAAGGAACGTAGCAATAGTCGAGGCGGAAAGCATGAAGCTCCCGTCCCGGAACCCACGGTTATCCATATATAAAAATGGAAAGAGGATCAGAACAATCCCCATAACTACCCTGGGCAACGCCCTCATCCTTCTTATCGGAAGCGCAGGACGCAAGATGTAGGCCCATACGAGGCATACATCGGCAAAGATAACAACTAAGCCACAGTTTCTTCGGCTCTGCAGCAAAAAAAGTAGCGTGTGCCAGGGCAAAAGGAGCGGGTTCAGAAGAATGCTTCCAGTGCCCCCCTTGGACGCCGCCGCCTTCGTGATCGAGTACATCCAATAGTCATGGAACGAGTCGCCGGTCAATCGCACCACGAGCATCAAAGTCAGCACGGCCGCTGCGCCAAAGCTCAACAGTGCCATCCATCGTCTGGCAGGCACGAAACAGAAGAGGACTATGCCGGCGCCCAGAAAGAGTGCACCACCGTTGTTCACGCGGACCGTAAATGACAGAGCGGCGAAGACGCCGAGCAACGCTGCCAGGCCGACGGCAGTTCTTGAGCTGACACCTCGATCAATTTTCAGCAGCACCACAATGGCATAC
>JAZKBC010000240.1:389-3211 GCA_040388825.1 Acidobacteriota bacterium | reverse complement strand
GAAATGAAGACTAACGGCAAGCGCGGCTCCGCAGGGGCCGGGATGCTCACTGGGGTGCTGGATGCGCCCGAGGATGAGTATGTCCGCGAAGACGAGCTGACGGAGACGGCGGCGAGCGGATCGCTGCGCCGGACGCGGGCTGGTGGGTACTCGGATACAGAGGATTATGCGGGGTCGGTTCGGCGGCGCGGGATTGCCGGCCGGCGCGGCGTGGTGCGGGGGCGCAGAGGGATTTTGCCGCGGACGATGTGGGGGAAGATTCTGCTGGGGAGTGGGGTGTTTGCGGGGTTCGTGGCCGTGACGGCGGCGGGGCTGGCGGTGCGGTCGTATCTGCTGCATGATGCGCGGTTTGTGGTGGCGGGGGCTTCGGATATCCAGATCGAGGGCAACAAGCACCTGACGCGGGATCAACTGCTGAGCGTGTTTGGGGCTGACCTGACGCGGAATATTTTCAAGATTCCGCTGAGTGAACGGCAGGCGGATCTGGAGAGGCTGCCGTGGGTGGGGCATGCGACGGTGATGCGGTTGCTGCCGAATCAGATTCGTGTGGAGATTACAGAGCGGACGCCGGTGGCGTTTGCCAAGCAGGGGACGCAGATCGGGTTGGTGGACGCGAATGGCGTGCTGCTGGATATGCCGGTGGCGGCGGATACGGATGCGCATTACTCGTTTCCGGTGCTGACGGGGATTGAGGCTGCGGACCCGCTGTCGACACGGCGGGCGCGGATGGAGATTTATCGCGACTTTATGGGCGCCCTGGATAAGGGAGCCAAGGACGGGGCGCGGCCGACGGAGTCGCTGAGTGAAGTGGATGTGACGGACCCCGAGGATGTGAAGGCGGTGGTGGCGAGCCAGGGGATGGATGTGCTGGTGCACTTTGGGGATGAGAACTTTTTGACGCGGTATGGGGAGTTTGAGGATCATCTGACGGATTGGAAGCAGCAGTATCCGAAGCTGGTGTCGGCGGATATGCGGTCGGAGACGCAGATTGTGCTGGATACGGGAACGGCGGTGGCGGGTGGGGCTGCTGCGGATGGTTCGGCGGCGCCGGCGGCTGTTGCGGTGAAGGCTCCTGTGGGTTCGGCGAAGCCGGCTGCGGGGACTGCGGTGGCTCCGGTAGCTGTTGCTCCAAAAGCGGTGGCGAAGCCGGTGAAGAAGGTTGCTGTGGCGAGGGCTAAGCCGGTGGTGAGGGGGAAGAGTTCGCCGAGGCAGAAGTTGATTGCGAAAGAGACGAATGCGAGCAATCAGCGGATGTATGCGGCGCTGGCTGCGGCGCATAAGGCTGAGCTGGCGAAAGCGGCTGGGGCGAAGAGTTCGGGCGGAGGTGCAAGCCGATGAATGGACGCGCGGATAACTTGATTACGGTGCTGGACGCGGGGAGCTCGAAGAGCTGCGTGCTGGTGGCGGAGCTGAACGATGGCGTGCTGCGGTATCGCGGGCACGGTGTGATGGCTTCGCGCGGGATGCGAAAGGGCGTGATCTCGGACCTGGGGCCGGCGGCGGAGGCGATCAATGAAGCGGCGCTGGCGGCGGAGAAGGTTGCGAAGGGGCCGATCGAGAGTGCTGTGGTGGGTGTGGGTGGGCCGCATGTGAAGGGGCTGAACTCGCAGGGCGGGATCAGCATGGGCTCGCGGATGAAAGAGATTACGCGGGAGGATGTGCGGTCGGCGATCGATCGCGCGCGGTCGGTTGGGTTATCGCCGGATCGCGAGGTGCTGCACTTGTTGCCGCAGCAGTTTATTTTGGACGACCAGGCGGGGATTCACGATCCGGTGGGGATGGTAGGGAATCGGCTGGAGGTTTGTTTGCATCTGTCGACGTGCTCGGGGTCGGCTTCGCAGAATGTGGTGACTTGCGCGAACCGGGCTGGGCTGGAAGTGATCGACACGGTGTTTGAGGGGATTGCTTCGGCGGAAGCGGTGCTGAGCGCCGATGAGCGGGAACTGGGTGTTTGCCTCGCGGATATCGGGGCTAGCTCGACGGAGCTGGTGGTGTTTTATGACGGGAGCGTGGCGCATACGGCGGTGCTGCCGATTGGCGGCGATCACTTTACGAATGACCTTGCTGTTGGACTGCATGTGAGTGTGGAAGAGGCGGAGCAGCTGAAGAAGACTTATGGGAACTGCGTGGTGACGAGCGTTCCGCAGTTGAATGAAATTGAGGTGGGTGGGGATCTGGCTACGGGCGGCGGAGCTGCGCGGATGGTGCGGCAGCGGTTTCTGGCGGAGATCCTGGAGCCTCGGGCACGCGAGATGCTGACGATGCTGCGGAATAATCTGCGCGATGGCGGCGTGCTCGAAGCGATGGGCGCGGGTGTGGTGTTTACGGGTGGCGGGGCGCTGATCGCTGGACTGCTGGATCAGGCGGAGAGTTTGCTGAGGGTGCCGGCGCGGGTGGGGTATCCGGTGCCGCTGAGCCGGATGCCGGCGGAACTGGCGCGGCCGGAGTTTGCCGCGGCGATTGGGATGCTGCTGTATACGCACCGCACGCAGGTGAAGAAGGCGGCTGAGGAGCAGGGGCTGCGGCAGAAGCTGAAGTCGATCTTTGCGGGAACGTATTAAAAGCAGGGAGTAGGGAGTAGGGAGTAGGGATTAGTGGTTAGCGGGTTAGGTGGTGGGGCGGGTTAGTAAGACGGCGAGGATGATGGCGAGGCTTAGGATCAGGCCGCCGAAGCCGATTGCGGCTAGTTTTTCGGGGTTCATGAGGAGCCAGGCTAGGAGGGTGGGGGACTCTACTCGGTTGATCCAGGTTTGGAGCTGGGCGGCGTTCCAGTCCTTGTCGATGAAGGTGGCGCGCCAGGTGAGGGCGTGATCGAGGAGGAA
>JAZKBC010000240.1:0-379 GCA_040388825.1 Acidobacteriota bacterium | reverse complement strand
CCGCCGACCTTGTTTAGAAAATCAACCCCCCAGAAGCCAACGCACCATTCCGTAGAAACTGCCAGAAACCCGACCAACCAGAATAGCCAGAATATTCCTGGCAACTTTTTATTTCCGGAAGTGGAAGAAGTCGCAGAAACGGCGGACGCCTTCGGGGTTGGAGCGGAGCAGGAGCCAGGTAGAGGGGAGATGCTTGTCGGCGCGGAAGTGGCGGAGGGCGGTGGCGTCGTCGGTGGGGTCGAAGGAAAAGATGACGACGCGGTAGGGCTTGGCGGAGGTCATTTTGGCGGCTTCGCCGACGAGCATGTTGGTGGTGATGGGGCAGCTCATGGTGCAGCGGGCGTAGATGGGGAGAACGACGACGGGGCCCGAGCCGGCG
>JAZKBC010000239.1:0-6509 GCA_040388825.1 Acidobacteriota bacterium | reverse complement strand
GCTTCTGCAAGGTCTCTTTCGCGCGAGGCCCCTGGATGGCCAACTGCGTGTAGTAGTCGCTTACATCCGTGATGTGCAGCCCGCTCCCACCGCCCAGCACCTTCCGCACCCACTGCACATCTTTCTCGCGAGTCCCCGCATTGATCACGATCAAATAATCGTTCTCGCCCAGCTTGTGCAGCACCACGTCGTCGACGAACGTCCCATCCGGATAAAGCATCGCTGAGTAGTGCGCCTGCCCCACCTGCAGCTTGCTCGCGTCATTCATCAGCAGCTTCTGCACCGCCGCCAGCGAGTTCGGTCCCCGCAACTGGATATCGCCCATATGCGACACGTCGAACAGCCCCACGGCCGTCCGCACCGCCATGTGCTCTTCAATCAGCCCGCGATACTGCACCGGCATATCCCATCCGCCAAAGTCCACCATCTTCGCCTTGTGGGCGCGGTGGGTTGCATTCAGGGCAGTGCGGCGAAGAGCAGTCGGCTGGGGGGTGGAAACAATCTCACTCATATCACCTCCTAGGATGCACCACAGCGGCCTCTCCGCGCGAATCTCGTACCGCCAAATCGTCCATCCCGCCGCCGCCGCCGTGATAAGCTGGCGCAAATCCACCCTTCACCGTTCACCGGAGTTCCATGCCGCGCTTTTTCAGGAATCTCGTCCCCTTCGTTGCCGCCGTCACGTTTTTCTTCGCCCCTGCCCTCAACGCCCAGGCGCCTGCTGCTCCCCACGTCAAGCTCGATGTCGTTCAGGTCAGCCACGCTCACGGCATGCTCCGCGATGCCCACGACGAAGTCCGCAAGAGCTACTACGACCCCAAATATCACGGCATCGATATTGATGCCCGCTATAAGGAGTACGACGAAAAGATCAAGAACGCCTCCAGCCTCCCGGAGCTGATGCAGATCGTCGCCGCCTACCTCAGTGGCTTCAACGACTCCCATCTGTTTTTCAACCCTCCCGCCCGCGGCGTGCGGTCCGACCCCGGCTACCGCATGATGATGGTCGGCGACAAGAGCTTCATCACCCGTGTCCGTCCCGGCTCCGACGCAGCCGACAAGCTATTGCCCGGCGATCAGGTTCTGCAATTCGGCCGCTACGCGGTGAACCGTGACGACATCAGCAACCTTGGGTATTACTTCCATGTCCTTGCCACCTCTCCCGTCGACGAACTCGTCGTCAAATCACCCACAGGCCCGCCGCACACGGTCACCGTTAAGGCCATGATGAAGATCCAGAAATCGGTCATCGACATCAGCCAGGGTGGAAGCGATGATGTCGACCTCGAAACGCGAGAGGAACAAAGCGACTTTCTCGAGCGCGAACGGCTGGTCACCCTGGATAAGGTCAACATTTGGAAGATGGCCGAGTTCCTTTTCGAGCCATCGTTGCTCGATACCTTTTTCAGCTCGGACAAGGCGCGTCCTACCACCATCATTGATCTGCGCGGCAATCCCGGCGGCGCAGAGGACTCTCTTCAGGCTCTCGTCTCCCGCGTCTTCGATCACGACGTCAAAATCGCCGACCGCGTCGGTCGCAAGCCCATGAAGCCCGTAGTTGCCAAACACGTTTCCAGCCCGTACACCGGCAAAATCATCGTGCTCGTCGACAGCGGCTCCGCTTCGTGCTCGGAATTGTTCGCCCGGGTTATGCAGTTGGAGCATCGCGGCACCGTCATTGGGGATACCTCAGCCGGCGCGGTCATGGAAGCCGAGCACATCAGGGAGCAGCAGGGCGAGGACACCCGCATCTTCTACGCCTTTTCCATCACCCGCTCCAACCTCATCATGGCCGACGGCAAAAGCCTGGAAAAGGTCGGCGTCATCCCCGACGAAGTCGTACTCCCCACCGCCGAGGACCTCGCCCACAACAGCGACCCCGTCATGACCCGCGCCCTCGCCATCGCCGGCGTCACCATGACCCCCGCCGCCGCAGGTAAGCTCTTCCCCTTCGAATGGGCCAAGTTCTAGCCCATGGCGGTCGCGCTTCGTTATCGCCGCCCCATCCGCTCCCGCTTCTTCGCCCGAGCAAAATTGCTCACGGCAAAGTAAGCGAACAGCAAAAACATCGCCGCGCAAACATAAAACTCCTGCGCTTCCCGCGACTCCATCGGCTGCTTCAGCGCATCCCGCAGCTTCCACAGCCCGCTGCCCAGCGACAGCGCCATCAGCGTAAAGAACGTTCCCGTTACCTGCAGCCAAACCACGCTCGTAAACGCCTTCACGGGAGCCATCACGCTTCGTTTCAGCTCCTGCGATCCCGCCTTCGCCTGCGCCACGCCCCGCGCCGCGGCCGCAACTCTCGCTGCTGCATCCTGTCTCACGGCACTATTTCCCGAACCACCAGCGGAACCCCCGCCAACCACCGTCGCCGTCCCCGCCGGACGACCCGCGCCCGCTGGAGCAGGCGTCGTAGCCGCATCCACGGCCTGCGCCAGCGACTTCGCCGCGTGCCGCGCTCCGTATCCCAGCGCTCTCCCAAATCGAACCTTGTCCATCGCCCCCTCAGTGTACCGTCGCCTCATGTCCCCCGGCCATGCGACGATAAACGGTAGCAGTCCATAATTCCCGAGCCACGTTCCCGCGCGATGTGCATCCAACTACCCGTGAGCAACGTAGACGAAGGTATGGAGAGGGTTACGGCGATGAAGAAGGTCTTCTGGATGGTGGGTGGCATGTGTGCAGCGGCGGCTGGGTTCCTCGTCTGGAACTCCCGCAGGGTTCAGCCCGTTGAGGAGCTCGCCCATCGCCTCGAAGACGCCTGGGCCGACCACCACACCGTCGTCTAGCGCCATTCCAGCCCACTTTCCCACAGCACAGTCTTTCCCCCTTGGCGGCACTGCGGCCTCGCGTTACTCTAAAGCCGTAGTCCCCGCAGCTGCCGTTCCCGCTTCTCGCAGGGAAGACCCAATGCGTGGTGAGGGCATTCCAGCAAGGTACGGGAGGTGGCGTTGAATCAGCAGGTCAAGGACCTTATCCAGAAACTTGGCGAAGCCATCCACGAGTCGGTCTCCGACTCCGATCAGATCGCCGGCGTCGTCCGCGAAATCCGCGAGCAGGGCTTCGACGTCCTGCTCATGCTCGAAGCCACCATCGGCCTCAACGAAGTCGACGACGACGAAGCAGACGATGCGGCCGACGACTCCGAAGAGACCACCGCAGGCCCCTTCACCCGCCACGACCTCACCTTCCTCAAGTCCCTCCGCATCACAACCGAGGAGCACGAGTCCACCGAAGACTCGACCCCTCCGGAAAGCCAGTAAGTTCGTTTTCCGAAACGTCTTATGACCGTGCTAGACTCGTGCGTCGCGGACTGCATCTCTATAGACCGCGTCTCAATTTGAGGTGGCTGAACGATGAGAGATACCCTGGGTGTACTGCTCGCCGGTGGCGCGGGCGAACGACTTTTCCCCCTCACGCGTGATCGCGCCAAGCCGGCCGTCCCCTTTGCCGGCCAGTACCGCATCATCGACATCACGCTCTCCAACTGCATCAACTCCGACCTCCGCCACGTCTACATCCTCACCCAGTACAAGGCGCTCTCGCTCAACCGCCACATCCGCGAAGGCTGGGGGCCGGTCGTCGCCTCCGAGCTCGGCGAGTTCATCGAGATCCTCCCGCCCATGCAGCGCGTCTCCAAGTCCTGGTACCAGGGCACCGCCGACGCCGTCTTCCAAAACATCTACTCCATCGGCTCCGAAGAGCCTCGCCACATCCTCATCCTCTCCGGCGACCACATCTACAAGATGAACTACGCGCTCATGAAGGAGCACCACGCCGCCTCCGGAGCCGACGTCACCATCGCCACTCTCCCCGTCAAGCCCGACGAGGTCTCCGCCTTCGGCGTAGTTGAAGTCGCCCGCAACGGAGAGGTCATCGGCTTCATCGAGAAGCCCAAAGAGACCACCATCCGCTCGCCCTTCAACGCCGACATGGTCGACGTCTCCATGGGCATCTATCTCTTCAACACCGACGTCCTGATCCCCGAGCTCATGCGCGACGCCGAAGACCCCGACTCCAAGCACGACTTCGGCCACGACATCCTGCCCAAGCTCCTCGGCCGCTACAAAGTCCACGCCTACAACTTCGTCGACGAGAACAAGCAGCGCGCCCTCTACTGGCGCGACGTCGGCACCCTCGAGGCCTACTACGAAGCCAACATGGACGTCGCCTCCGTCGCCCCGACGTTCAACCTCTACGACAAGGCCTGGCCCATGCGCACCCGGCCCTACCAGTACCCGCCCGCCAAGTTCGTCTTCGGCGAACCCGGCCGTACCGGCATGGCCATCAACTCCATCGTCTCCGCGGGCTGCATCGTCTCCGGCTCGGTGGTCCGCAACTCCGTCCTCTCGCACGATGTCCGCGTCAACAGCTACGCCGACGTCGACTCCTCGGTCATCTTCTCCCACGTCAACGTAGGCCGCCACTGCCGCATTCGCCACGCCATCATCGACCGCGACTGCCACATCCCCGACGGCACCGTCATCGGTTACGATCCCGCCGAAGACAAACGCAACTACTTCGTAACCCCCACCGGCCTCACAGTCGTCACCCGCGACTACTCCGTCTACGAAAACCCCGTCTCCCCCGACTTCCTCGGCGGCAACGAAACCTGGTAAGGGTGTCCGTTTGGCACGAACGGTAGGCGACGGCTTCAGCCGTCGCATTAGGCAGCATCATTCATGTGGCCTTTAGGCCCTGAGGCGCACACTCTTCAGGGCGGCATCAATTTACCCACCCACCACCAACAACAAAGGCCCTCCGCAAGGAGGGCCTTCATCTTTTCTACGCTCTAAACTCTACGCTCTGTTCTTTACCGCTTTCCAAAGCGGTAAAGAATCCCCATGCTGATCGAGAAATACTCCCGCGTCTCGGTCCCGAAGTGCTCAAAGATCATGTCCGGCGACAACCGCACCGCGACCCTCTGGCTCTCATTGAAGTCGATGCTTCCGCCGGCTGCTCCCCACGCCGCAGCGTGATTGCAGTACAGGCCAAGGCTGCCCGTCTGCCCGACTGTCTGCTGCGCCGCGCAGGCCGCCACCGGGCTTCCGCCGGGATAGTTCTTCGTCGCATGGTCGAAGATCCCGTAGGTCTCTCCGCCCAGCGCGTGATAGTCGATCGCGAAGTACCGGTTCTTGAACCCGCGATACGTCACGCCGCCCGCGAAGATATGCTGCATCACCAGCACGCGGTTCAGGTGCACCGCCTGATTGTTGCCGGGGTTCGGCTGTGTCGGAGTCGTTCCCGCCTCAAGCCTGTAGTCCGCCGTCAGGCCCAGCCGCCCCACCGGCCCATGACCCAGCCAGTAGGTAAACATCGCCTCGCCGCCGCCCATGTTGTACTTCGCCTGCAGGTCCTGGCCTGCCTGTCCGTTCATGTAGCTCAAACCGCCATAGACCTCGTAGCGGTTGTCATACTTCGGTCCGGTGTAGGCATTCAGCCCGGCAGCGGTCTGGGTGCTCACCGGTGCAGTTCCCGGAGCAGCAATCTGTCCGCTGGCACTCGCGGCCAGGCCCAGAGCCAGAACGCCCAGGCTCAGCAGCCGAACGGTGGTCGAATCAAGGCGATCGAAAGAACGAGCAGCGCGAACCAGGTCGCTCGCGGTGGAAAGGGTCTTCTTCGTCAGATGCAGCATCTTCCTCATTACGGCGCCGGCAGCGCTCGGGTCACCCGCATGCGCGCCCTGCCTGGTACAGGCGGGGGCAGCGTCGTTGGCGACCGTCATTCCTCTAAGGATATACCGGCAAGCCCCCGCCTGACCGCCTCAAACCCACTTCCTTCAACGCAAAACTCCTGCTAACCATCCCGCTCCGCCGCCTGTCCGCCGATTGGGAGAAGTGGGGCTTCACCCGTTCTCGAAGAGCCTCGAACCGTTAAGGGCACGACTTCAGTCGTGCCGCACTTGCCACCGCTATTACGCGACTTCAGTCGCTGAGGTTGGCTTGGGAATATTCAGGGACCCATTCAGCAGTCTCTTCAGCCTTGGCCGCCCTGCCCGGCCTCCCCCAATCGTGCGACAATAGGGACGTTCGCCGTCTGGCCCTGATGCCTGTCCGGCGCGGAGTGATTTGTATGGGAGATCTTTTTCAACCTTGGCACCTGATCATCGTGGCCGGCCTCGCCGTGCTGCTCTTCGGCGGAAAGAAACTGCCGGAGCTGGGCCGGGGAATCGGCGAAGGACTGCGCGGCTTTAAAGAAGGCATGAAGGGCATCAACGACGATCCCGCCAAGCCCGGCGAAACCGCCCACACCGTGACCCCCAAAGTCGACGAAGCCCCCAAGCCGCCGACCGCAGCCTAACCCAGAGTTCAGTTCAACCATGCGAGATGCAAGCGCGCCTACCACCTCCGGCGCCCAGGCCTCTCGCATTTCCTTTTTCCCTAACAACTAACTACCAAAAACCAACAACTAAAATTTTGCTCCGCAAAATTTGTTGCCCCTCCCTGAATTGCACAGGGGCCTGCAGCTTATGAGACTGCCGAGGTACTACTCCTCCAAGGCCCAAGGAT